>NZ_NRRU01000067.1 GCF_016583785.1 Rubrivivax gelatinosus | reverse complement strand
GCACGAGCAGCGCCAGCGCCGCGGCGCTGGCGCTGCTCGTGCTGCGCGGCCCGGCCGGCGACGCCGACCTCGCGCACGCGCTCGCCGCCGCGCGTGCGCCGGGCGAGACGGTGGTCTATGTCGGCGACCCCTTCTTCGACCTGCGGCTGCTGGCGCGGCTGGAGACCGCGCCGGCCGTCGTCGCCGACTGGGACACGACACGGCGCCGGCCGCGCGACGACTGGCGCCACGAACTGCTCGATGCCGGCCGTTTCGACCCGGCGGCGGCCGGCGCGAGGCTGTGGCTGCCCGCCGAGGCGCAGCGCCATCGCTGCGATGGCGGCCGCATCTGGCTGGTGGTGGCGCACGGCGCGGCGCTGCCGCCGGGTTTCGGCGACGCGCAGGCCGTCGCCGACGGTGCGCGCGGGAGCCTGTGGCGCGCCGATCCGGTGGCGCCATGCCGCTGAAGCACACGCCGCGGCCGCTGCTGCGCTACGCCGGCGTCGGCCTGGTCGCGACGGCGGCGCACTGGGCGACGCTGGCCGCGCTGGTCGAATGGGCCGGCTGCGCCGCCTGGATCGGCAGCGGCGTCGGCGCGGCGCTCGGCGCGCAGCTGGCCTGGGCCGGCAACCGCCGCTTCACCTTCGCCGACGGCCGGCGACCGCCGGCGGCGAGCTGGTGGCGTTTCCAGGCGACCGCGCTCGCCGGTGCCGTGCTGGGCATGGTCGTCGTCGCCGCCGGCGTGCACGCCGGCCTGCACTACCTGCTGGCGCAGGCGCTGGCGACGCTGCTGGTCTTCGCCACCGGCTTCGCCGTCAACCGGCACTGGAGCTTTGCCCGCCCGCCTGGCGCGCGGCGGCGAACGCCGGGCCGAGCGCGACACCGGCGGCCGCCAGGTCCTCGCTGAAAGCCGGGCTTTCGAGGTAGTGCGCTTCGCGCTCGCGCGCGGCGGCGATCTCGTCGCCGCTGCTGCGTGCGGCGCTGTCGCCAGGGTGGCAGAACAGCAGCGCGCTCGCGGAGTCGTCTTCGCCGTCGAGGGTGGCCAGCCAGCCCTGCATGCGGGCGCGGTAGTCGTCGGCCTCGAAGTCGTAGGCCCCGAGCAGCAGGTCGTTGTGCGGGATGTGCAGCCGGCGCAACTCGCGCTGCAGCGCACGCCCGCCGCTGAACTCGATCAGGCGGCGCTTGAGCGCGGCGCTCGGCCCTTCGACGCGGCCGGTGTTGCGCACCGCCAGGCCGCGCGCATGGGCCGTGCGCAGCACCAGGTCGCGCACGCCGGGCAGGTGGTGCACGTGCTGGTGGCCGTCGACGAACGCGGGCGCGGCGCCGACGTAGACCTGGAAACGGTCGATCTGGGCCTCCAGTTCGGCGCCTATGGCCGCCAGCGGCAGGGCGTGCGCGTGCGCCAGCGCGATCAGCGCCGGCAGCCGCGGCAGCACGTCCCAGTGGCGGCGCAGTTCGCTGCTGAGCGCAAAACCGTCGCTGAGGTTGAAGTGCAGGCCGCGTTTGACCGTCGCCGGCCAGAGGTGGCTGCGGCGCGCGGCTTCGGGCCAGCGCGAGCGCAGCACCAGCATGCTGGCGGCGGCCAGCCGGCCGGCGTGGGCGAGGCGGTCGATCGCGGCGTCGACGTGGGCGGCCGCGCCGTAGTCGTCGGCGCACAGGGCCAGGTGGTGCTGCGTTTTCATCGGCCTTCGGCCTCCGCCAGCGTCGGTTGCGGCCAGTGCAGCGGCTCCTCCAGCGGCGGTGCGCCGCTGTCGGCGGCCAGCAGGTAGACGGGACGCTGCTTGACCTCGTCGAAGATGCGGCCGACGTACTCGCCGAGCACGCCGATCGACAGCAGCTGCACGCCGGCGGTGAACATCATCCCGGCGACGATCGTCGGCCAGCCCGGCACCGGATGCCCGGCGACGACGTGCTCGACGACGACCCAGATGCCGTAACCCAGCGCGCAGCAGGCGACGCCCGCGCCGAGTGCACTCCACAGCCGCAGCGGCAGGTTGGAGAAGGCGGTGATGCCGGTGAGCGCCAGCCGCGCCAGGCGCAGCGGCGAGAAGCGGCTCGTGCCGGCGTGGCGCGGCAGCGGCGTGTAGGCGATCAGCACCGGCTCGAAACCGACCCAGGCGTACAAGCCCTTCATGAAGCGGTTGCGCTCGGGCAGCGAGTTGAGCGCGTCGACGACGCGGCGGTCGAACAGGCGGAAGTCGCCGGCGTCGGCGGTGATCGGCACCGGCGAGCCGACGTTGACGAGGCGGTAGAACCAGCGCGTGCCGGCGCGCTTGAACCAGGACTCGTCGTCGCGTGCGCGGCGCACCGCGCAGACGTGGTCGGCGCCTTCGCGCCAGGCCTGCAGCATCGCCGGCATCAGCTCGACCGGATGCTGGCCGTCGGCGTCCATCAGCCAGACCAGCTCGCCGCGTGCGTGCGCCAGGCCGGCGGTCAGCGCCGCCTCCTTGCCGAAGTTGCGTGTCAGCCGCAGGTAGCGCACGCCGGCGGGCGGCGCGGCCATCAGCTCCGGCGTCGCGTCGCGGCTGCCGTCGTCGACGAGCACGATCTCCCAGCGGCTGCTCAGGCGGCGCAGCGCCGCGCTCAGCTGCCCCAGCGTCGCCGCCAGGTTCGCCGCTTCGTCGTAGGCCGGCATCACGACCGAGATCGTCGGTTCGCACAGCCTGCGCGGCAGCGGTTCATCCGGGCTGCGTTGCCGCATCACGAACTCCTTTGGCCGCCGGTGCGCAGCGCGACGTAGCTGCGCTCGTCGCCGTGCTGCACCAGCAGCGCCACCGTCGGGCCCGAGGCCGCCAGGCACTGCTGCAGCTGGGCGGTGCTCGAGACCGGCTGGCCGTTGACCGCGAGCAGCACGTCGCCCGGTTCCAGCCCGGCTTCGGCGGCCAGACCCTGGACCTGCTCGATGCGCAGCCCGCGCACCGTCTCGACGACTTTGCGCAGTTCGGCCGGCGCCATCGGCCGCAGCGCGACGCCGAGGGCAGCGTCCATCGCCGCGTTCGCCGGTGGCTCGCCGCGGTGGTCGTCGGCGTCGCCGAGCACCAGCTGGACCTGCCAGCTGCGGCCGCCGCGCCAGACCTCGAGCGCCAGGCGCTGGCCTGGACTGGCGAGCGCGGTGACGATGCCCAGCTCGCCCGAGTCGACGATGCGGCGCTCGCCGGCCAGCAGCACGATGTCGCCGGCGCGCAGGCCGGCACGTTCGGCGGCGCTGGCCGGCATCACGCGGTCGATCAGCGCCCCTTCGGCGCGCGCCAGGCCGAAGGCTTCGGCCAGCGACTGGTCGACCTCCTGCACCGCCACGCCCAGGCGCGCGTGGCGCGCGTGGCCGGTCTCGAGGATCTGGCGCTCGACACGCAGCGCGAGGTCGGCCGGGATCGCGAAGCTCAGGCCCTGGAAGCCGCCGGTGCGCGTGTAGATCTGGGCGTTGATGCCGACGACCTCGCCGCGGCCGTCGATCAGCGGCCCGCCGGAGTTGCCCGGGTTGATCGCGACGTCGGTCTGGATGAAGGGCACCGCGCCGTCGGGCAGGTTGCGTGTCGTCGCGCTGACGACGCCGGCGCTGACGCTGTTGTCGAAGCCGTAGGGCGAGCCGATCGCCATCACCCATTGCCCTACGCGCAGCGAGGCCGGGTCGCCGGGCGTGACGGTGGGCAGGCCCTGGGCGTCGATCTTCAGCACCGCGACGTCGGTCAACGTGTCGCTGCCGAGCACACGCGCCCGGAACTCGCGCCGGTCGGTCAGGCGCACGACGACCTCGCGCGCATCGGCGACGACGTGGGCGTTGGTCAGGATCACGCCGTCGGCGCGCACGATGAAACCCGAGCCCAGCCCGCGCATCGGCACGTCCAGGTGTGCGCCGGCGCCGCCGTACTGGCGCTGCAGGCGGCGCAGCAGTTCCTCGTCGGGGTCGTCCGAGGTGGCGGCGGTGTCGGCGCCCAGATGGCGGATGCCGCTGACGCGGATGTTGACCACCGCTGGGCCGACTCGCTGGGCGATGGCGGCGAAGTCGGGTGCCGGCGCGGTGATCGTGGACGCCGCGGCGGCGCCGGTCTCGGCCTGCGCCGCCGGCGCAGCCAGCACGGCCAGCGCGCTCAGTACCGCCGCCAGCGTGGCATGGAGGCGCCACCGGCGCGGTGCGAGGAGGGACGGGAAAGCGGCCATCGGCAATGACTCCGGGTTTCGTGGCAGTGCACGGACCGAAGCCTGAGCATGTCGAAGCCGCAGTCGATGACGCCGGCTGGAGCTGCGATGACAGATGAAACACGGCGCCGCCGCCGGCGCGTCGGCCCCCGGGAGCCGGGCGCCGTTGAGTCCTCAAGCCCGGTGCATGCCGGGTCGGCTCGAAGGACCTGGAGCCCTCAACGGGGTCCGATAGGAGAACTGAACATGGCTGCCACCCGTACCATCATCCGCAATGGCCTGCTCGCCGCCACGCTCGCTGGCGTCGCGGCCCTCGGCTTCGCCGCCACGCCGAAACCCGCCGAGGCCGCCGCCTCGGTGCCGGCGACGACGAGCGCTGCCAAGGCTCCGGCCAAGGCCCAGCATCACGCCAAGGCCAAGGCCAAGGCCAAGCCGGTGCACACGGCTCATGCGATGAAGGCGAAGGCGATGAAGACGCCGGCGCCGACCAGCAACTGAGCTTGCTGCCGGGATTCGGCGCGCTGCCGGACCCCCGCCGCTGGTTCGGCCTCGGCCGTGCCGCACACCAGGCGCCTCGGCGTGCCGTGACAGGCGGCGCCAGATGCGGGCACACCGCTTCCGCCGCGACCCGTTCCCGGGCCGCGCCGTGAATATCGCCGGCGTCTCAGGCGACGGTTTGCGGCGCCGGCTCCAGGGCCGCCGCCGTCACCGGCCGGATGTTTTGCGCCAGATTGCCCTTGGGGCCCTGCACGAGATCGAACTCGACGCGGCCGCCTTGCTTCAGCGTGCGAAAGCCATCCATCTGCACCGCCGAGAAGTGCGCGAACACGTCCGCGCCGCCTCCTTCGGGTTCGATGAAACCGAAGCCCTTGGCATCGTTGAACCACTTCACCGTACCGACTGCCATTGTTTTCACCTCGCTTAACTGCGCGCGAATATCAAAAATGATTCTGTCGACGGCGTCAGAACAGTGTCAAGGCAAGTCAGGGTTTTGGTGTCTCCTGGATTCGACAAACATTGGTCAAATCGGGCCCAGGTCGCCCGCGTGACAGGCTTCACGAAGGACTCGGGGGGGCGGGGGCTTGAAGCGGCGGCGTGCGCATCAACATGACCATGGCACGGGTCATGCAAAGTTGCCGCGGGCAAGCATGGACAACGCCGATAGAATGAATTCATGCCCGACGAACCATCCGTCCCCCCGGTTAAGCCGCCGGTCTCGCCTGCCCGGGACGGCGGCGCAGGTGGTGCCGTCGTCGCCGAGCGCAAGGCCCAGCGGGTCAAGCCGCCGAGCCTGTACCAGGTGGTGCTGCTCAACGACGACTACACGCCGATGGAGTTCGTCGTCATGGTGCTCCAGCACTATTTCCAGCGTGACCTGGAGACGGCCACGCACATCATGCTGAAGATCCACCACGAGGGTCGGGGCGTGTGTGGCGTGTACCCGAAGGACGTTGCCGCGACGAAGGTCGAACTCGTGCTCGCCGCGGCTCGCCGCGACGGTCACCCGCTTCAGTGCATTATGGAGGCCGCATGATTGCGCAAGAACTGGAAGTCAGCCTGCACATGGCGTTCGTCGAAGCGCGCCAGCAGCGGCATGAGTTCATCACTGTCGAGCACCTGCTGATGGCGCTGCTCGACAACCCCTCCGCGGCCGAGGTGCTGCGCGCCTGCGCTGCCAACATCGAGGACCTGCGCAAGAGTCTGGCGACCTTCATCAAGGAGAACACGCCGACGGTCTCGGGCAGCGAGGAAGTCGACACCCAGCCGACGCTCGGTTTCCAGCGCGTGATCCAGCGCGCGATCATGCACGTGCAGAGCACGGGCAGCGGCAAGAAGGAAGTCACCGGCGCCAACGTGCTGGTGGCGATCTTCGGCGAGAAGGATTCGCACGCCGTCTACTACCTGCACCAGCAGGGCGTGACGCGGCTGGACGTCGTCAACTTCATCGCCCACGGCATCAAGAAGAGCGACCCGCCCGAGCCCGCCAAGTCCAACGACAGCGGTGCCAGCAACAACGAGGGCGAACGCGACGAAGCCGGCGGCGAAGGCAAGGGCTCGCCGCTGGAGCAGTTCACGCAGAACCTCAACACGCTGGCGCTGGCGGGCAAGATCGACCCGCTGATCGGCCGCGAGCACGAGGTCGAGCGCGTCATCCAGGTGCTGTGTCGCCGGCGCAAGAACAACCCGCTGCTGGTCGGCGAGGCCGGTGTCGGCAAGACCGCCATCGCCGAAGGCTTGGCCTGGCGCATCACCGAGAAGGACGTGCCCGAGGTCCTGGCCGACGCCACCGTCTACTCGCTCGACATGGGCGCGCTGCTGGCCGGCACCAAGTACCGCGGCGACTTCGAGCAGCGCCTGAAGGGCGTGCTCAAGCAACTGAAAGACCAGCCGAACGCGATCCTCTTCATCGACGAGATCCACACGCTGATCGGCGCCGGCGCGGCCTCGGGCGGCACGCTGGACGCGAGCAACCTGCTCAAGCCCGCGCTGTCCAGCGGCTCGATGAAGTGCATCGGCGCGACCACCTTCAACGAGTACCGCGGCATCTTCGAGAAGGACGCGGCGCTGTCGCGGCGCTTCCAGAAGGTCGACGTCGTCGAGCCTTCGGTCGAGCAGACGATCGAGATCCTGAAGGGCCTGAAGTCGCGCTTCGAGGACCACCACAACGTCAAGTACGCGCTCGGCGCGCTGCAGGCCGCGGCCGAACTCTCGGCCAAGTACATCAACGACCGTCACCTGCCCGACAAGGCGATCGACGTCATCGACGAAGCCGGTGCCGCCCAGCGCATCCTGCCCAAGAGCAAGCAGAAGAAGACCATCACCCGGGCCGAGGTCGAGGAGATCGTCGCCAAGATCGCGCGCATCCCGCCGGCCTCGGTGTCGAGCGACGACCGCGACAAGCTGAAGACGCTGGAGCGCGACCTGAAGAGCGTGGTCTACGGCCAGGACCCGTCGATCGAGGCGCTGGCCGCCGCGATCAAGATGGCGCGTTCCGGCCTGGGCAAGCCCGACAAGCCGATCGGCTCCTTCCTGTTCAGCGGCCCCACCGGCGTCGGCAAGACCGAAGTCGCCAAGCAGCTGGCCTACATCCTGGGCATCGAGCTGATCCGCTTCGACATGTCCGAGTACATGGAGCGGCACGCGGTCAGCCGCCTGATCGGCGCGCCTCCGGGCTACGTCGGTTTCGACCAGGGCGGCCTGCTGACCGAGGCGGTGACGAAGAAGCCGCACGCGGTGCTGCTGCTCGACGAGATCGAGAAGGCCCACCCCGACGTCTTCAACGTGCTGCTGCAGGTCATGGACCACGGCACGCTGACCGACAACAACGGGCGCAAGGCCGACTTCCGCAGCGTGATCATCATCATGACCACGAACGCGGGCGCCGAGACGATGAACAAGTCGACGATCGGCTTCACGACCCGGCGCGAGCAGGGCGACGAGATGGCCGACATCAAGCGCCTGTTCACGCCCGAGTTCCGCAACCGGCTCGACGCGATCGTGTCCTTCCGCGCTCTGGATGAGGACATCATCATGCGCGTCGTCGACAAGTTCCTGCTGCAGCTCGAAAGCCAGCTCGCCGAGAAGAAGGTCGAGGTCACCTTCACCGACAAGCTGCGCCAGCACCTGGCGAAGAAGGGCTTCGACCCGCTGATGGGTGCGCGGCCGATGCAGCGCCTGATCCAGGACATGATCCGGCGCGCGCTGGCCGACGAACTGCTGTTCGGCCGTCTGGTCGATGGCGGCCGGCTCACGGTCGACCTCGACGACAAGGACGAGGTGCAGCTGGACATCCAGCCGCCCAAGCGCAGCGACAAGCCGCGCACCGAAGCCACGCCCGCCTGAGCGCGGCGCGCGGCGCCTCAGGCGGCTTCGGCCGCCGGGTCCTGCCGATAGAACCTGACGAACACCCCGTACAACGCGGGGTGTTCTTTTTTCATCGCCGCCGGGGCGACGAAGAAGGCCTCGCTCGCGACCGCGAAGAACTCGTCCGGCGACTGCGCGCCGTAGGGGTCGAGCGCGGTGTCCTCGTCGGCTTCGACACGGCGGCAGAAGTCCTCGTACTCGGCCTGCAGCACCGCCTGCCATTCGGCGGCGGGCAGCTCTGCCGGCAGCAGCGGCACGCCATCGGCGACACCGTCGGCCATGTCGAGCACGTGCGCGAACTCGTGGATGACGACGTTGTAGGCCTCGGCGGCGCTGCGCCCGGCGGCGCGCACGTCCTGCCAGGACAGCATCACCGGGCCGCCTTCCATCGCCTCGCCGGACAGCAACTCGTCGTACTCGTGCACGACGCCGTCCTCGTCGACCGTGGAGCGCCGCGCGACCACCTGGTCCGGGTGCAGCACGATGCCGACGAAACCGTCGTAGGCGGCCAGCCCGATGTTCAGGATCGGCAGGCAGGCCTGGGCCGCGACGGCGACCGCGACGTGGTCGGTCAGGCGCACGCCGGGCTGGGCGCTGAACTCCTTGCGGTCCAGGAACAGGCTGGTCAGCCGGCGCAGCGCCGCTGCCGCCTCGGGGTCGCGCCGCTGCAGGAAGGGGTAGCGCACGAGCGTGCGCTTCCACAGGTCGTCGGGAATCGGGCGGCGCGCGAGCGCGGCTTCTTCACGCCGCTGCTGCAGCCGGTTGCGCAGCCGCTGCCACATCAGGCGCCGGCGGCCGTCGGCGGCACGCGCTCGAATCCGTCGCGCGTCAGGCGCAGCACCTCGGCGCGCGGCCGCGCCGCGTCGTCCAGGTCCCAGTCGCAGAGCACGTGACGCTTGTAGCCGGGAGCCAGCGTCTCGCTGCCCGGCCGGTGGGTGTGGCCGTGCACCAGCTCGGCGCTGCCGATGGCGTGCATCCACGCGACCGCCGCACCGGCGTCGACGTCGGCGTACAGCGCCGCCTCGTCCTGGCGCGAGGCGCTGCGCTGGCGGATGTCGGCGGCGATCGCCAGCCGTTCGGCCAGCGACCGCGCCAGGAAGTCGCGCTGCCAGGCCGGGTCGCGCACCTGGGCGCGGTAGCCCTGGTACTCGGTGTCCTCGAGGCAGAGCGCGTCGCCGTGCGTCAGCAGCAGGCGCCGGCCCCAGGCGTCGAGCAGCGTCGGGTCGGCCAGCCCCATCACGCCGGTCTCGCGCAGCAGGCGCGAGCCGACGAGGAAATCGCGGTTGCCGGCCATGAAGGCGAGGCTGCGCCGGCTGGCGGCCTCGGCCAGCACCTCGGCGCACTCCTGCTCGAAGGGCAGGCAGCGCGCGTCGTCGCCGACCCAGACCTCGAACAGGTCGCCGAGGATGAAGACGGCGTCGGCCGGCGTGTGCAGCAGGTGCTCGCGCCAGGCGTCGACGGTGCGCGGCAGCGTCGGCGCGAGGTGGATGTCGGAGATGAAGTCGATGGCCCGCCAGTCGCGCGGGGCCTCGAACTCGAAGTACGCGGGCAGCGCCGTCGTGCCTGCAGCGCTGCCTGCGGCCATCAGGCGACCTCGGTGGCGCGCTCGATGCGCACGTCTTCCAGCGGCACGTCGTCGTGGAAGCCCTTGCGGCCGGTGCGCACGCGTTCGATCAGGTCGACGACCTCGGTGCCCGAGACCACCTTGCCGAACACGGCGTAGCCCCAGCCGTCCTGGGCCCGGTCGTTGTCGAGGAAGCCGTTGTCGCCGGTGTTGATGAAGAACTGCGCGCTCGCCGAATGCGGGTCGGAGGTGCGTGCCATCGCCAGCGTGTAGCGCAGGTTGCGCAGGCCGTTCTTGGCTTCGTTCTGGATGCTGGCGCCGGTGGGCTTCTGCTTCATGCCGGGCTCGAAACCGCCGCCCTGGACCATGAAGCCCTTGATGACGCGGTGGAAGACGGTGCCGTCGTAGTGGCCCTTCTTCACGTAGTCGAGGAAGTTGGCCACCGTCACCGGCGCGCGCTCGTCGTCGAGCTCGATCACCAGCGTGCCGGCGGTGGTTTCGAACTGCACTTGCTTGGTCATGTCATTTCTCCAGGGTGGCCTTGCGGATGATCACCGGCGTGACCGGCACGTTCTGGTGCGGGCCCGACGATGTGGTGGGCGTCGCGGCGATGCGGTCGACGACGTCCATGCCCGTGGTCACGCGGCCGAAGACGGCGTAGCCGTTGCCGTCGCGTGCGTTGGGCTGGTCGAGGAAGCCGTTGTCGGCGACGTTGATGAAGAACTGCGCCGTCGCCGAGTCGGGCACCATCGTGCGCGCCATCGCGAGCGTGCCGCGCGTGTTCGCCAGGCCGTTGCGGCTTTCCAGTGGGATCGGCTTGCGCGTCGGCTTCTCGGCCATCTTGGGCGTCATGCCGCCGCCCTGGATCATGAAGCCCGGGATCACGCGGTGGAAGATCGTGCCGTCGAAGTGGCCGGCCTTGACGTACTGGACGAAGTTGTCGACGGTCTTGGGCGCCTTGGCGGCGTCGAGCTCGACGACGATCTCGCCGGCACTGGTGTCCAGGCGCACGGTCTGCGCGCTGGCGGGAGCGGCGGCGACGATGGCGGCCGCAGCGAAAGCGACAAGCTTGGCGTGGCGGAACATGGAGTCCTTCGGGGCGGTGGATGCGGGAAGTCTAGCGACGCGCACGGCCCGGGCGCTGCCCGGGCCCGACGTCAGCGGGGGCTCGCGGCGAGTTCGCGCGCGACGCGGATGCGGCGTTCGAGTTCCGGGTCGCCCGGTGTCGCCGCCGCCGCCGCTTCCCAGGACTGCAGCGCCAGGCGCAGCATCACGTCGCCGAGGTTGCGGCGCGCGTTGCGCTGCGACGGGTCGTTGCGCAGCGCGGTTTCGAGCGCGACGCGGGCGTCTTCCAGCCGGCCGGCACGGGCGTACAGCAGCCCGAGGTTGTTGTAGGGCTCGGGCAGCTCGGGAAAGTCCTGCGTCATGCGCAGGAAGGCGTCCTCGGCCTCGGCGTCGCGGCCCAGGTCCAGCAGCGCGACGCCGCGCGTGAAACGCAGCGTGGCGTCGTTCGGGCGCTGCGCGAGCGCGGTCTCGGCGCGGGCCAGCGCCGCGTCCGCCTGCCCGGCCAGCAGCAGGCGCTGGGCATCGGCGGCGTCGTCGGCATGTGCCAGGGGGACCAGGGCCAGCGCGAGTGCGGCGATCAGGACACGGAGCATCTGCAGCGGGGGGTTCGGCAGGGTGGGGCGCAGGAGGCGCCCGCTATACTGAAAGATTGTATCGGCGCGCCCCACTGAAGATTCCCGACTGCATGACGCTCCGCCTCCACAACACCCTGACGCGCCGTCTCGAGACCTTTGTTCCGATCGAGCCGGGCCACGTGCGCCTGTACGTCTGCGGCATCACGGTGTACGACTTGTGCCACATGGGGCACGCGCGGATGAACCTCGCGTTCGACGTCGTCTACCGCTGGCTGCGCGCCAGCGGTTACGACGTCACCTACGTCCGCAACATCACCGACATCGACGACAAGATCATCCGCCGTGCGCTCGAGCGCGGCGTCGCCATCCGCACGCTGACCGACGAGATGATCGCGGCGATGCACCGCGACTTCGCCGCGCTCGGCCTGGCGCCGCCGACGCACGAGCCGCGGGCCACCGACTACGTGCCGCAGATGCTCGACATCATCGGCAAGCTCGAGCACAAGGGCCTGGCCTACCGCGCCGAAGACGGCGACGTGAACTTCGCGGTGCGGCGCTTCCCTGGCTACGGCAAGCTTTCGGGCAAGTCGCTGGACGAGCTGCGTGCCGGCGAACGGGTCGCGGTGGCCGGCGGCAAGGAAGACCCGCTGGACTTCGTGCTCTGGAAGTCGGCCAAGCCCGAGGAGCCGGCCGAGGCCAAGTGGGACAGCCCCTTCGGCGCCGGGCGCCCGGGCTGGCACATCGAGTGCTCGGCGATGAGCTGCGCGCTGCTGGGCGAACGGTTCGACCTGCACGGCGGCGGCATGGACCTGCAGTTCCCGCACCACGAGAACGAGATCGCGCAGAGCGAAGGCGCCTACGGTCATCCGGTTGTCAACTACTGGCTGCACAACGGCTTCTTGAACGTCGACAACGAGAAGATGTCCAAGAGCCTGGGCAACTTCTTCACCATCGCCGAGGTGCTGAAGAAGTTCGACGGCGAGACGGTGCGCTTCTTCATGCTGCGCACGCACTACCGCAGCCCGTTCAACTTCGCCGACTCGCTGCTCGACGAAGCGCGCGCCGCGCTGCGCCGGCTCTACACCGCGCTCGACGGCTGCGGCGCCGAGGCCGGCGAGCTCGACTGGAACGACCCGCGTGCCGCCGCCTTCCGCACGGCGATGGACGACGACTTCAACACGCCGGGTGCGCTGGCGGTGCTGTTCGAGCTCGCCAACGAACTGAACCGCGAGCGCGACCCGAAGACCGCCGCGCTGCTGGTCTCGCTCGGCGCCATCCTCGGCATCCTGCAGCAGTCGCCGCGCGCCTTCCTGCAGGCCGGCGCCGGTGTCGGCGACGCCGAGATCCAGGCGCTGATCGAAGCCCGTGCCGCCGCCAAGCGCGAGCGCCGCTTCGCCGATGCCGACCGCATCCGCTCCGAACTCGCCGCCCAGGGTGTCGAGCTGAAGGACGGCGCGCAGGGCACGACCTGGGTGAGGGCCTGATCCGGATGTCCCCTCGTGACCAGGTCCTCGCCGTGACGCCGGCCTACTGGGACGACGCCTGCCGCCACCTGTCGCGCCGCGACCGGGTGATGAAGAAGCTGATCCCGCGTTTCGGCGAAGCGCGGCTGGAGAGCCGCGGCGACGCCTTCACGACGCTGGCGCGTTCCATCGTCGGCCAGCAGATCTCGGTGAAGGCGGCGCAGTCGGTGTGGAACAAGTTCGCCGCGCTCGTCGACGGTCCGGAGATGCACCTGCCGCCGCAGACCGTCAATGCGCTGGACCCGCTGACGATGCGCGGCGCCGGCCTGTCGGCGCGCAAGACCGAGTACCTGCTCGACCTGGCGCGCCACTTCGTCGACGGCACCGTTCACGTCGCCGACTGGCAGCAGATGGACGACGAGGCGATCATCGACGAGCTCGTCGCGATCCGCGGCATCGGCCGCTGGACCGCCGAGATGTTCCTGATCTTCCATCTGATGCGCCCGAACGTCCTGCCGCTGGACGACCTCGGCCTGTTGAAGGGCATCAGCCTCAATTACTTCAGCGGCGAGCCGGTGTCGCGTGCCGAGGCACGCGAAGTCGGCGAGGCGTGGGCTCCTTATCGCTCGGTGGCCACTTGGTATATTTGGCGGAGCCTGGATCCGCTTCCTGTGAGTTATTAGGCCCCCCCGAAGCGCCTTCGGCGCTCCCCCCAGGGGGCGCCGCAAGCGGTCCGGCAGAGCCGGCCCGCTGCGGCAGCTTGATGGGATCGTCAGACCGCGAGATCAACGCATGAGCAAACGCCACTTCCTCGAGTTCGAACAGCCGATCGCCGAGCTGGAATCCAAGATCGACGAGCTGCGCTTCGTGCAGAACGAGTCGGCGGTCGACATCTCGGAAGAGATCGACCGGCTCGCCGGCAAGAGCGTGCAGCTGACGAAGGAGATCTATTCCAGCCTGTCGCCGTGGCAGGTGACGCAGATCGCCCGCCATCCGCAGCGGCCGTACACGCTGGACTACGTCAACGAGATCTTCACGGACTTCCAGGAGCTGCACGGCGACCGCCACTACGCCGACGACCAGTCGATCGTCGGCGGTCTGGCGCGTTTCAACGGCAACGCCTGCATGGTGCTGGGCCACCAGAAGGGCCGCGACACCAAGGAGCGCACCGCGCGCAACTTCGGCATGTCGCGCCCCGAGGGCTACCGCAAGGCGCTGCGCCTGATGAAGCTGGCCGAGAAGTTCGGCCTGCCGGTCTTCACCTTCGTCGACACGCCGGGGGCCTACCCCGGCATCGGCGCCGAGGAACGCGGCCAGTCCGAGGCCATCGGCCGCAACATCTTCGAGATGGCGCGGCTGGAGGTGCCGATCGTCACGACCATCATCGGCGAAGGCGGCTCCGGCGGCGCGCTGGCGATCAGCGTCGGCGACCAGGTGCTGATGCTGCAGTACTCGGTGTACTCGGTGATCTCGCCCGAAGGCTGTGCCTCCATCCTCTGGAAGACCGCCGAACGCGCGTCCGACGCCGCCGAGGCGCTGGGCATCACCGCGCACCGCCTGAAGGCGCTGGGGCTGGTCGACAAGATCGTCAACGAGCCGGTCGGCGGCGCCCACCGCGACTCGAAGTGGATGGCGGCGCAGTTGAAGCGCGCGCTCAACGACGCGCTGCGCCAGGTCGTCGACCTGAAGCCGAAGGAACTGCTGGAGCGCCGCTACGAGCGCCTGCAGTCCTACGGCCGCTTCACCGACACCAAGGAGCGCTGAGCTTGCCGGCCGCGGTGGCGGTGGCCGCCAGCGGCGGCCGCGACTCCACCGCGCTGCTGCACGCGACGGCCCGCGCCGCGCGTGCGCACGGCATCCAGGTGCATGCGCTGCACGTGCACCATGGCCTGGTGCCGTCGGCCGACGCCTGGCTCGAGCATCTGCGCACGCAGTGCGCCCGCTGGGCCCGTGCCGGTCTGCCGCTGCACTTCCACGCCACGCGCCTGGGCGGCGCGCCGCAGCGCGGCGACAGCATCGAAGCCTGGGCGCGGCGTGAACGTTATGCCGCGCTCGCGGCGATGGCGCACGCCGCCGGCTGCGGCCTGGTGCTGCTGGCGCAGCATCGCCGCGACCAGGCCGAGACCCTGCTGCTGCAGGCTTTGCGGGGCGGCGGCCTGCAGGCGCTGGCGGCGATGCCGGCGCGCGCCGAACGCGACGGCATCGTCTGGGTGCGTCCCTGGCTGGAGCAGCCGCGCGAAGCCATCGAGGCCTATCTGCGCCGCCACCGCCTGCGCTGGGTCGACGACGAAAGCAACGACGACGGCGCCTACGCGCGCAACCGGTTGCGGCACGCCGTCTGGCCGGCGCTGGTGGCCGCCTTTCCCGACGCCGAGGCGCAGCTGGCCGCGGCCGCGCGCCGTTCCGCGGAGGACGTGGCGGCGCTGCAGGCCGGTGTCGAGGCCGATCTGGCGACGCTGGGCGGCGAGGGCGGCCTGGACACAGCCGCCTGGACCGAACTGCCTGCCGCCCGCCGCACCGCGGCCTTGCGCGGCTGGCTGCGTGCGCTGCTGCCGCTGCCGGTGCCCGACACGCTGGTACGCCGGCTCGCGACCGAACTGCCCGGGGCGCAGGCCGCGCGCTGGCCGGCACCGGGCGGTGAGCTGCGCCTGCACGACGGCCGGCTGCGCTTTGCCGCCTCGGCGCCCGAAATACCGCCACCGGGCGAGTCGACGCTGGACCTGGCGCACGCCGGCTGCCACCACCTGCCCGGCTGGGGCGGCTGCCTGGACGTCGTCGCGGTGGGCGAGGGCGGTGTGGCGGCAGCCCGGCTGCGCCGCGCGACGCTGCGCCCGCGCCGCGGCGGCGAACAGTTCCAGCTCGGCGCGCGCACCCTGCCGCGCTGCCTGAAGAAGCAGTACCAGGCGCGGCGCATCCCCGCCTGGGCGCGTGGCGGGCCGCTGGTCTTCGGCGACGGGCAACTGCTCTTCGCCCCCGGCCTGGGGC
This sequence comes from Rubrivivax gelatinosus, assembly GCF_016583785.1. Classification (GTDB taxonomy): domain Bacteria; phylum Pseudomonadota; class Gammaproteobacteria; order Burkholderiales; family Burkholderiaceae_C; genus Rubrivivax; species Rubrivivax gelatinosus_B. The sequence goes on along the minus strand of NZ_NRRU01000067.1, from coordinate 15,079 downwards.
TGGACGCGCGCTGCATCGCGCCGCCGGGTGAGCCGCAGTTCACGCTGCACTGGCACACCGACGGCGCCTGACGTCATCGATCGCTGGCCGGTGCAGCCGGCGGCCCGGCTAAAATCAAGCGTTTTTTGCTCGTTACCGGGATCCATGGGACTGATCGTTCACAAGTACGGCGGCACGTCGATGGGCTCGACCGAGCGCATCCGCAACGTCGCCAAACGCGTCGCCAAATGGGCACGCGCCGGCCACCAGATGATCGTCGTGCCCTCGGCGATGAGCGGCGAGACGAACCGGCTGCTCGGCCTGGCCAAGGAGCTGCAGCCGGCGGCGATGACGCCCGCGGCGCTGCGTGAGCTCGACGCCATCGCCGCCACCGGCGAACAGGTCTCGGTCGGCCTGCTGGCGCTGGCGCTGCAGGCCGAGGGGCTGCCTGCGGTCAGCTACTCGGGCTGGCAGGTGCCGGTGCACACCGACACCGCCTACACCAAGGCGCGCATCGGCAGCATCGAAGACCAGCGCGTGCGTGCCGACCTGGCCGCCGGCAAGGTCGTCATCATCACCGGCTTCCAGGGCATAGACGACCTGGGCAACGTGACGACGCTGGGCCGCGGCGGCAGCGACACCTCGGCGGTGGCCGTGGCCGCAGCGCTGAAGGCCGACGAGTGCCTGATCTACACCGACGTCGACGGTGTCTACACCACCGACCCGCGCATCGTGCCCGAGGCGCGTCGCCTGGCGACCATCAGCTTCGAGGAAATGCTCGAGATGGCCAGCCTGGGCTCCAAGGTGCTGCAGATCCGCTCGGTCGAGTTCGCCGGCAAGTATCGGGTGCCGCTGCGTGTGCTGTCGAGCTTCACGCCCTGGGACATCGAGATCGCGGAAGAAGCGCGCTCGGGAACGCTGATCACTTTCGAGGAAGACGAGAAGATGGAACAAGCCGTCGTGTCCGGCATCGCGTTCAACCGCGACGAAGCCAAGATCACCGTGATGGGCGTGCCCGACAAGCCCGGCATCGCCTATCAGATCCTCGGCCCGGTGGCCGCGGCCAACATCGACATCGACGTCATCATCCAGAACGTCTCCAACGACGGCAAGACCGACTTCTCGTTCACCGTCAACCGCGGCGACTACCAGCGCACGCTGGAACTGCTGAAGACCCAGGTGGCGCCCGCCACCGGTGCGGCCCAGGTCATCGGCGACCCGAAGATCTGCAAGGTGTCCATCGTCGGCATCGGCATGCGCAGCCACGTCGGCGTCGCCAGCACGATGTTCCGCACGCTCTCGGAAGAGGGCATCAACATCATGATGATCAGCACCAGCGAGATCAAAACGAGCGTCGTGATCGCCGAGAAGTACATGGAACTGGCGGTGCGCGCGCTGCACAAGGCCTTCGATCTCGATCAGCCGAGCGAGGCCGAGTAGAACTCTTCAAAATTGCGGCTAGAATGCCGCCTCTTCGCCGGAGTCGTGACCGAGTGGCCGAAGGTGCTCCCCTGCTAAGGGAGTATGTGGGCAAAACCTGCATCGAGGGTTCGAATCCCTCCGACTCCGCCAAGCGAACAATCGCCGCCTGAACAAGGTTGCAACGAGAAAGCCGCCAAGTCGCAAGACGAGGCGGCTTTTTCCATTCGGCCACCTCTTCGTGTTATGGATCGGTTGTCGCCGGCATCAGCGCCGAGCCGACCGGCACCACCAGCACGTCGTAGGGTGAAGCGCGCAGCACGCTGCGCGAGACGCTGCCCAGCAGCGCGTCCAGCCACGGCGCTTCGGTCGAACGGCCGACGACGATGAGCTGGCTGCCGGCGCGCGGGCGCCGGGCGAGCAGCTCGGCGGCGACGTCGGCGCCCGGCGCCAGCATCAGGCGCAGGCGCTCGGCCTGCGGCCCCTGCGCGTCGACGACACGCTCGAGTTGCGTGACGCGGCGGCGCAGGTCGCACTCCAGCGTGTGCAGGCCGTCGTGGCCGGCGCGCCTGCTCGGGCGCCATTGGCGCAGCACGTGCAGCAGCGCCACCTCGCCGTCGCCGGCCAGCAGCGCCGGGCCAGCCGCCGCAAGGACATGGCGCGCGGCGGTTCAGGCCACCGCGACCAGCGACGAGCTGGTGCTGCCGCTGCCGGGGCGTGAGGTGGCTGCCGGGCCGTCGGCCTCCTGGCGACAGAGCGCGGCGAACCGGGCGGCGAGCACCTCCATGCGCATCTGCAGGAGCTCGGTCTGCTCGTGCCTGTCCTCGGCGGAGGCGTCCGAGCGCGCGAGCTCCTGCCTCTGCGACGACAGCCAGGCCATCTGCTTCATCACCGACTGGAAGGTTTATCGGCAGGCCGCCGGGCACCGGAGGCCGGCGGCGCAAGCCGTGATCCTCGACTGGGCCGGCACCGTCGTCGACGTCGGCAGCTTCGCAACACGTCGAGGCCCTGGGCCGCGACCCCGAGGTCGCCGCACGCAGGCATTCGCGTTTCGGCCTGCACGGCGAGCTGATTCCGGGCGCGCTCGACGCCGTGCAGGGGCTGCGTGACCGCGGCCTGACGATCGGTTCGACGACCGGCTAGCCGCGCAACGGTGCGCGCCCGGGCCCGTGGATGGCGCTGCCCAACGTGCCCGAACTCGGCTTCGGTGCTGTCGGGCCGCCGCTGCGGCTGGACGCTGGACGAGTATCTGGCGGCCGGCGAAGCCGGGCGTGAACGGGCGTGAACGGGCGCGCCGGCGCGGCCACATCACGTCGTCGACACGATCGCGGTGCTGCCGGCGGTGGTCGAGGACATCGGGCCCCGTCTGGCCGCTGGCGAACGGCCCTGAGCGTCAGGCCTCGCGCCGCGGCCGGCGGCGGGACTCAGAATCGCCAGTCGCTCGTCAAGGCGGCCACGCCGCGCACGGCGCGGGCGCCGAACTCGCTGTAGGGCCGTCCGCGGCTGCCGGCGAGCACGAGACGCAGCGACCAGTCCGGGCGGGCGTGCCAGGCCGCCTCGACCTGCAGCCAGCGGCTGTCGTCGGCGGGGTTCCAGCGCAGGTGGCCGGCCAGGTCGTGGCGGCCGTCGTGCCAGGGGTCGTTCCATTGCAGGCGCAGGTAGAACGCGTCGCGCACCAGCGGGTCCAGCCGGGCGGCGCGGCCGGCGCGTAGCGCACCCAGCGCCTGGCGGCCCTCGGCCGACACCAAGGCCGCGCGGCGCCAGGCGGCCCAGTCGCCGCGGTCCAGGGCGTCGGCGGCGTGGTGCCACTCCAGCCCGAGCACCGCGCCGCTGTCCAGCGTCACGTTGGCCCCGGCCGCCAGCCGCGGGCGTGGCCGTGCCGCGCGGGCCGGGCGGTCTGGCGCCGCGAGGCCCGCGAGCGTCTGCCACTGCAGCTCCAGCAGCGCCAGCCAGCGCGGCGACAGCAGCGCCGTCAGGTTGGCGCTCCATGCCGGGTGTTCGCCGGCTCGCGCCAGCGCCCCGAGGTCCAGCGTCAGCGTCTCGCCGAGGGCGGGCGCAACGCGCACGAACAGGGCCTGCCGGTCGTTGCCGCGCTCCAGGTTCAGGCCCCAGTCGGCGAGGCCGGTGTCGGCGCCCGTCGCCAGGTCCGGCAGCCAGGCGAGTTCGGCGCTGCCCCAGGCGGCGCTGCGCTGCAGCCGCAGCATCACCGCGCCCAGGCGGTTCTCGCGTGCGGCCGCCGGGTTTTGCCAGGCGGCGCCCAGGCCGCCGGCGCGCAGCCAGTCCGACGGGTTCCAGCCCTGCGCCACGCCCTGGCGCAGGTTGACGCGGCCGGCGTCGACGAACCACCCGCCCGCGGGCTCCAGGCTCGTGTAGGCCTCGCGCAGCGCGCCGCCGGTCTCGGTGCGTCCGGCGGGCATCACGCGTGTTTCGGCGCGTGCCGACAGCGCCAGCCGCAGCCCGCGCGCCGGCTGCCACTCGTGCCGCAGGTCCAGCACCTGTTCCAGGGCCGCGGCGTCGGCCCAGGTCTGCGGCTGTCGTGAGTCCCGCAACTCCAGCGTGGTCTGCCAGGCCAGCCCCCAGGGCGGCGGCGCCTCGGGCCGGGCCTCGACGCGAAAGGCCGCCGGGTCGGGCTCCTGCGCCTGCGCAGCGGCCGCGGCGCAGGCGAGCAGGACGCAGGCCGTGAAGGTCGCCGACGACGTCACCGCTCGTCCTTCCAGCGCGGCAGGAAGTCGCGCTGCAGCCAGGCCGCGGGCACCTCGCGCAGCGTGTGTTCCGACAGCTGCATCACCGTCACCCAGCCAGGGTCCAGGCCGTCGATGATCACGGTCTCGGTCGGTCGGACCTCGCCCAGCACCGGCTGCCAGCGCCGGAACCACGCGCTTTTGAGCAGCCGCCCTTCGGCGCTGCGGTAGCGCGCCATCAGCGGGCGGTGGTCGTCGACGGCCAGCCAGTAGTCGACGTCGGGGTAGGCGATCCCGGCCCGGCGCGCGGCGAGCACCAGCCGGTGCGCCGCGACTTCGCGCCCGTCGCCGTCGCGGATGCGTTCGTCACCGGCCCAGCGCGCGTCGTAGTCGCGGGCCAGCTGGGTGGTCATGACGTCGCCGTTGGAGGCCTGTCCCAGCAGCCGCTGCTGCGGCGACAGGCGCACGCTGGCGCGGCTGGCGGGGTCGTAGAACCACAGGTCCTGGCCGTTGCGCAGCATCAGCTTGCCGTGGTCGCGCGCCGGCGCGACGAAACGCACCAGGTTGCGGTACTCGCCGCCGTCGTCGGCCGGGCGGGCGTAGACCACCAGCGTGCTGGCCGCCACCGGCTGGCGCTGGCGGAACTCGGTGAGCTGCAGCCTGACCGAGAAGCTGCCGGGCGGGTTGCGGATGCGGTCGCTGTCGTGCAGCCAGAGCGCCGGGTCGGGCTCGGCGCGGACTGCAGTGCCCAGGGCCGCCAGGGTGGTCGACACGAGGCCGGCGAGCAGACGCCGGCGGAGGCGGTTCTCAGACATGGCGCAGCGCCTCCACGATGGGTTGGGCTGCGGCGCGGCGCGCCGGCCACCACGAGCACAGGCAGGCGACCAGCGTGAACAGCAGCAGCACGCCGGGCACCAGAGCCGGATCGCCGCCCAGGTCCACCGCGATCGGCACCGGCGTGCCGCGGCTGGGCGGCGTCCACTGGAACCTTCCGGTGTTGATCAGCCCGGCGGCCAGCAGCGCCGCGCCGACTACGCCGAGCGCCGCCCCCAGCAGGCCGATCAGGGCGCCTTCCACGAGGAACAGGCGCTGCACGCGGCGGCGCAGCCAGCCGATCGCGCGCAGCGTGCCGATCTCGCGCGTTCGTTCGCTCACCGCCATGTTCAGCGTGTTGCCGACCGAGAACAGCGTCAGCACCACCATCAGCACGACGACGAAACGAAACAGCGTACCGAACATCGTCACCACCTGGCGGAACGCCGGCTGCACCGTCTCGAAGTCCAGCAGTTCCAGGTCGGGACGGTTCAGCGCCAGCCAGCGTGCCAGGTGCGCTTGCACGAGCGGCAGGTCGGCGCTGTGCCGCAGCTGCAGCACCAGGGCCGACACCGCCTGCGAGTCCGGCCCGAAGACCAGGCGCTGCGCCAGCGGCAGCGGCATCGCGACGTGGCTGGCGTCGGCTTCGCGCTGGCCCAGCCGCTGCGCCGCCAGCAGCTGTAGGCGCACGACGTTCGGTGCGCCTCCGGCACCGGAGGCCAGCAGCTCGATCTCGGCGCCGCCGCGGGCGGGTGCGCGTGCCGCCGCGGCCTGTTCGCCGAGCCGGTCCAGGTCCGCGGACCAGGCGGCCGCGGAGGCCGGCGGCGCGGCCGGCGCCGCCTCGGGCATCGGCTTGCAGCCGTCGACACGCAGCTCGGCGCACAGCCCGAGCTGCTGCGCCAGCCCGGCCCCGATGACGCCGGCCAGCGGTCGGCCGCTGTCCAGCGGCGAGGCCAGCGCGGCGATGCCCAGCGCGTGTCCGTCCCAGCCCAGCATGCGGGCCCGCGCCTGCGGCTCCCAGCCCTGGCCGACGAAGGTCGTCGAGGCCCCGGCCTCGAAGCGCCCGGCGACGCCGCCGGCCTGCAGCATCGACGTCGCCACGGCCAGTCGCGGCGCGAGCACCGGGTCGGCGCGCAGCGCGGCGAGCACCGCGTCGCCACCGTGCAGCGCATAGCGCGCGGCCTGCCCACGGCCGAAGTCCAGCGCGCCGCGCCGCACGATCTGCAGGTGGCCCACCTGGCGCACGGTGTCGGTCTCCAGCGTGCGCACGGTGGCCGTCAGGTAGCCGCCGAGCAGCGTGCTGGACGCGGCGGCCACCGCGACGATGGCCAGCGTCAGCGCACTGCGGCGCCGGTTGCGCAGCAGGTTGCGCCATGCCAGGCGCAGCAAGGCGGACGTCTCGCGGGGGGGCACTGGGACACCCTTCGGCCTGCCGGCCGTTCCCGCCGGGCGGGAATGAGCCCCGGACAAGTCCTGAGGGCTCATGCCAGCCTCCCGTCGAGCAGCTGCACGCGCACGTCGGCTTCGTCCAGCAGCGAGGGGTCGTGCGACGAGAAGACGAAGGTGACGCCGGTGCCGCGCTGCAGCGTGCGCATCAGCGCGATGAGTGCCTGCCCGCTCGCGCGGTCCAGGTTGGCGGTGGGTTCGTCGGCCAGCACCAGGCGCGGACGGTGCACGAGCGCACGCGCGACGGCCACACGCTGCTGCTGGCCGCCGGAGAGTTCACCGGGCCGGCGCCGGTGCAGGCCCTGCAGCCCCACCGCCTCGAGCATCGAACGCGCGCGCTCGCGGCTGCCCGTGCTGCTCGGGCCGGCCTGCAGCAGCGGCAGCTCGACGTTCTCGAGCGCGCTCATCACCGGGACGAGGTTGAAGGACTGGAAGACGAAGCCGATGCGTTCGCCGCGCAGCCGCGTCAGCGTGTCGTCGTCCAGGGTGTCCAGCCGGGTGCCGTCGAGCGACACCGCGCCTTCGTCGGGCCGGTCCAGCCCGCCGATCAGCTGCAGCAGCGTGCTCTTGCCGCTGCCCGACGGGCCGGCGAGCACCGTGAAGCGGCCGGGCGCGATGTCCAGGTCGACGCCGTCGACGGCGGCCACCGGCGCGCGGCCCTGGCGGTACACCCGGCGCACGCCGCGCAGGCGCACGCGGCCGGCGGCCGGGCACACGGGATCGGGTTCTTGCATGGGGGTCCTTTCGTCGCCCGCCGCCAACGGCGGGCCGGGACCGATTGCAGCCGCGACCTGCCGCGCGAAGGTGTCGTGCGGCCCGCCGCCTGGTGTCGTACTGCGTCAGTGCGGCCGGCGGACAAGCTGGGATACAAAGCGCCGGTGCGCGCTGCCTACACTGGCTCTCCGTGAGCCCTCCCGACCACATCCTCGTCGTCGACGACGACCCCGAGATCCGCCGCCTGCTGGCCCAGCAGCTGGAGCGTCAGGGCCTGCGGGTCAGCACCGCCGCCCAGGACCGCGAGTTCTGGGCCGTGCTGGCGCAGTCGCCGGTGGACCTGGTCGTGCTCGACGTGATGCTGCCCGGCACCGACGGCGTGGCGCTGCTGCAGGCGCTGCGCCGCGGCCCGTACGCGGCCGTGCCGGTGATCATGCTCACCGCGCTGGCCGACGACGTCGACCGTGTCATCGGCCTGGAGATGGGCGCCGACGACTACGTGCCCAAGCCCTTCACGCCGCGCGAGCTGCTGGCGCGCATCCGCGCGGTGCTGCGCCGCGCGCGCATGCTGCCGCCGGGCCAGGCTGCGCAGCGCCTGCGTTATGCCCACTTCGGCGACTGGACCCTGGACCTGGCCGAACGCAGCCTGGTGCACGCCGGCGGCACGGTGACCCCGCTCAACGGCGCCGAGTTCGGCCTGCTCGCCTTTTTGCTCGACCACGCGCAGCAGGTCGTCACGCGCGACCAGCTGCTGGTGCAGCTCGCCGGCCGCGACGCCGAGGTCTTCGACCGTTCGATCGACCTGCGTGTCTCGCGCCTGCGCAAGCGCCTGGGCGACGACGTGCGCGAGCCGGGCTACGTGAAGACCGTGCGCCACGAAGGCTACGTGCTCGCGCGCGAGGTGCTCTGGTCCGCCGACGCGCGGCGCCGGACGCCGGCGTGAGCGGGCCCGCGTCGCGCTGGCCGGGCAGCCTGCACGCGCGGCTGCTGCTGGCGGTGCTGGGCACGATCGTCGCGCTGCAGGCGCTGAGCCTGCTGTCGCTCGGGGCCTGGCGCGGCTGGCAGGCGCGGGTGCTGGCCAACGGGCTGATCGTCGAGGAACTGCGGCACGAGCGCGCCCGGCTCCTCGCGCTGCCGGCCACGGCACGCGCGGCCGCGCTGCTGGGGCGCGAGCGCGCCGCCTACGGCTGGCGCCTGGTCGCCTCGGGTGAACCGGCGGTGCCGGTGCACGATTCCGATCTCGACGATCTCGTGCGGGCGGCGGCGCAGGCCGGCCTGCCGCGGCCCGTGGCCACGCAGCGCGACGGGCGTCCGGCGCTGCGCGTCGCGCTCGATGGCGGGCAGGACCTGATGATCGTGTTCCGGGACGAACTGCCGACGACGCGCCCGAGCGGCGCCGAGCTGCTGGCCTGGCTGGCGGCGGTCGCGCTGCTGGTCGGCATGGCTGCTTGGCGGCTGGTGTCGCAGCTCACGCGCCCGCTGCGCGACGCCGCTGCGGCGGCGCGCGCGATGACCGCCGACCTCGACCGCGAGCCGCTGCCCGAGCAGGGCCCCGAGGAGGTGCGCACGCTGACGCGCACGCTCAACGCGCTGCAGCACGAGGTGCGGCGCCAGCTGCGCGCGCGCGCCAGCCTGCTGGCCGCGGTGACCCACGACCTGAAGGCGCCGCTGACGCGCATGAAGCTGCGCAGCTCGGCGCTGGAGGACGCGGAACTGCGCCGCCGCCTGGAGCACGACCTGGACCTCATGGATGCCCTTGTCGAGCAGGGCCTGGCCTATGCCCGCAGCGAGCGGCTGCAGGAGACGCGGGTGGCCGTGGACCTGGACGCGCTGCTGGACAACCTCGCCGAGCAGGCGCGCGACCTGGGCCAGGACTGCCGCTACGCCGGCCCCGGCGTGGTCACCCTCGTCGCCGCGCCGCGCGCCCTGCAGCGTCTGCTGCAGAACCTCGTCGACAACGCGCTGCGCTACGCGGGCAGCGCCGAGATCGAGCTCGACGAGCGCGCCGACGGCGTCGAGATCCGCGTGCTCGATCGTGGCCCCGGGGTGGCCGGTGGCGATCTGGAGCGCATGTTCGAGCCCTTCGTGCGCGGAGCGGCGGCGCGCGGCGACGACGGCGGCTCCGGCCTCGGGCTGGCGATCGCGCGCAACCTCGCGCGCGCCCACGGCGGCGAGCTCGCGCTCGAGCCGCGCGACGGTGGCGGGCTGGTGGCGCGCGTGCGGCTGCCGCGCGCCTGACCCTCGGACTGCGCATGCATCGCCCCTCCGTCCTCTCGCCGCCGGCGGCCCGTGCGCCGGCCGCTGCTGTGCCTGCTCGTGCTGGCCCTGCCGGCCTACGGGCAGTCGGCGGTGCTCGTGCAGCTGCTGGGCCTGGCGCACCGCCAAGTCGGCGCCGCTGAACGGGTCGACCTGCTCGGCGCCACCGCCGTGCTGTTGCAGCAGGTCGAAGATCTGCGCCCGCGCTGGCACGAGCGCCTGATGCCGCGGGACCCCCCGCGCCCGGCGGTGGCCCAGGCGCGCTGGTGCGACGCCGTGCCCCAGCTCTCCGAACGGCCCCCTCGAGCCTGACCTGGCCCCGTCCGTCGCCCTGCGCGCCGTGTCGCAACGGTTCTGTTGATCGCGGGCCGGCCGACGGCGTGTCGCTTCTCCGGCGGCCAGTGTTCCCGGGGCCTTCAGAGCATCTTCATCAGCCGCGGCAGGAACTTCATCTTTCTGCACACGCCCAAGACCGCAGGGCCGCGCCGCATGTACGGATCTGTGTGGCGGGCGGGGAGTCATCCCTTTCCCTACCGCGACCAGCACCTGGCAACAGACGCAAGATCCCCATGTTGACAACTGTTGATAGTGCGCCAATGATGCGCCTATGAGCAGCAACACCATGAGCTTCGCGCTGCCGGAAGCGATGCGGCAGTACGTGGATCAGCGCGTGCGCTCAGGGCAGTTCGGCAACACCAGCGAGTACCTGCGGGAGTTGATTCGCCGCGACCAGGAGGAGCAGGCCAAGAAGCGGCTGCGCGAACTGATCGAGGAAGGTCTGAGCTCCGGGCGCGGTGAAGTTTTGACGGCTGAGCGTGCGGTCGAACTGAGAAATCGAGCGCTGGGTGACTCGCGTTGAAGCCCGCCAGGCTTCGGCCGCGCGCGGAGCTTGATCTTGTCGAGCTTGCCGGGCACTACGCGCGGGAAGGCGGCCGCGCTCTCGGCGAGCGCGTCTTCGACGCGGCACTGGACGCGCTCACTCCGATTCAGCGGATGCCAGGTTTGGGGTCGCCGCGGTTGGGGCTGCTCTGCGAGATCCCTGGTCTGCGCTCATGGCGGGTGGCCGGCTTTCCTCTGCAGTGGCTCTACCTCAAGGCCGACGACCACGTCGACGTGATCCGGTTGCTTGGCGACCGGCAGGACATCATCGCGATCCTCGGCGGCGACGGCTGAAATACAAGACGAAGACGGTCGGGCCGTGAGTGTGGGAACGCCCGGTGGGAACGGCCAAGAATCGCAAAAAGTCGTTTGGCGACAATGTCGTTCGGCTCACTCCGACCCCGCCAAGCGAACAATTGCAGCCTGAACCGGCTGCATGAAGAAGCCGCCAAGTCCCAGGACCTGGCGGCTTTTTTCTTTGTCCGGCGATTCCCGGGCCTCCCTCGGCATGTGTCCCCGTTCCACCTCAGGGCGTGGGAACGGGGAGAGGGCGCCACAACGCCTGCTGCGCAGGCTTCAGTGGTGGACCTGGCGCCGCGCCAGCGCCTGCCACTGTCGGCTTGCGGGCCGCGTTCCCGATTGGGCTGAGGACGGGCGGCAATGCCGACCGTTTGTGGCGTTCAGGACGGCTGGCCGTGGCGGCAGCGCTTGAGCGGCCTGCGCTCCACCGAACTCGGCAATCGCAACCATGCACACGCTCATCGACGCTTGGGTCTTGTTCGCCCCGACGACGCTGCTTCTGTTGTCGCTCATCTACCTGGTCGCCGCGACCTTCAGCGGCCTGTCGGGCTTCGGCTTCTCGGCCATCGGGTGCCTCAGCCTGATCCTGCTTCCGGCGCAAGTGGGGGTGGCCTTGCTGATGGCGCTGTCACTCGTGACCCAGGCGTCGAGCTACGGCAGCCTGCGTGCGGAGATGCGCCACCATGGCGGCCGCTGGCAACGACCCGACGGCGTGCTGCCGTTTCTGGTGGGAGGCACCGCCGGCATGCCTTTCGGCCTGGCGATCCTGGCCGAGTTCGGCGGGCGCGGCCTGACGGCGGCACTGGGTGTGTTGCTGGTGGCCTATGCGGCCTGGTCGCTGCTGAAACCGGCTGCGCTCCAGCTCCGCAAGCGCCATCCGAGCGCTCGCGCGGGCCTTCTCGTGGGCGCGGTCGGCGGCATCGTCGGCGGGTTCTCGGCCTTCCCGGGTTCGGCGCTGGTGGTCTGGAACGGCCTGACGGGCGTCAGCAAGGAGCGCGGGCGTGCGCTCGTGCAGCCCTTCGTGCTGTGGATGCAGCTCGTCGGCCTGTCGCTGCTGCTGGCGACCCGGCCCCAGATGTTCGATCGCTCCTTCGTGTTCCTGTTCGTGACGGCGCTGCCGGCGGCGCTGCTCGGCAACCGGCTCGGCGTCGGCATCTACCGGCGCACCGGCGACCGGGGCTGGCGCCGCTTCACTTTCTGGGCGCTGGGTCTGTCCGGTGCCGGGCTGGTGATGAAGGTGGCGCTGACATGAGCCGTCCGTGCGGGAGGCTGTCGGCTTTGTCCCTGCCAATCCGATTGCAACAGGCGAGGCCGCAATTCCTGCGGCCCGACAAGAGGACTCGAACATGCACACCTGGATCTTCGGCGGCCTCGCGGCCGCCTCCTTGGCCGCAGCGGCGGCCGTGACCGAGCCCGTCGCCGGGCCCTTGTACGCCTGCCGGGCGCCCGCGGGCCTGGAGGGCGAGCCGCCCGTCGTGAGCTGGGCCGAGGGCGACGCCGTGGTCGTCGTGCCGGCGCGCGCCGGGCAGGCGCTGCCGGCCTACCTCTTTGCCGCGCCGGCACAGCGGCAGGCTCCGCCGCAACAGCTGCGCCTGGGGCCGGGCTCCCTGGATGCGGCGGCCGTGTCGCTGATGCTGCCTTCCGGGCTCGTCCTGGCCTGCGAAGTCAACCACGAGGACTGAGCGGTGCGGCCCTGCGCTGTCGGGTTCGGGCGCCGGACGACGATTGATCCAGGGACGGCGACTTGTCCGTTGCAACCGCACCCGGAGCCTCCCGATGAAGATCACCATCCCCGCGCCAGCGCTGCGCAACACGCTCGTGCTGGCCACGATGCTGGCCGCGGCCGGCGCGGCCAGCGCGCACGACGGCGGCGGGTCGGACCATCCGCCCGATCCGCTGGCCAAAAGCGTGATGAACGTGCGCCGCGCCACGGCTGCCTTCCAGGACGTCGAAGCCGCCAAGGCCGCCGGTTATGCGCAGTTCCTCGACTGCACGGCCGACTCCGCCGGCGCGATGGGCGTGCATTACCTCAACGGCACTCTGGTCGACACGACTATGGCCGATCCGCTGCACCCGGAGGCGCTGACCTACGAGCCGCAGGCGGATGGATCGCTGAAGCTCGTCGGCGTCGAGTACATCGTCTTCCAGGACAGCTGGGATGCGGCCAACGCCCAGCCGCCGACGCTGTTCGGCCACCCGTTCCACCTGGTGCGCAGCCCCAACCGCTACGGCGTGCCGTCGTTCTACGAACTGCACTTCTGGGTCTGGCGCGCCAACAAGCTCGGGCTGTTCGCCGACTGGAACCCCGACGTGCGCTGCCCGACCGCCGCCGCCAACTGAAACCCGACAGGAGTCATCCTCATGCCCCGCTACGTGATCGAACGCAACTTCCCGAACGGCCTCACGATCCCGATGAACGACGAGGGCCGCCAGGCCGTCGCCCGCGTCATCGCCAACAACGCCGAACGCGGCGTGACCTGGATCCACTCGTACGTCGTCGCCGACCGCATGAAGAGCTTCTGCATCTACGACGCACCGTCGCCCGAGGCGATCCTGGCCTGCGCGCAGGCGAACGGGCTGCCCGCCGACCGCATCACGCTGGTCAACGTGCTGGACCCCTATTTCTACCTGCCCTGATGCGTCTGCCGCGCCGGGGCCCGGCCCCGGCCGGCAGGCGCCGCCTGCGCCCGTCTCCCTGTTCGATCTTCCACTGAAACCGCCGATGAATCATCTGCTTGCCATCGACCGGCAGGGGTCGGTCTGCATCCGTTCTTCCAGCCGCAGCGTGTCACGGCGCAGCGCGCCGCAGGCCTTGCGCTGTGGATCTTCGGTGCTTGACCCGGCTCAATCCGGCTTCGACACTGCCGCGATGAACACCCGCGCCGCGTCCTCACTGGCGAGCGAGCTGCAGCATGCCGATGCCGGCGACGGCGAAGCGGCCGCGAGGCTGTTCGACACGCTGTATCGCGAGCTGCACCGCGTCGCGCGGCGCGAGGTGCACGCGCATGCCGCCGGCATGACGCTGGGCGCGACGACGCTGCTGCACGAGACCTACCTCGACATGGCGGGCCGCGAGCTGAGCTTCCCGGACCGGGCGCGTTTCTTCGCCTACGCGTCGCGTGCGATGCGAGGGCTGATCGTCGACCGGCTGCGCGCGCGGCACGCGCTCAAGCGCGGCGGCGGCCTGCAGTTCACCGAGTGGAAGACCGACGCCGTCGGCGTGCCCCCGGCCGGTGACGACGGTGTCGTCGATGCCCTCGCCGCGCTCGCACGCGCCGACGCCGCGCTCGCCGAACTCGTCGACCTGCACTGCTTCGGCGGCCTCGAACTCGTCGAGATCGCCGCGCGCCGCGGCGTCAGCGAACGCACCGTGCAGCGCCACTGGGAGAAGGCGCGCCTGTACCTGCGTCACGCCTTGGGCGAATAAGGTCCACCGGTGGTGCTGCCCTTCGCCCCCGCCGACTGGGCGCGGCTGAGCCCGCTGCTCGACGAGCTGCTCGATCTGCCGCCCGCAGCACGCGCGGCGCGGCTGGCCGCGGTGTCCGCGGACGACCCCGACAGCGCCGCGCAGCTCGCCGCGCTGCTGGCGTCCGACGGCGACGAGGACCCGCTGGCGGCCCTCGGCACCGCGGGGCCGCAGGCTGCGGCCGCCGCGGTCGGTGCCTGGCGGCTCGAACGCCGGATCGGCGAAGGGGGCATGGGCAGCGTCTGGCTCGCGCGCCGCGGCGACGGTCGCTTCGACGGCGTGGCGGCGGTGAAGCTGCCGCACCGCGCCTTGCTGGCGGGCGACGGCCGCCGCCGCTTCGCGCGCGAAGCGCAGGCGCTGGCACGGCTGGCGCACCCGCACATCGCCGCGCTGCACGACGCCGGCGTCACCGACGACGGGCAGCCCTATCTGGTGCTCGAACACGTCCCGGGGCAGCCTATCGATGTCCACTGCGACGAGCGCCGCCTCGGCGTCGCGGCGCGCGTCGGCCTGCTGCTGCAGATGCTCGACGCCGTGGCGCATGCGCACGGCCGGCTGGTGCTGCATCGCGACCTGAAGCCGTCGAACGTGCTCGTCACCGACGACGGCCGCGTCAAGCTCGTCGACTTCGGCATCGCGTGGCTGCTCGACCCCGACGAGGAGGGGCAGGCGACGCAGCAGATGCTGACGCCCGAGGGTGCCGCACCGGAGCAGGTGCAGGGCGCGCCACTGGCCGCCAGCACCGACGTCTACGCCGCCGGCGTGCTCGCCTACCGCCTGCTGGCCGGCTCGCACCCGACTGCGCAGCCGGGCGTGCCCCGGGCGGCGCTGCTGCGCGCGGTCGTCGAGCGCGACGCACCGTCGCTGGCTGCCGCTGCGGCGCAGGCGACGCCGTCGGTCGCCGCGAGCCGGGGCACGACACCGGCGGCGCTGGCGCGTGCGCTGGCCGGCGACCTCGAGGCCATCGTCACGAAGGCGATCGAGAAGCATCCGGCCGCGCGTTACCGCGACGCGAGCTCGATGGCCGAGGACCTGCTGCGCTATCTGCAGCATCAACCGGTGGCCGCGCGGCGGGCCGGTGCCGGCTACCGTGCCGCGCGCTTCCTGCGCCGCCACCGCGTCGCGG
>NZ_NRRU01000066.1 GCF_016583785.1 Rubrivivax gelatinosus | reverse complement strand
CGCTGGCGGTGGCCGCCGTCACGCTGCTGCCGCATGCGCTGCTCGGCGTGCTCCAGCGTGCCGAAGGCGCGGCCACGCCGGCGCGGCTGGAACTGCCGGCGGCGCTGGGCCGCTGGTCCGCCGCCGACGGCGGCCTGCCCGCCTGGACCCCCGACTACGACGACGGCCCGCAGCGTGCGCGCCGCGTCTACGCCGGGCCGGCAGGGCGTGTCGGCCTGCTCGTCGACTACTACCGCGGCCAGAACGAGAACAGCAAGGTCGTCAGCAGCCAGCACCTGCTGGTCGGCATGCGCGACGCGACCTGGAGCATCCCCAGCCACGAAGGGCGCGAGCTCGAACTCGACGGCCGCCGCATCGGCCTGCGGCGCTCGGAGATCCTGGAGCGCGTCTCGCTGTCGGGCGCCGGGCGCCAGCGCCTCGTCGTCTGGCGCCTGTACTGGATAGGCGGCCACTGGTTCGGCGGCGACGTGCAGGCCAAACTCGCCGGTGCCGTCGCGCGCCTGATGGGCCGCGGCGACGAAGGCGCGGCGCTGCTGCTGTACGCCGACGGCAGCGGCGATGCCGGTGCCGACGCCGCCATCGAGACCTTTCTCCAAGACAACCACGCCGCGCTCGGCAGCCTGCTCGAACGCGTGCGCGCCACCCGCTAACCCCGTCTCCCTGCAGAAAGCGAGAACCACCGTGAACACCGTCGCCGTCATCGGACTGGGCTACGTCGGCCTGCCGCTCGTCGTCGAGTTCGGCAAGCAGATGCGCACCATCGGCTTCGACATCGCGCAGCACAAGGTCGACGCCTGCCTGGCCGGCACCGACCCCTCGCGCGAACTGCCCGACACCGAGCTGGCCGCCGCCACGCACGCCGTCTACACCAGCGACCCGGCGCTGCTGGCCGAGGCCGACATCATCATCGTCGCCGTGCCGACGCCGGTCGACGCGGCCCACATCCCCGACTTCAGGCCGCTCGTCGGCTCGTCGACCAGCGTCGGCCGGCACATGAAGAAGGGCGCGATCGTGGTCTACGAGAGCACCGTCTACCCCGGCGCGACCGAAGAGGTCTGCATCCCGGTGCTGGAGCGCGAATCGGGCCTGAAGTGGAAGCAGGACTTCTTCGTCGGCTACAGCCCCGAGCGCATCAACCCGGGCGACCGCGAGCACACGCTGACCAAGATCCTGAAGATCGTCAGCGGCGACACGCCCGAGACGCTGGAGAAGGTGGCGCAGCTGTACGAACGCATCATCGTGCCCGGCGTGCACCGCGCCAGCTCGATCAAGACCGCCGAAGCCGCCAAGGTCATCGAGAACACCCAGCGCGACCTGAACATCGCGCTGATGAACGAGCTCGCGATCATCTTCGAGAAGATCGGCCTGGACACGAGCGAGGTGCTCGAAGCCGCCGGCACGAAGTGGAACTTCCTGAAGTTCAAGCCGGGGCTGGTGGGCGGCCACTGCATCGGCGTCGACCCGTACTACCTGACGCACAAGGCCGACATGCTGGGCTACCACCCGCAGGTCATCCTGGCGGGCCGGCGCATCAACGACGGCATGGGCAAGTTCATCGCCGAGCAGACGATCAAGCAGATGATCGCCTCGGGCAGCTACGTCAAGGGCGCGCGCGTCAACGTGCTCGGCCTGACCTTCAAGGAGAACTGCGGCGACCTGCGCAACAGCAAGGTCATCGACATCATCCACGAGCTGCAGAGCTACGGCGTCGAGGTCTTCGTCACCGACGCCCAGGCCGATCCCGAGGAGGCGATGCACGAGTACGGCGTGCGCCTGGTGTCCTACGAGGACCTGCCGCGTGCCGACGCCATCGTCGCCGCGGTCGCGCACCGCGAGTACGCCGAGCTGTCGGTCGAGGACCTGTGCAAGAAGCTGGTCAAGGGCGGCGCCTTCATCGACGTCAAGGCGGCGTTCGAAACGAAGGCGCTGGAGGCCGCCGGCTGCCGCGTCTGGCGGCTGTAGGCCGCCAGCCGCCCGCGCCCGGTACGCGCCCCGGGCACGGGCCGGCCCGACGCTTGCGGGGCGCCGCCTGGCATCAGTACGGGAGCACGAGATGAACGTTCTGCCCTGGAGGCTTCGTGTCCGCCTGGAGGGCCTGCGGGACAAACGCTCGTGGGCCCTGTCCCAGGCCGGGCAGGACCAGTGGGTGTTCGGCGAGGCCTACAACGAGGCGACCGGGCGCTACTTCCTGGACATCGGCGCGCACGACGGCGTCAGCATCAGCAACACCTATGTGCTGGAGCGGCGCTACCAGTGGAAGGGGCTGTGCATCGAGGCCAACCCGAAGACCTTCCAGGCCCTGGTCCGCAACCGGCGCGCCGCCTGCGTCAACGTCTGCCTCGACCGGACCGAAGGCGAGGTCGACTTCGCGGTGCGCGACGTGCTCGGCGGCATCGTCTCGCCCGAGCTCGACAACGCCGGGCCGCAGGCCGAGGTGCTGCGTGTCAGGACCCGGCCGCTGCTGGACGTGCTCCGCGAACACGCTGCACCGGCCGTCATCGACTACCTGTCGATCGACGTCGAGGGCGCCGAGGAACGCATCCTGGACAGCTTCGACTTCGACCGCTACCGGTTCAACTGCATGACGATCGAGCGTCCCTCGGCCGTGCTGCGGGCGCTTTTCGCTCGCCACGGCTACGTGATCGTGAAGGAGATCCCGGGGCTGGACTGCTTTTATCTGCACTCGGACTTCCTGCCCGAGTACAAGCGCAACCTGTTCGCGTTCTATGACAAGAAGCACCTGTCCCTGCGCTGGGGCTGAGAGCCCGCGCCGCGGCCGCCGCGCCGCCGGCCGCGACCTGTTTCGCGCCCGCCCGTGAGGCCGCTGGTCCTGCACCTGGTCTACCGCTTCGACACCGGCGGCCTGGAGAACGGTGTCGTCAACCTGATCAACCACATGCCGGCCGATGCCTACCGCCATGCGGTGGTGGCGCTGACGGAGGTCGTGCCGGGTTTCGCCGCGCGCATCCGCCGCGACGACGTCGAGTTCGTGTCGCTGCACAAGCCGCCCGGCCATGGCGCCAAGCTCTACCCGCGGCTGGCACGGCTGTTCGCCGACTGGCGCCCGGCCGTCGTGCACACGCGCAACCTGGCGGCGCTGGAGTGCCAGGTGCCCGCCGCCTGGGCCCGCGTGCCGGCGCGTGTGCACGGCGAGCACGGCCGCGACGTCGACGACCCCGACGGCACGCGCGCCAAATACCAGTGGATGCGGCGCGCCTACCGGCCCTTCGTGCAGCGCTACGTGGCGCTGTCGCGCGACCTGGCCGGCTACCTCGAACACCGCGTCGGAGTGCCGCAGCGCCGCATCGCGCAGATCTACAACGGCGTCGACGTCGAGCGCTTCCACCCGGCCGCCGGCGGCCGGGCCGTGCCGCCCGGCTGCCCGTTCGACGACCCCGCGCTGTTCGTCGTCGGCACCGTCGGCCGCATGCAGACGGTCAAGGCGCAGCCGGTGCTGGCGCGCGCCTTCGTGCGTGCGCTGGAGCTGGCGCCGCAACTGCGCGCCACGCTGCGCCTGGTGCTGGTCGGCGACGGCCCGCTGCGCGCCGAGGCGCAAACGGTGCTGGACGCGGCCGGCGCCACCCCCCTCACCTGGATGCCCGGCGAGCGTTCGGACGTGCCGGATGTCATGCGGGGGCTCGACGGCTTCGTGCTGCCGTCTTTGGCCGAGGGAATCTCCAATACCATTCTCGAAGCGATGGCCACGGGCCTGCCGGTGCTGGCGACGGCCGTCGGCGGCAACCCGGAGCTGGTCGTCGACGGCGAAAGCGGCCTGCTCGTGGCGGCCGGCGACGTCGACGCACTGGCTGCCGGCCTCGTCGCGCTGGCGTCCGACCGCGGCCGCAGCGCGGCGATGGGCGCGGCCGGCCGCGAGCGCGTGCAGGCGCAGTTCAGCCTGCAGGCGATGGTGGACGCCTACCGGTCGCTGTACGACCGGCTGCTGTCCGGACCTTCAACCCCAGCCAAGGACTGACACCATGTGCGGCATCACCGGCCTCTTCGATACCCGCGGCACCCGTGCGGTCGACGCCGCCGTGCTGCAGCGCATGAACGACTCGCAGTGGCACCGCGGCCCCGACGAAGGCAGCGTGCACGTCGAGCCGGGTCTCGGCTTCGGCCACCGGCGGCTGTCGATCATCGACATCGCCACCGGCCAGCAGCCGCTGTTCAACGAGGACGGCTCGGTCGTCGTCATCTTCAACGGCGAGATCTACAACTACCAGGAGCTGATCCCCGAGCTCCAGGCCGCTGGCCACGTCTTCCACACCAAGAGCGACACCGAGTGCATCGTGCACGGCTGGGAGCAGTGGGGCGAACGCTGCGTCGAGCGTTTCCGCGGCATGTTCTCGTTCGTGCTCTGGGACCGCAACCGCGAGACGCTGTTCCTGGCGCGCGACCGCCTGGGCGTCAAGCCGCTGCACTACGCGCTGCTGGACGACGGCACGCTGCTGTTCGGCTCGGAGCTGAAGTCGCTGCTCGCCCACGGCGGCATGAAGCGCGACCTGGACCCGCTGGCGGTCGAGGAGTATTTCGCCCTCGGCTACGTCGCCGAGCCGCGCTGCATCTTCGCCCAGGCGCGCAAGCTGCCGCCGGCGCACACGCTGACGATCCGCCGCGGCGAGCCGCTGCCGGCGCCGCGCGAGTACTGGGACGTGCACTTCACGCTCGGCAACCCGACCTCGGTCGAGGACGCCTGCGAGGAACTGCAGCACCGGCTGCGCGAGTCGGTGCGGCTGCGCATGATCGCCGAGGTGCCGCTGGGCGCCTTCCTGTCGGGCGGCGTCGACTCCAGCGCCGTCGTCGCGACGATGGCGGGGCTGTCCGAGGGCCCGGTCAACACCTGCAGCATCGCCTTCGACGACCCCAAGTTCAACGAGAGCGAGTTCGCGCAGATGGTGGCCACGCGCTACCGCACCGAGCACCGCGTCGAGACCGTCAAGTCCGACGACTTCGACCTCGTCGACCTGCTCGCGCGCCTGTACGACGAGCCTTATGCCGACAGCTCGGCGATCCCCACCTACCGCGTCTGCCAGCTCGCGCGCAAGCACGTGACGGTGGCGCTGTCGGGCGACGCCGGCGACGAGGCCTTCGGCGGCTACCGGCGCTACCGGCTGCATCTGATGGAAGAGCGCATGCGCGGCGCGCTGCCGGCGGCGCTGCGCCAGCCGGTCTTCGGCATGCTCGGCCGCCTGTACCCCAAGGCCGATTGGGCGCCGCGTGTGCTGCGCGCCAAGACCACCTTCGAGGGCATGGCGCGCAACTCGGTCGAGGCCTACTTCCACTCGGTGTCCATCCTGCGCGGCGACATGCGGCGCCAGCTGTTCAGCCCGGCGCTCAAGCGCCGGCTCGGCGGCTACGACGCGCTCTCGGTCTTCGAGCACCACGCCGCACGCGCCGGCACCGACGACCCGCTGGCGCTGATCCAGTACCTGGACCTGAAGACCTACCTCGTCGGCGACATCAACACCAAGGTCGACCGCGCCGCCATGGCCCACAGCCTGGAGGTGCGCGAGCCGCTGATGGACCACAAGCTCGTCGAGTGGCTGGCGACGCTTCCTTCGTCTCTGAAGGTGCGCGGGCAGGAGGGCAAGTACCTGCTGAAGAAGGCGATGGAGCCGATGTTGCCGGCCGAAGTCCTGTATAGGCCGAAAATGGGGTTCTCGGTACCGCTCGCACGCTGGTTCCGCGGCCCGCTCAAGGACCGCGTGCGCGACGCCGTGCTCGGCGAGCGCCTGTCGGCGACAGGCTGGTTCGAGCGTTCTTATCTGCAGCACCTGGTGGACGCCCACCAGGCCGGCACCCGCGACTACAGCGCACCGCTGTGGACGCTGCTGATGTTCGAAGCTTTCCTGCGCAATGTCGTCGATGCCGGCGTCGTCGGCGCGCAGGGCATCCCACGAGAGGCCGAAGCGCTGGCATGACACTGCGCGTCCTGCACGTCCTGGATCACTCCATCCCGCTGCACAGCGGTTACACCTTCCGCACGCTGTCGCTGCTGACCGAGCAGCGCCGCATGGGGTGGGAAACGTTCCACGTGACGAGTCCCAAACACGCCACCACCGTCCCCGAAGAGACGGTCGAAGGTTGGCATTTCTATCGCACGCTGGTCGCCGGCAATGCCGGCGGCATGCCCGGTCTCGGCGAGATGGCGCTGATGCGCCGGCTCGAAAAGCGCATCAACGAGCTCGTCATCAAGCTGCGCCCGAACATCATCCACGCCCATTCGCCGGTGCTCAATGCGCTGCCGGCGCTGCGCGTGGCCAAGCGCCAGCGCATCCCGGCGGTCTACGAGGTCCGCGCCTTCTGGGAGGACGCTGCCGTCGACCACGGCACGACCACCGAAGGCAGCCTGCGCTACCGCCTGACGCGGCGCATGGAGACCGCAGCGCTGAAGGAAGCGGCGCACGTCTTCACGATCTGCGAAGGCCTGCGCGGCGACATCGTCGGCCGCGGCATCCCGGGAACCAAGGTCACCGTGGTGCCGAACGCCGTCGACGTCGACAACTTCGAGCCCGGCGGCGTGCCCGACCTGGCGCTGAAGGCGCGCCTGGGCCTGTCGCCCGAGGCCATCGTCGTCGGCTTCATCGGCAGTTTCTACGCCTACGAAGGCCTGGACCTGCTGCTGGACGCGCTGCCCCAGCTGCTGCTGCGCCGCCCCGAGCTGCGCCTGCTGCTGGTCGGCGGCGGCCCGCAGGAAGAGCTGCTGAAGGAGCGCGCCGTGTCGCTGGGCGTGGCCGACAAGGTGATCTTCACCGGCCGCGTGCCGCACCGGGACGTGCAGCGCTACTACGACCTGGTCGACGTGCTCGCCTACCCGCGCCACAGCATGCGGCTGACCGAACTGGTGACGCCGCTCAAGCCTTTGGAAGCGATGGCGCAGGGGCGGCTGTTCGTCGCCAGCGACGTCGGCGGCCACAAGGAGCTGATCCGCAACCGCGAGACCGGCTGGCTGTTCCAGGCCGGCAACGTGGAGGCGCTGGCGAACGCGGTCGACGACCTGCTCGCGCGCCGCGACCAGTGGCCGTCGCTGCGCGCCGCGGGCCGGGAGTTCGTCGAGCGCGAGCGCACCTGGACCAATTCCGCTGCGCGCTACCGGCCGGTGTACGAACGGCTGATCGCCGGGGGGCGCTGACGGTGGACGACGGCCCGCGGATCGTCGTCTTCAGCAGCCTGTTCCCGAGCGCCGTGCAGCCCGGTGCCGGCCTCTTCGTGCGCGAGCGCATGTTCCGCGTCGGCCGCGAGCTGCCGCTGGCGGTGGTCGCGCCGACGCCGTGGTTCCCGCTGCAGTCGCTGCTGCGGCGCTTCAAGCCGGGCTTTCGTGCCGGCGCGCCGCAGCACGAGACGCAGCAGGGCCACGACGTCTGGTTCCCGCGCTTCTTCAGCGTGCCCGGCGTGTTCAAGAGCCTGGACGGGCTGGCGATGGCGCTGGCCGCCTGGCCGCGGCTGGCGCGGCTCAAGCGCCAGGGCCGGCTCGACCTGATCGACGCCCACTTCGCCTACCCCGACGGTTACGCCGCGACGCTGCTCGGCCGCTGGCTGGGCGTGCCGGTGACGATCACGCTGCGTGGCAGCGAGCCGCGCCAGGCGAGCGACCGGGCGCTGGCGCCGCGGCTGCGCGCCGCGCTGCAGCGTGCGGCCCGGGTGTTCGCGGTCTCCGAGTCGCTGCGCCAGGTGGCGCTGGGGCTGGGCATCGCGCCCGACAAGGTGCAGGTGGTCGGCAACGGCGTCGACCTGGCGCGTTTCAGCCCGCTGCCACGCGCCGACGCGCGTGCCGCGCTCGGCCTGGGGGCCGACGTGCCGGTGCTCGTCAGCGTCGGCGGCCTGGTCGAGCGCAAGGGCTTCCACCGCGTCATCGAGCGCCTGCCGGCGCTGCGCCGGCGCTTTCCCGGCCTGGTCTACCTCGTCGTCGGCGGCCCCAGCCCCGAAGGCGACATCGGCGCGCAACTGCGCGCGCAGGTGGCCGCGGCCGGGCTGCAGGACGCGGTGCGTTTTCTCGGCCCGCTGGCACCCGACGCGCTGCGCGTGCCGCTGTCGGCCGCCGACGTCTTCGTGCTCGCGACCCGCAACGAAGGCTGGGCCAACGTCTTCCTCGAGGCCATGGCCTGCGGCCTGCCGGTCGTGACCACCGCCGTCGGCGGCAACGCCGAGGTCGTCTGCCGGCCCGAACTGGGCCGCGTCGTGCCCTTCGGCGACGGCGACGTGCTGGAACGCGCCATCGCCGAGGCGCTGGCGCACGACTGGGATGCCGACACGATCCGCCGCTACGCTGCGGCCAACACCTGGGACCGGCGTGTCGCCGACCTGATCGCCGTGTTCCGCGCGCTGCATGCCGCGCGGCCGGCGCGGGCTGCGGCCGCCACCCCCTGACACCGATGAGCGGGCTCTACACGCGTTTCACCTCCGGCCTGCTGTTTCCGCTGCACGAGCGGCTGAAGCAGCACGACAGCGTCGCCGTGCGGCAGCGCCTGGAAGCCAGCCAGTGGTGGCCGGCCGAACGCCTGGAGGCGCTGCGTGTCGAGCGCCTGCGCGCCTTGCTCGTGCAGGCCGGTGCCCACGTGCCGTACTACCGCGAGCTGTTCCGCGCCACCGGCTTCGACCCGGCGGGCGTCTCCAGCCTGGCCGACCTGCAGCGCCTGCCGTTCCTGACCAAGGCCGTCGTGCGCACGCAGGGCGAAGGCCTGCGCCACGAGCAGGCGCAGGGCCTGGCGCGCTTCAACACCGGCGGCAGCTCGGGCGAGCCGCTGATCTTCTTCATCGGCCGCGAACGTGTCAGCCACGACGTCGCCGCCAAGTGGCGCGCGACACGCTGGTGGGGCGTGGACATCGGCGACCCCGAGATCGTCGTCTGGGGCAGCCCGATCGAACTCGGCGCCCAGGACCACGTGCGCGCCTGGCGCGACCGGCTGCTGCGCACCGAGCTGCTGCCGGCCTTCGAGATGAGCGAGAGCCGGCTCGACGGCTTCGTCGCCGCGATCCGCGCGCGCCGGCCGAAGATGCTGTTCGGCTACCCCAGCGCGCTCAGCCACATCGCGCGCCACGCCGAGCGCCGCGGCCAGCGTCTGGACGACCTGGGCATCGCGGTCGCGTTCTGCACCAGCGAGCGCCTGTACGACGACCAGCGCGCGACGATCTCGCGCCTGTTCGGCTGCCGCGTCGCCAACGGCTACGGCAGCCGCGACGCCGGCTTCATCGCACACGAATGCCCAGACGGCGGCCTGCATCTGACGGCCGAGGACGTGATCGTCGAGATCGTCGACGCCGACGGCCGCGTGCTGCCGCCAGGGCAGTCGGGCGAGATCGTCGTCACGCACCTGGCGACGAAGGACTTCCCGTTCATCCGCTACCGCACCGGCGACGTCGCCGTGCTCGACACGGCGCGCTGCGCCTGCGGCCGCACGCTGCCGCTGATCAAGGAGATCCAGGGCCGCACCACCGACTTCATCGTCGCCGCCGACGGCACCGTGATGCACGGGCTGGCGCTGGTCTACGTGGTGCGCGACCTGCCGGGCGTGCGCGGTTTCAAGATCGTGCAGCACAGCCTGCAGCGCACCGAGGTGCAGATCGTCGCCGACGAAGGTTTCGACCGGCCGGCGCGTGGCGCCGAGATCGCCGCCGGGCTGCAGCGCCGGCTGGGGCAGGGGGTGCAGGTCGAGGTGAACTACGTCGATGCGATCGCGCCCGAGAAGTCGGGCAAGTACCGCTACGTCGTCAGCCACGTGGCGGCGGCCGCGCCGGCGCCGGAGACCTCACCGCATGCGTGACATCGCCGTCGCCCTGGTCGTCTTCGGCCTGCTGCCCTTCGTGCTCAAACGCCCCTTCTGGGGCATCCTGCTGCTCGCCTGGCTGGGCTACATGAACCCGCACCGGCTGTGCTACGGCTTCATGCTGAGCTTCCCGGTGGTCTACGTGGTCGCGCTGACGACGATGATCGGCATGCTGGTCTCGAAGGAGGCCAAGCGCATCGTCTGGTCGCGCGAGATGACGGTGCTGGTGCTGCTCGTCGTCTGGATGGGGCTGACGACGACGCAGGCGATGTACTCGGCCGAGGCCTGGGTGCAGTACCAGAAGGTGCTGAAGATCCAGCTGCTGACGATGATGACGCTGGTGATGCTGACCTCGCGCGAGAAGGTGCACGCCTTCGTCTGGGTCATCGTGCTGTCTCTGGGTTTCTACGGCACCAAGGGCGGCATCTTCACGATCGCCAAGGGCGGCGAGCAGCGTGTCTGGGGCCCCGAAGGCACCTTCATCGGCGGCAACAACGAACTCGCGCTGGCGCTGGTGATGACGATCCCGCTGATGCGCTACCTGCAGCTGCACAGCAAGCGCCGCCTCGTGCGCCTGGGCTTGGGCGCGGCGATGTTCCTGTCGGCTGTGTCGGCCATCGGCAGCCAGTCGCGCGGCGCGCTGCTGGCGCTGTCGGTGATGGGGCTGCTGTTCTGGCTCAAGGGCCGGCGCAAGCTGCTCATCGGCGTGCTGACGATCGCCGCTGCCGCCGTCATCCTGGCGCTGATGCCCGACGCCTGGTACGAGCGCATGGCGACGATCGAGACCTACCAGGACGACGCCTCCGCGCAGGGCCGCATCAACGCCTGGTGGACGGCGTGGAACCTGGCCAAGGACCGCTTCATGGGCGGTGGCTTCGAGGTGTTCAAGGGCCCCACCTTCCGCATCTACGCCCCCAACCCCGAGGACGTGCACGACGTGCACAGCATCTACTTCGAGATGATGGGCGAGCACGGCTTCCTCGGTCTGGCGCTGTTCCTGGGGCTGCTGTGGCTGGCCTGGCTCAAGTGCAGCACCGTCATCAAGATGGGCCGCAAGGACCCGTCCAAGGCCTGGGCCGGCGACCTGGCGGCGATGATCCAGGTGAGCCTGGCCGGCTTCATGGTCGGCGGCGCCTTCCTCGGGCTGGCCTACTTCGACTATCCATACCACCTGATCGCGCTCGTCGTCGTCACCCATGCGCTGGCGCGCGGTGACCCGAAGTCCGCCGGGGCGCCGGCCCCTGCGGCACCACCCAGGCCGGCGCCGCAACGGCCGGCGGCCGCGAGCCTGCCCGCCCCCCGACTCGCGCGTGGCCCGAAGTGACGCCCGCTGCCATCATCCGCCGCCCCACGCACGGCCCTTGTACCGAAAGGCGCCGCGGCGCCGCGTTTCCCGCCCATCCATGAGTGCCCCCAGCCAGAGCCTTTTTGCCCACCGCGACCTGATCGCCACGCTGGCGTGGAAGAACGTCGTCGTGCGCTACAAGCAGGCCTACCTGGGGCTGGCCTGGACGGTGGCCAAGCCGCTGATGATGATGCTGATCTTCACGCTGATGCGCGGCTTCATCGGCATCGACAGCGGCGGCGTGCCGTATCCGGTGCTCGCGTACTGCGCGCTGATGCCCTGGATGTTCTTCCAGGAGTCGGCCTCGGAAGGCGTCAACAGCGTCGTCGGCAACGCCCACCTGATCAAGAAGGTCTACTTCCCGCGCGCGATCTTTCCGCTGACCGCGGTCGTCACCAAGCTGGTCGAGTTCGGCGTGAACTTCGTGATCCTGCTGGCACTGATGCTCTGGTTCGGCATGCTGCCCGGGGTGCAGGCGCTGTGGGTGCCGCTGCTGGTGCTCTACACGGTGTGCGCCGCGCTCGCGCTGGCGCTGCTGGGCGCGGCGATCAACGTGCACTTCCGCGACGTCGGCCAGATGCTGCCGGTGCTGCTGACGCTGCTGATGTACGTGTCGCCGGTGATCTACCCGCTGGCGCTGGTGGAGCGCCGGCTTCTGGTCGAACACGCCGGCGGCGCCTGGTCCGAGTGGCTTTACCGGCTCTACACCGCCAACCCGCTGGCCGGCATCATCGACGGCTTCCAGCGTGTGCTGCTGCTGGACCAGCCGCCCGACCTGCAGGCCATGCTGCCCGGCATCGTCGTCGTCGCCGTGTGCCTGCCGCTGTCGTATGCGGTCTTCAAACGCGCCGAGCGCCATTTCGCGGACGTTATCTGATGGCTGCCCCGATCATCCGCGTCGAACACGCGACCAAGGAGTTCCGCCTCGGCCAGCTCACCGGCCTGGGCCAGAGCCTGCGCAACGGCGCCAAGCGCCTGCTGGGCCGGCCGGTGGCGCGGCCCGAGGCCTTCAAGGCGCTGCACGACGTCAGCTTCAGCATCGAGCCGGGCGAGGTCGTCGGCATCATCGGCCACAACGGCGCCGGCAAGAGCACGCTGCTCAAGCTGCTGGCCCACATCAGCCAGCCCACCGAGGGCCGGGTGCTGGTGGAAGACCGTGTCGCGCCGCTGATCGAAGTGGGCGCGGGCCTGGTGCCCGACATGACCGGGCGCGAGAACGTCTTCCTCAACGGCGCCATCCTCGGCATGCGCCACGACGAGATCAAGCGCAAGTTCGACGACATCGTCGCCTTCGCCGAACTCGAGCGTTTCATCGACACCCCGGTCAAACGCTACAGCTCGGGCATGCAGGTGCGGCTGGGTTTCGCCATCGCCACCGCGGTAGAGGCCGGCATCCTGATCGTCGACGAGGTGCTGGCCGTCGGCGACCTGGCGTTCCAGCGCAAGTGTTACGACCGCATCGAGGGCTTCGTGCGCGACGGCAACCGCACGCTGCTGCTGGTCAGCCACAACCTGCGTCAGGTCGAACGCCTGTGCAGCCGGGTGCTGATGTTCGAACGCGGGCGGCTCGAAGCAGACGGTGCGCCCAAGGAGATCTGCGACGCCTTCGTCAACCGCAGCAACGCCAAGATCGCCAGCAATCGCGGCGCGGCGGCGGCCCGCTACGAGAGCTCGGGCGAGGTCTCGCTGGTCGCCGTGCAGGTCGTGCCCGCGCCCGGCGTGGAAGCGCCGGCCTCCGGCGACGACCTGGATTTCGAGATCACGATCGACGTGCACGCCGCGCTGCAGCACGCGTCCTTCACGGTCGGCGTGCACACGACCGACCTGTTCTTCATCTCGATGTCCAGCAGCGAACTGACGATGTCGGTGCCGGTGCTGCCGCCGGGGCGCCACGTGCTGACCTGCAGGATGACCGGGCTGGCGCTGACGCCCGGCATCTATGCGCTGCACTTTTCGGTCGAGGCGGGCGAGCGCGCTGCGGCACCGGTGTTCCGGGCGGACAACGTGACGACGTTCCAGGTGCTGGCTCCCGCCGGGCATCGCGCCCCGGCGTCCGAACGTTTTGGCGCGGTGCGTGCGCGCACGGCCTGGGACATGCAGCCAGCGCTCGAACCGGTGCCGTGCGACGCGGGCATCGTGTCGGCACACGACGGAGCTTGAGCATGGGCGTCGCCCCCCGTTTGCCACGCAAAGCAGTCGGCGACTGGGTGCGACGTCGCTTTCCCGGCTGGTATGCGGCGCGCGTCGACCGCTCGCGCCTCGAACAGCGCCAGCGCATAGACGCCCTGCTGCGCGGTGGCGGCACGGCGCGCACGCTGGCGCCGTCCCGCTTCGACGAGCTGCAGGCGCGCGGCTTCGCCCGCGCCGCGGCGTACCGCTACGACGACTTCAGCAGTGCGGTGCGCGCCGGTGAGCGCCTGCGCCGGCTGGCGGCGCTGCTGCCGGGGCTGACGGCGCCGCATTCGGTGCTGGAGGTCTCCTGCGGCGACGGCATGGTTGGCGCGCTGCTGCAGCTCGCCGGGCACGACACGACCCTGAGCGACATGCGCGACTGGCGCGGCAAGGCCGCACTCGGCCTGCCGTTCGTCGGCTGGGACGTGGACCACCCCTTTCCCGACGGCGAGCGGCGCTTCGACCTCGTGCTGTCGTACAACGCCGCCGAGCACTGGGCCGACCCGCGTGCCGCGCTCGAGCGGCTGCTGGGCCTGTGCCGGCCCGGCGGCCACGTCGTGCTGGACTTCGGGCCGCTGTTCAACAGCCCCTGGGGCCTGCATGCATGGAGCGTCGGGTTCCCGTATCCCCAGTTCCTGTTCCCGCGCGAGTTCGTCGAGGCGCGCGTCGCCAGCCTGGGCGTGCAGGACCTGGGCGCGAGCTCGGCCACGCTGCAGCCGACCAACGGCTGCTCGCTGGCGAGCTTCCGGGCGCTGTGGCCGCGGCTGCCCGCCGACGTGGTCGCGCTGCACGAGGACCGCGACTACCGCTACCTCGGTTTCGTCGAGGAGTTCGCCGACTGTTTCCGCGGTCGCGGGCTGACGCTGGACGAGATCACCGTCAACAGCATCGAGATCGTGCTGCGGGCTCGCTAGGAGTCTGCGCGGTAGGACCCTGCCCTGGCCGATACCGTGGGAGCCGGAGCGTGCCCGTGGTCCGGCCTCTGAGCCGCGAGCAGAAGAGCGCCGGATGAAGCGCGGTACAGCAATCGTCAGACTGGCTGGAGCCTCCCTCGCGGAGGGAGGCTGGAGGGTGCGGTCCG
The DNA here is from genome assembly GCF_016583785.1 of Rubrivivax gelatinosus. GTDB lineage: Bacteria > Pseudomonadota > Gammaproteobacteria > Burkholderiales > Burkholderiaceae_C > Rubrivivax > Rubrivivax gelatinosus_B. The sequence goes on along the minus strand of NZ_NRRU01000066.1, from coordinate 16,363 downwards.
ACACGCTGGAGCACCCTCGTGGAGGGGGCTCGGGGGAGCCGTGCATTCAGCCGCAGGCTAGGAGTCTGGGCGGCTTCTGCCGCGCAGACTCCTAGCCGATTGGCGTGCGGGCGTCACGGATCGTGCGCCAGCTTCCCCGCAAGCCGGGGGCGATGAGCACCGCGGCGCATCGGACAATTGAAGGATGGCCCGCATCCTCTTCGTCCACATCCGCTATCCGGAGTTCGACCGCTGCTCGGGCGATGTGCGCGTGACGAACATGCTGCGCATCCTCGCGCAGCGCCACGAGGTCGCCCTGCACGTGCTGCACCAGCAGCCCGGTTATCTCGAGGATCCGGCCAACCGGCTCTACGCCGACGGCCTGCGCGAGATCGGCGTGGCGGTGCGCAGCGGCAGCCTCGCGCGCCACCTGCGCGAACAGCGCTACGACGCCGTCGTCATCGAGTTCTGGTACGTCGCCCGGCCGCTGATCGAGCAGATCCGGGCGTTGCAGCCGCAGGCGCGTGTCATCGTCGACACCGAACACATCTATTTCTATTCCGACCAGGTGCGCGAGGCCGCGATCGGCTCCGACACCAGCGCCGCCGAACGTGCCGAGCGCAAACGCGCCGAACTCGACGTCTACCGCCGCGCCGACGCCATCCTGACGACCACCGACGAGGACCGCGACGTCGTGCTCGCCGAGGCGAGCGAGGTCGTCTGCCGCACCGTGCCCAACATCCACGCGCTGCCCGACGCGCCGGTGGGGCGGCGCGAGGGGCGCCTGGACGCGTCGCTGCTGTTCATCGGCAACTTCCGCCACAACCCGTCGAACGCCGACGCGATGACCTGGTTCTGCCGCGAGGTGATGCCGCAGGTGCTGGCGCGCTGCCCGCAGGCACGGTTGCGCATCGTCGGCAACATGCCGCCGCCGGAGGTGCAGGCGCTGGCCGGCGAACACGTCGAGGTGACGGGCTACGTGCCCGAGACCGCGCCCTATCTCGACACCAGCCTGGTGTCGGTGTGCCCGCTGCGTTTCGGCGCCGGGCTCAAGGGCAAGATCGGCGAGGCCATGGTGCACGGCGTGCCGGTGGTCTCGACCTCGGTCGGCACCCAGGGCATGCAGCCGGTGGTCGGCGACGAGATCTTCGTCGCCGACGAACCGCAGGCTTTCGCCGCCGCGGTGGCCGAACTCTTCGCCGACGAGGCCGCCTGGCGCCGGCTGTCGGTCGGCGGCCGCGAATTCATCGAACGCCACTTCGGCTTCGACGCCGTGTCGCGGCGGCTCGACGAGATCTTCGGCGACCTGCAATGGCTGCCGGTGCGCCGCCTGGCGCCGACCGCTGCGGCGACGCTGGGCCTGCGCGTGCGCGCCTCGGACTGGTTGGAGCAGCATGTTCTCTGGCGCTGGCGTGCCTGAAGCGGCGGCGGGCCTGTTCCCGCCGTCGGCCGGACCGAAGCGGGACGCCGGCGCGCTGCCGGTGTGCACGGTGTCGCTGGGCGCCGCTGAAGGCTGGGCGCTGCCCGCGGGCAGTTCGATCGCGCCGGCGCCTTTCGGCGGCTACCTGGTGCGCCTGGCGGGCGCCGCGGGCCCCGAGTGGCTGTGGCTGCCGCAGGGCCCGCGCCGCGTGCAGCTCGACGCGCGCGGCCGGCTGCTGAAGGTCGAACCGGTGGCGCTGGACACGCTGGCCTGCAGCGCCGACGGCGTGCAGCTGGGCAGCAGCGCTGCCGCCGGCGACGTCGAATGGGTCTGCTGGCGCCTTCCCGCTGGCGAGCCGGTGCCGCCGACGGCGCTTGAGCGCGGCGCCTGGTACCTGCTCGGCTCGCACACCGCACTACGCGGCCGCGCCGGCGTCTACCGCCACCTCGTCGCCGGCACCGTCTACGAGGACCGGCTGGCCTGGCCGAATCAGTGGCGCGTGTTCTCCGAGAACGACGCCCATGCGCTGCACCTGGTGCTGGGCGGGCTGGCGCGCGCCAGCGCCGACCCGCTGCTGGCGGCGATACGGCGCCAGGTGCTGGACGCGGTGCTGGCGCGCCAGTCCGACGACGGTGGCTGGCGCCACGGCGAGTGGACCGACACGATGGAGTCGCACTACCGCCTGCACTGCAGCGCGATGCACCTGATGATGGACACGCTGGCCGAGGGGCCGGACGAACGTGTGCAGCAGGCGCTGGCGGCGGCGGCGGCCTTCCTGGCGCGCCAGACCGAGGCGCTGGCCTTCGGCCAGTGGCTGCTGCACGACGAGCTCGAGCACTCGGTCGAGAAGATGCGCCTGGGCCCGTTCCGCTGGGTGCCCAGCCGCGCCTTCGGCAAGTCCGAATCGAACATGCTGGTGCTGAACTCGCACCTCGACGCCACCGTCGCGCTCGACCGCTACGCCGAACTGACCGGCGACACCCGGCACGCGGCGCTGGTGGCGTCGGCGCGCGCGTCGACACGTGCGGTGCTGGCGCTGCGCCCGGCCGAGGCGCTGTACCGGCTGCTGTTCCGCCTGATCGGCCTGACCTTCCTGCCCACCGAGCGCGCCAGCCGCCTGCCGCTGTGGCAGCGTGCGCTCAAGCGCCTGGCCTGGCAGCACCTGATCCCGCGCCTGCCCGACCTGAAGGCGCGCTGGCCGCGCCTGGTGATGCCCGGCGGCTACATCGACCGCGAGCTGACGCTGCGCACCTGGGCCCACGACTACCACGCGGTCAACCTGATGGACCTGGCGCGCTACCTGCGCCGCTTCCCCGACGAGGCGCTGGTGCGCGAAGTGCTGGTCGCGGGGCTGGAGTTCACGCGCACCAGCGGCATCCTCGAGCGCTGGCGCGAGCTGAAGTACCAGAAGTACGCGCTCGGTTTCTGGGCCGAGGCGCTCTACCACGTCTGCCTGCTCGACCCGGCACCGCGCTGGCGCATCTGGCTGGCCGAGGCGATGCTGGTGCTGGAAGACCTGGGCATGGGCCAGCCGCCGTCGCTGCTGGGCGCCAACGCCGAGGCGCTGGCGCCGGCCGAGCAGCTGCCGTGCCCGAGCCCGGCCGACGCGCGGCTGCGGGTGGCCAACCTCGGCCGCCGCGGCGCGCCCGAGCTGCTGCTGCTGAATCCAACCGCCGAGCCGCTGGTTCTGGCCTGGGAGCAGGCGCCGGCCGACGCGCTGGTCTGGCGCGACGCCGCCGGACACGAACTCGCTCCCGGTGCCACCATCGCGCCGCGCAGCTGGCTGCACGGCCTGCCGGTGGCGCGAGGGGAGGGCTGATGCACGTCGCCATCGTCGCGCCCGAGTTCCCGCCGGAGATCGGCGGCATGCAGACCTATGCGCTGGAGTTCGCGCTCGAACTCGTGCGCCGCGGCCACCGCGTCACGGTGCTGACGCGGCGGCGCCCGACGCCGCCGCCGGTGCTGACCGGCATCGAGCTGCACCAGGTGCTCGCCGGCCGCGCCGCCGCCGACCTGGCGGCGCTGCGGCGCGTGGCTGCCGACGCCGACGCCTGGCACGTGATGAACGCGGCCTATGCCTGGGTCGCGCTGCACCTCGCACCGACCGTGGTCTCGATCCATGGCAACGACTTCCTGCGCCCCTACATCCCCGTCGGCGAACCCGACCTGGGCGCGGTGCCAGGGCTGTGGCGGCTGCCGGCGCTGCGTGGTGCGCTGGAGCGCCGGCTCGGCGCCGGCCGCACGCCGCGGCTGATGCGCGCCGGCCTGGGCCGCGCGGCGCTGATCCTCGCCAACAGCCGCTACACCGAACGTGTGTTCCTGGAGCTGTTCCCAGAGTGCGCCGGCCGCACGCAGGCGGCGATGGTCGGCGTCTCGGCGTCCTACCTCGAACCCGCCGAGCGCCCCGCGCACGCGGTGCCGGAACTGCTGACCGTCTGCCGGCTGTCGGAGCGGCGCAAGAACGTCGACCTGGTGCTGCGCGCGCTGGCGACGCTGAAGGAGCGCCACGCCTTCCGCTACACCGTCGTCGGCGACGGCGAGCTGCGGCCCGAACTCGAGGCGCTGACGGCCGAACTGGGCCTGCAGGATCGTGTGCGCTTCGCCGGTTTCCTGGACGCCACCGGCCTGCGCGCGCAGCTGCTGGCGAGCGACCTCTTCGTGCTGACGGCGGCCATCAACCCGGCCAGCCACGAAGGTTTCGGCATCGTCTACCTCGAGGCCAACGCCTGCGGCACGCCGACGCTGGCGGCGCGCCTGGCCGGCGCCGCCGAGGCCGTGGCCGACGGCGTCTCGGGCTGCTTTGTCGATGGCCTGGAGGTCGCGCAGGTGGCCGCGGCGCTGGAACGGGTGCTTTCGGGCGCGCAGCGTTTCGACCCCGATGCCTGCCGCACTTTCGCGCGCGGCTTCGGCTGGGACCGCGTCGTCGAACGGGCGCTGCCGGCCTATGCGCTGGCGACGCCGCAGGGACAGGCGGCATGAGTCTTCAGGGCGTTATCGGGGCAACGGCCGACCGGCCGCTGGTCTCGGTCGTCATGCCCGCCTACAACGCCGCGCCCTATGTCGAGCAGGCGGTGCGCTGCGCGCTCGACCAGGCGGGCGCCGAGGTCGAACTGCTCTTCGTCGACGACGGCTCCACCGACACCACCGCCGAGATCGTGCAGCGGCTGCAGGCCGAGTACGGCCCCCGGCTGACGCTGCTGCGCGGCGCGCGCGGCGGCCCGTACCCGGCGCGCAACCGGGCGCTGCAGGCGGCGCGCGGCGAGTTCGTCGCCTTCCTCGACGCCGACGACTGGTGGGAGCCGGACTTCGTCACGACGCTGCTGCAGGCGCTGCAGGCCAGCGGCGCCGACATCGCCTACTGCGGCTGGCGCAACGTTGGCGAAGGCATCAGCGGCGGCCGCGCCGAGCCCTATGTGCCGCCGGCCTACGAGGACGGCGACCCGGTCGAACACTTTCTGCGCGGCTGCCCCTGGCCCATCCACGGCGCGCTGCTGCGCCGGCAGGTCGTCGACGCCGTCGGCGGCTTCTCCGAGCGCCTGTTCTCGTCGATGGACTACGACCTCTGGATCCGGCTGCTGGCGGTGACGCGCAACATGGTGCGCGTGCCGCGCGTGCTGGCCTACTACCGCTGGCACGGCAGCGGCCAGATCTCGGCCGTCAAGTGGCGCCAGGTGCTGCACGCCTGGCAGGTGCGGCGCGACTTCGTCGCCGCGAACCCGGCCCTCGTCGCCCATCTGGGTGCGGCGCGGCGGCGCGAGCTCGTCGACGGCCCGCTGCTGGAGCAGGGGCGCACGCTGTTCTGGCGCCGCGACCTCGAAGGCGCCCGGCATCTGCTGCGGCGCGCGCTGGCCACCGGCGCCTGGCGTGCGGCCGACCTGCCGTTGCTGGCCGCGGCGCAGCTGCCGCTGCCGGTGTTCGCCGCCCTGGTGCGCCGTGCCGACAGCAGGAGCCGCCCGTGATCGCCGTCGCCGAACGGGTGCCGGTGCTGATGTACCACCGCGTCGACGCCCGCGGCAGCGGCGCCGAGCGCGGCTACTGCGTGACGCCGCAGGAGTTCGGCGCCCATCTCGACTGGCTCGCCGCCGCCGGCTGGACGCCGTGCACGCTGGCCGACTTCGGCCGCTGGCAGCGCGCGCAAGGCACGCTGCCCGAGCGCAGCGTGCTGATCACGTTCGACGACGGTTTCGCCGGCCTGCACGCGCACGTGCTGCCGCTGCTGGCGGCGCGGCGCTGGCCGGCGACGGTGTTCCTGGTCAGCGCCCGCATCGGCGGCCGCGACGACTGGGCGACACGCGAGTTCCGCAGCGTCGGCGCGCACGCGCTGCTGGACGCGGCGCAGATCGCCGAGATGGCGGCCCAGGGCATCGAGTTCCACAGCCACACCCGCAGCCACGCCGACCTGATGGCGCTGGACGACGCCGCGCTGGCGGCGCAGCTGCGCGGCTCGCGCGACGAACTCGAGCAGCTGCTCGGCCGCCGCGTCGACGCCGTCGCCTACCCCTACGGCCGCACCGACGCCCGGGTGCAGGAGGCCGCGCGCGCGGCCGGCTACTGCCTGGGCTTCAGCGTCGAGCCCGGCTTCAACCGCCCCGGCGGCGACGCGCTGCGCCTGCGCCGGCTCGACATCACCGGCCACGACGGCGGCGCGCGCTTCGGCCGCAAGCTCACGCTGGGTAGCAACGACGGTTCGTTCGCGGCCCAGGCGCGTTATGTCCTGGGCCGCATCGCCGCCCGCTTCTGAAGACGCCCATGGACGCCACCGTCATCGTCTGCACCTACAACCGCGCGGCGTCGCTGGCCGACACGCTGGCCGCGCTGGCGGCGCTGGAGCTGGCGCCGGGTTTCGAGTGGGAACTCGTGGTCGTCGACAACAACTCGCGCGACGCGACGCGGCAGACGGTCGAGGACTTCGCTGCCGCGCACCCGGCGCTGGCGCTGCGCTACGTGTTCGAAGCGCGCCAGGGCCTGTCGCACGCCCGCAACCGCGGCATCGCCGAGGCACGCGGCGCGATTCTCGCGTTCACCGACGACGACGTGCTGCCGGCGCCCGACTGGCTGGCGCTGCTGGTGCGCGGCATGGAGGAACACGGCTGCGCCGCGGCCGGCGGCTACATCGCGCCGCTGTGGCTGGCCCCGCCGCCGGCCTGGCTGACCGAACGTTTCTACGGTTTCCTGGCGCTCAAGACCGACGAGGACGGCCCGAAGCCGGTGTCCGAGCCCGAGCACATGCCTTTCGGCGCCAGCCTGGTGTTCCGGCGCGAGGTCTTCGAGCGCCTGGGCGGTTTCGACCCCAACCTCGGCCGCAAGGGCGCGGTGCTGGCCGGCGGCGAAGAGATCGACGTGCTGATGCGCGTCGTGCACGACGGCGGCCGCGTCGTCTACTTCCCGCAGGCGCGGGTGCGGCACAAGGTCGAGGCCTTCCGGCTGAACAAACGTTACTTCAGGCGCTGGCGCTACCAGTGCAGCCGCAACGAGGCGGCGGCGCTGCCGGCCACGGGCCGGCGCATCGCCGGCGTGCCGGCGTACCTGCTGCCGCAGCTGGCGCGGGCGGTGGGCAAGGCCGCCTGGATGCGGCTGACGAGCCCGGCCGACGAGGCGTTCCGGCAGGAGATGATCGTCTGGCACTTCCTCGGGCTGATGCGCGGCGCGGCGGCGCGCAGCGCCTGAACGCCGCCGCGCCGGCCTAGCTGCTGCGGCTGACCTCGTCGGCCGGCCGCCACTGGCGCCAGCGCGCGACCATGCCGTTGTGCCAGCGGTAGGCGGCACGCACCGGCAGCGGCAGCCGCGGCCCCGGCGTCGACACCGGGTAGCCGAAACGCTCCAGCGTCGCGCCGGCCGCGCGTTCGAACACGCGGACCTGGCTCGGCGACATCTCGTGGCGCCACTTGCCGGCGTTGGCGGTCTGCAGCGGGCCTTGCAGCAGCGGCGTCTTGCCGCCTCCGGCGGGCCGGCGGTAGTCGAGCACCGAGTCCTGGAACTCCAGGCCGAGAAAGTCGCACACCGCGCCCAGGGCCTGCCGCGGCGCCTGCAGCAGCTCTTCGTAGCGCAGCTCCAGGTACTGGCGCGGCGGCAGCGCCTCGCCGTGGGTGCGGCCGGCCTCGACGTACTGTTCCCAGTAGCGCGCGGCGAAGTAGGTGTTGTAGACGTAGAAGTCGTCGCGCCGGCCCATCAGCGACAGCGCGACGTCGCGGCCGTCGCGCACCACGTGGATGAACTGCGCCTGCGGCCACCAGCCCAGCAGCGCCGGCATCTGCAGCACGTAGTACGGCGTCTTGTCGCCCCAGCGCGGCTTGCCTTCGCCGCGCGCGTTGGCTTCGAACAGCCCGGCGACGAGCTCGCGCATCGTGCGCCGGCCCTCGGCGACGAAACGATCGGCCAGCGCCTGGACGTCGAAGCGCAGGCCGTGCAGGTCGGTGTCGACGAACTCGGCGCGCTGGCGGTGCATCGCCTGCAGCACCGCGACCACGTTCTCGCGCTGCGACAGGTCGCCGTAGGCGGCCTCGTCGCGCATCAGCGGGACGATGAAGTGCGATTCGCCGGTGGGGATGGAAAGGCCCGGGTGCGCGCGCAGCATGTACTGCAGCAGCGTGGTGCCGGAACGCGGCGCGCCGACGATGAAGAGAGGGCGATGCAAGGCTGTGCGGGCAGGGCAAGCGTGCAAGGACGGCGAGCGCGGGTCTACGCGCTCGGGCTGCCCGACCATAACCTGTCGCCGGACAACCTACGGTGACGGCATGAAACGCAGGGCCTGTATGCGCTCAGCGCACCAGCACCTTGGCCAGCGCCGCGGCGCGTGCCTTGGCGTCCATCACGTCCTTGGTGATGTAGCAGCCCGGTTTCATCTCGCGGATCGTGTAGTCGACCTCGCGCACCGCCGACTGCGCCGCGCCACGGCGTTCGTTCATCGCCAGCGTCGGGCTCGACGCCTGGCGCAGGAACACCAGCGCCGGGCAGAAGTGGTTCATCGACGTGCCGCAGGAGTCGGGCGAGATCGCGAACACCGGCGGCTGCAGGGCGCCGTCGACGTACTGGTGGTAGCAGTACTTGGGCAGGTAGGCGACCTCCATCGGCGAGGCCTTGTACTTCGGCGGGATCGCCGGCTTGGCGGCGACCTGGGCCGCCGCGGGCGCGGCCGCCAGCACCAGCACGAGTGCGGCGGCCAGGTGGGACTTGGAAGTCATCATGGGCCTTTGCGTCAGAGAAGGTCGGCGATGCCCAGGCGCGCGGTGATGCGTGGCAGGTCGAAGTTGATGTCCATCTCCTCGGCCTTGCTCGCGGCGCGCTGGTAGTGCTTCACGGTGATCACGGAGAAGTGTTCCTGCGCGATCCAGCCTTCGCGGATGGTGTCGACGCGGCCGCCGCCGAAACGCTGCCAGTAGCGGATGCCGCAGCCGTGGTCATCGTAATAGCGATCGCGGCGCGCGCGCTCCGCCGGATCCGAGGGGGCGTTGGGGTGGTGCTGGAAGCCGCGCCACCAGCCGCAGCCCTGCTCGAACTGGTCGCGGCTGGCGCCGCGCGTGGTGCAGCCCAGCACCTCCCAGTAGCGGTGGTATTTGGGGCGCAGGATGTTGCGCAGGCCGCCGTAGGTCTTCACCGCCGCCATCTCGCCATCGCGCAGGCGCTCGAAACGTGCCGCCGCCGCGCGCATCTTGGCGCGCGGCATCAGCACGTCGGCATGCCAGAACGCGAGCCGCGGCGCCCACAGGAAGGCGAACTCCAGCGCCATGTGCTGGTAGAAGACCTGCAGCCCGAGCGGGGCATTGAAGTCGATCGCCACCGCGCCCGGCACCAGCTCGCGCGGGCGCTGGCCGCAGTTCGGGTCCCAGCCGATCACCGGCGTCCAGCCGGTCTCGGCGACCAGCTTCTGCTGCAGCAGGCACCAGCGCTCGTTCATGTTCCAGCACAGCCACGGGCGCTCTATGCCGCGCAGTGGCTCGGCCCATTGGGCCGCGGCGTCGAGCAGGTCCTGCAGCGGGCGGTCCCAGAAGCGCCAGTGGCCGGTGCCGTTGCGTCCGGTGGTCTTGCCGATGTCCCAGGCCGTGGGGGCGGCCGCCTGCAGCGTGCTCAACTCGAGGTCTCCTGGAGCGTGGCGCACCAGCCCGGCGGGCCGCTGCCGCCGGGCCAGCCGGCGCGGGGCAGTTTATCGGCGGCGGCGCTCAGCGCGCACGCGCACTCCCGGACTTGACCGACCGCAGGAAATCGACCAGCCCCGCGGGCAGCGTCGCCGCCGCGGCGTAGAAGGCCGCGCGCGCGCTGGCGGCTTCGCGCAGGCTGCCCGCGAAGGCGCCGCGCGCCTCGTGCCGGCGGCCTTGCGCGAAGTACCAGTAGCCCAGGTCGGCGAGCGCGTCGGCAACGTAGCGGTCGGGGTCTACGCCCCAGCCCGGCATGCGCGGCCCGGCCCAGCCGCGGATCGTGCGCGCCATGTCGACGTAGCCGCGCAGCATCGGCTCGACCGACTTGGTCACGTTGTGCGAGTGTTCGACCCGGATCTCCTCGACGCTGGCGACGCAGGCCAGGGCGTGGCGCGCGGCGATGCGCAGCCACAACTCCAGGTCCTCGCCGTAGCGCAGCCCGGTGTCGAAACCTTCCAGTGCCGCCAGCACCTCGCGCCGCACCAGCACCGTGCTGGTGTTGACGAAGTTGATCTCCAGCAGCCGGCGCGGCGCCTCGGGCACCGGGGCTCCGCCCAGCCCCTCGAAGAAGCCGCGCAGGCCACGCAGCACGAAGTTGGACGCCACCTGCTGCACGCCGTGTTCGTCCTCGATCGCCATGTCGGCCGACACCAGCGCCACCGACGGGTGGCGCGCGAGCAGCGCGAGCTGGCGCTCGATCTTGTGCGGCAGCCAGCGGTCGTCGGTGTCGAGGAAGGCAATGCAGTCGCCGCGTGCCGTGCGGATGCCGCGGTTGCGCGCCGCCGCCGGCCCGGCGTTGTCCTGGCGCACGTAGACGATGCCGGCGCCAAGCGCCGCGACGACCTGCCCGGTGTCGTCGCTGGAGCCGTCGTCGACGATGACGATCTCGGCGCAGGCGGCGGTCTGCGCGCGCACGCTGGCCACCGCCGCCGGCAGGAAGCGGGCGCGGTTGTAGGTCGGGATCACGACCGAGACGCTGGGCTGGCTCATCGACTCGCGGGGGAGGGGGACTGAAGTCTGGTTGCGCTGGATCAGAATGCCGCTCGCGCTGCGCCGAGGCCGGCAGCGACGCCCACCACATGACGTCCCAGCCGAATTCCAGCGCTCTTTCCGGTTTCCGGATTCTCGTCGCCAAGAACGTCCGGCACTTCCTCGAGGCGCGGGGGTTCGAGTTCGTTCGCACGAAACCGGCCGGCGCGGCGCCGGCCCGCGCCGGCCTGATCCGGCCCGGCGGGCAAGCCGCGGCGCGGCTGCCGGTGGCGGCGCCGGACCCGCAGCGCTTCTTCAGCGTCGAGCTCGAGGCGCGCCCCGGCATCAACCACCTGCGTTTTGCGCTCGACCTGCTGGTGCGCGAGGCGGTCGCGCTCGGGCGCACGCCGGTGGCCTTCAAGCCCCGCTTCGATCCGCGCCACAACCTCGGCCACGATCTCGATACCGACTGGGAGCGCTACATCGACCTGGAGCAGGTCGCGCTGCATCCGCCCGGCGGCGGAGAGCCGCTGCGGCTGCGCCTGCTGCCCAGCACGGCGCGGGCCTCGCTGGCGCCGCTGGCGACGGCCTGGTTCGAGCGCCGCCACGTCGTCAGTGCGGCCGAGAACCGGCGCTGGGACTTCGTCCTGCGCTGCAACCGCACCGGCCTCGAGGTGCCGGGCGTGCACGACGCAGCGTCCGGGCTGCCCGGCTACGTGGTGAAGTTCGCGCCCTCGGCGCAGGTGCTGGCGCTGGCGCAGGCGGTGGTCGACGAACTCGGCGACTACTGCGCGATGCACGTGCGCCGCGACGACATGCTCGAGCTGACCGAGCAGTACCCGCACCTGGACGCCGACACCCGGCCCGAGCGCATGCTCGCGACGCTGGCGCCGCACCTGCCGCCCGGCAGCCGGCTGTACGTGATGACCAACGAGCGCCAGCCGGGTTATTTCGACCCGCTGCGCCGCGTCTACGATCTGCGCCAGTTCTCCGACTTCGCGCCGCTGCGTGCGCTGCTCGAAGGGCCGGCGCCGGACAACTTCCTGCTGTTCGAGGTCGAGAAGCTGCTGTTCGAACGCGCCGCGCTCCAGGTCCACACCTTCACCCACCCCGAAGGCGGGCGCCGAATCGCGCTGTGCCGCGACAAGGGCTGGGCCTAGGAGTCTGCGCGGCTGCTGCCGCGCTGACTCCTAGGCTGCGGCCTTAACGCACGGCTCCCCCGAGCCCCCTCCGAGAGGGTGCTCCAGCTTGTCCGACCGCACCCTCCAGCCTCCCTCCGCGAGGGAGGCTCCAGCTAGTCTGACGACGGCTGTACCGCGCTTGCAGCCTGCGCTTGTCTGCTCGCGTCTGGATGCCCGGAGCCCGGGCACGTTCTTGATCCCGCGGCGCCGGAAGGCGCGCTCCCCCTCGGCCAGGGTCTTCTGGCCGCGGCATCGATCGCCACAATGCCCAGCGCGCGGGTCGCGTCGCGGGGTGCGGCGCACCGCCGCCGGCCGCTTGCCCAACCGGAGCGCGACATGCACTATCGCCCCGAGGTCGACGGGCTGCGCGCACTCGCCGTCGTCCCGGTGATCCTGTTCCACGCCGGCCTGCCCGGTTTCAGTGGCGGCTTCGTCGGCGTCGACGTGTTCTTCGTCATCAGCGGCTTCCTGATCACGTCGATCATCGCCGCCGAACTCGACACCGGGCGCTTTCGCATCGCCACTTTCTACGAGCGGCGCGCGCGGCGCATCCTGCCGGCGCTGTTCACCGTGATGGCGGTCTGCCTGCCGCTGGCCTGGGCCTGGATGCTGCCGCGCGACCTGGCCGCTTTCGCCGACAGCCTGGCGGCGACGGCCGGCTTCGTGTCCAACCTGCTGTTCTGGCGCACCGCGGACTACTTCGACAGCGCCGCCGAGTTCAAGCCGCTGCTGCACACCTGGAGCCTGGCGGTCGAGGAGCAGTACTACCTGCTGTTCCCGCCGCTGCTGATGCTGCTGTGGCGGCTGCCGCGGCGCTGGCGCCTGACCGCGCTGGTGCTGCTGGGCGCGTCCAGCTTCGTGCTGGCGCAGCGCGTTTCGCAGTCGGCGCCGAACGCGGCCTTCTACCTGCTGCCGACCCGGGGCTGGGAGCTGCTGATCGGCTCGCTGCTGGCGCTGTCCGGGCCCGCGGCCACCGACGCGCTGGCGCGCTCGCGTGCGCTGCGCGAGGGCGGCGGCCTGCTGGGCATCGTGCTGCTCGGTTACGCGGCGCTGTGTTTCGACCACACGACGCCGTTCCCGGGTTCCAGCGCGCTGGTGCCGACGCTGGGCGCGGCGCTGCTGATCGTCTGCGCCACGCCCGGCACCGCAATGGGCCGCGTGCTGGGCAGCCGGCCGCTGGTGGCCGTCGGCCTGCTCAGCTACAGCGCCTACCTCTGGCATCAGCCGCTGCTGGCACTGGCGCGCCACCGCAACCTGCTGCCGCCGGGCCACGCCGTGATGGCCGGCGTCGCGCTGCTGTCGCTGCTGCTGGCCTACGCCAGCTGGCGCTGGGTCGAAACGCCGATGCGCCAGCGCGGCCGGCTGCAGCGCCGGCAGGTGTTCGTGCTGGCGGCGGCCGGCAGCGCGGCCTTTCTCGCGCTCGGCGCCGCCGGCCACCTGGCGCGCGGTTTTCCCGGGCGCCTGCCGGCGGCCGCCCAGGTGTCCGAGCTGGACATGCCGCGCGTGGACAACGGCTGGTGCTTCTACAGCGTCGACAGCCTGCCGCAGCTGGCGGTGGGCGCCGCCGGCGAGGGCTGCTGGCGCGGCGCGGCGCCGCGCACGCGGCGCGCGCTGCTGTTCGGCGACTCGTTCGCGGCGCAGTACGAGCCCTTGTGGCACCGCGCCGGCCAGGAAGGCGGCCTGGCGGTGCACATGGTGAGCACCAACTGGTGCCACCCCGCGTTCGGCGAGGCCTTCACCGGGCCCCGTTCGAGCCCGGCCTACGCCCAGTGCCTGGACAACCGCCGCCTGCTGCAGGCACGCGCCGGCGACTACGAACTCGTGATCCTCGGTGCCGCCTGGGGCAACCTGCTGCGGCGCGGGCAGCTCGACGGCGCGCTGCAGGCGCTGAGCGAGCTGGCGGCGCGTGTGCCGCTGGTCGTGGTGATGCCGTCGCCGCGCCAGTACGACGGCGACGTGACGGCCGCCTTCCAGCGCAGCCGCATGCACGGCGAGGCCTTCGACATCGCCGACTTCCCCGCCGCCGGTGACGCGCTGTCGGTGGCGGCCCATGCGCGCCTGCAGGCCGAGGCGGCGCGCCACGCCAACGTCGTGTTCGTGCCGCGCGAAGACCTGTTCGGTGCCGGCGCGCGCCTGCCCGACCTCGCTGCCGACGGCATCCCGTTCAGCCTGGAGGGCTGGCACATCAGCATCCACGGCGCGCGCCAGGCAGCCGAGGTCTTCCTGCGTTCGCCGAGCTGGCGCACGCTGCGCGCGCGGCTGCCGGCGGCCACCGACGCGCCGGGCGCCAGGCCGGCTCAGCGCAGCACGGCGTCGTAGACGCGCTCGACCTGGCGCACGTGTTCGGCCACCGCGAAGCGGCGCAGCGCCTCCTCGCGCGCCGCGGCACCCAGGCGCCGGCCGAGCGCGCGGTCTTCGTACAGCCGCAGGATGCAGGCCGCCAGGTCCTCGGCGTCGTTGGGCCGGAACAGCAGCCCGGTGCGGCCGTCTTCCACCATCTCGACGGCGCCGCCGTGCGCCGGTGCCAGCAGCGGCCTGGCCATCGTCATCGACTCGATGATCATCGTGCCCAGCGGCTCGGGCGAGGTCGAGGCCGACAGCACCACGTCCAGGCCGTTGTAGACCTCGGCCATGCCGCCGACGTGGCCGGTGAAGACGACGCGGCCGGTGAAGGGGGCGTGCAGCGCGCGTTCGCGCAGCTCGGCCTCGAAGTAGCGGCACTCGTCGGGCGTGCCGCCGATGATCGCGAACACCGCGCCCGGCATGCGTGCGGCGATGCGTTCGACGGCGTCCAGGAACAGCCGCTGCCCCTTCCACGGGATCAGCATGCCGACCAGGCCGACGGCGAAGGCGTCTTCCGGGATGCCGTGGCGGCGGCGGAAGGCGGCGCCGTCGGCGCCCAGGTCGAGCTTGTCGAGCTCGATGCCGTCGTAGACGTAGCAGCGTTTGCGTTCGGGCACGCCGAGCCGGCCAATGCTCTCGGACACCCAGCGCGAGACGGCGATGAAGTGCTCGGGCAGGCGGAACAGCGAGTGCATCAGCGGCGAGCCCTGCTGGTCGCCGCGCACGTGGGCGACCACCGGCACGCCGGTCAGGCGCCCGGCCAGCACCGCGGCGCGGTTGCACAGCGGCTCGTTGTTCACGTGGATCAGCACCGGGCGGAACCGCAGCACCGTCCACAGCGTCTGCACGAACGAGGGCAGGAAGTTGCCCAGGTCGTCGGCGCGCGCCAGCACCTGGTTGGCCGCCCAGCGCAGCCCGGGCAGGGCGTCGGGCCAGCGTGCTTCGGCCAGCCGGCGTTTGGCCGAGACCGTGTCCAGGCGCCGGTCGGGGATGTGCTTCCAGCGCGAATCGTTGGCGATGTCCTGGTATTTGGCGTCGCCCAGCCCGGTGACGACCATCGGCTCCCAGCGCGTTCGGTCCAGGTTCCGCACCAGGTGGCGCAGGCAGATGATGGCGCCGCCGTAGCCGATGCCGTTCTCGACGTAGAGCACGCGCCGCGGCGGCTGCAGCAGCGCGCCGTACAGCGCCTCGTAGCGGTCGGCGACACGCTCGATCGCGTACTGGCGCTCGGCGATGGCGCGTGCCGCCGGCCCCATCGCCGCGCCCGCCGGGCCCAGCGCCTCGCGCACCGCGGCACCGAGCGCTGCGCTGTCGTCGGGCGCGTAGGTGCGGCCGGTCACGCCTTCGGTGACCAGTTCGCGCGTGCCGCTGGCGGCCGCGGCGACGCAGGGCAGGCCGCAGGCCATGGCCTCGAGCACGACGTTGGGCAGGCCTTCCTTCACCGACGGCAGCAGCAGCAGGTCGGCGGCGCCGTAGTAGCGGTCCAGGCCGGCGCAGAAGTCGTGCAGCACGAAGCGCCCGGGGTGGGCGGCGGCGAGCGTGGCGAGCCGGCCACGCAGCACGCCGTCGCGGTCGTCGCGGCTGCGCGGGCCGACGGCCACGAGCAGCGCGCCGGTGCCGAAGGCCTCGTGTTCGATCCAGCGTTCGGCCAGCCAGAGGATGTTCTTGCGCTCGTCGAGCACGCCGGCGTACAGCGCCACCGGCCGGTCCGCCGGCAGCCCGAGTTCGGCGCGCAGCGCCGTGCGCTGCGCCGGGCCGGTGGGCTGGAAACGCTGCGTGTCGACGCCGTTGGGCACGTGGTGCACACGCTGCGCCGGCAGGCCGCCGGCGCGGAACTCCTCGACCAGGTCGCGGCTGATCGCGACGTGCACGTCGATGCGCCCGAGCATGAAGCGGTGCAGGCGGCCGACGGCCGAGTGCGACAGGCCTTGCAGGTCGTCGTTGGCGAGGCTGGCCTTGATCAGCGACTTCAGCCCGAGCAGCCGCGCCAGCGGGCCGATGAAGGCGTTGGTGAAGTAGGCGCCGTGGCTGTGCAGCAGGTCGAAGTCGCGCCGCCGGCGCCAGACGTAGCGCGCGAGGTTGAACCAGAGGCGGAACTCGCGGTGCTTGCGCATGCGCCCCGGCTCGACCCGGTGTACGGCGAAGCCGTCGACGACCGCGTCTTCTTCCAGCCCGGGCCAGCGGTTGGTGACGAACTCGACGTGGTGGCCGCGTGCACGCAGCACCCGCGCCAGCGTCAGCGCCTGGATCGCCGCGCCGCTGTATTCGGGGGCGAAATAGGCCGTGTACATCAGCACGCGGGCGGGGCGGCGATCCAGGCGCTGACGCTGGCGCGGGTG
>NZ_NRRU01000065.1 GCF_016583785.1 Rubrivivax gelatinosus | reverse complement strand
GGTCGAGGTGCTGCTCGACAGCCGGCCCGGCGGCGGCCCAGCACCGCGCCGCCGGGCCGGCTGTCGAGCAGCACCTCGACCGGCCCCGCCGGCGTCTGCAGCGTCGCCCGGCCGACCCAGAGCACGACGGCACGGTCGTCGGCACGCACCAGCCGGCGCTCGATCGCCACCTGGTGCAGCGGCAGCTCGCCGGTCTCGGGGCGCGACTCCTGGCCGTGGCGACGCGCCCAGGCGGCCACGCGCCGGGTCGACACACCGGGCAGCACCTGTTCGCTGAACACCGCGCGCCAGCTGCGGCGCGCGCCCTCGCCGGCGAACGGCAGGTCCAGCCAGCCCAAAGCCTCCACCTGCTGCGGCGTGACCCGCAGCGCCAGGGGGTCACGGTGATGCCAGGCCACCACGCGGGCGGCCCATTCGTCGCGGCGTTCGGGCTCCATCGGAGGCCATTGTCCGGCCGCCACCCGGGGACCTAAGCGCCGAAGAGGGGCCACGCGGGGGCGCTGTTCCGCCGGCTGTGGCCCCCTACCAGCGGCCCGACGCGATCCGCGCGCGGGCATGCGCCTTGCTCGCCCTCATCACCCTCGGGCCGAGCAGCGCGAAGGCAGCGCCGACGGCCCGGGTCCGGAACGTTTGCGGTGCGATGACACAGCCGGTCACCAGCTGCCCGGCCGCGAGCCGTCCGTACCGCTGGCAGGGTCGGCATGGCAGCGTCTACGCTGCACTTCGGGTCCTTTCGTCGTCGGGAGGTCGCAGATGAGCAGGAACCATTTACGTCCGCGCTGGGACTGGTGGCTGACGGTCGCCACGATCACGGTCGCGCTCGCCAGCGCCTGGGTCTCGGCCGAGGCGCAGCCGCTGGATACCCGCGTGCTGGCCAGCGGCCTGTCGCAGCCGGTCTTCGCCACCAGCGCACCCGGCGTCGGCCTGGCGGTCGTCGAACGCGGCGGCACGGTCCGGCTGCTGCAGGGCAGCTCGAGCAGCACGCTGCTGACGCTGCCGGTGGCCACCGCCGGCGAACAAGGCCTGCTCGGCCTGGCCTTCGACCCCGGCTGGAACGACCCGGCTTCGGCGGGTTATCGGCGCTTCTTCGTCGACTACAGCGACGCGAGCACCGGCGAAACCGTCGTCGCCAGCTGGCGCGCGAACGCGGCCGGCACCGCCGCCGACCCGTCCTCGCGCAGCGAAGTGCTGCGCATCGCCCAGCCGCCCTACACCAACCACAAGGCCGGCTGGATCGGCTTCAAGCCGGGCGACGCCGACCACCTCTACATCGCCACCGGCGACGGCGGCAGCGCCAACGACCCGCTGAACAACGCCCAGGACAAGGGCTCGCTGCTCGGCAAGATCCTGCGTGTCGACGTCAACGGCGACGACTTCGCCGCCGACCCGATGCGCAACTACGCCGTGCCCACCGACAACCCCTTCGTCGGCCAGACCGGCGCGCGCGGCGAGATCTTCGCCTACGGCCTGCGCAACCCCTGGCGCAACGGCTTCGACCGCCTCACCGGCGACCTGTGGATAGGCGACGTCGGCCAGGGCGAGCGCGAGGAGGTCGACTTCATCGCCGCCGGCTCGGGCGGCGGCCAGAACTTCGGCTGGCGCATGCGCGAAGGCGACATTCCGACGCCGGGCATCTCCGACCCGCTGCCCGCCGACCTGAGCGAGCCGCTGCTGGTCTACGACCACGGCGAAGGCCAGGCGATCACCGGCGGCTACGTCGTGCGCGACACCGGCTCGCCGCTGTACGGACGCTACGTCTTCGGCGACTTCGTCTCCGGCCGCATCTGGTCGGTCGCGGCCGACGGCCTGCCCAAGAGCTTCGCCGACGCGACCGAGATCACCAGCTGGCTCGAGGCCGGTGCCGCCGGCCCGCTGGGCGGCATCGTCTCGTTCGGCGAGGGCGCCGCGGGCGAGCTGCTGATCGTCGACTTCAACGGCCGCGTGATCCAGGTCGTGCCCGAGCCGGCGACGCTGGCGCTATGGAGCGCCGGCCTGGTGCTCGTCGTGGCGCGCACGCGCCGGCGTCGCGACCGCGCAGCCGGCTGAACTGGGGCCGGGGGCCCCCGGCCGGGCGCCGCTATGCTCGGCGCATGCGACTTTTGCTCGTCGAAGACGACCGGATGATCGGCGAGAGCCTGCGCGCCGCGCTGCGGCTGGAAGGCCATGCCGTGGACTGGGTGCGCGACGTCGCCGCCGCGCGCTCGACGCTGGCCAGCGAACGTTTCGACTGCGTGCTGCTCGACCTCGGCCTGCCGCCCGGCGGCCCCGCGGGCGGCCCGCCGGCCGACGGTCTGGACGTGCTGCGCGAACTGCGCGAACGCCGCGACAGCACGCCGGTCATCGTGCTCACCGCACGCGACGCCAGTGGCGACCGCGTGCGCGGCCTGGACGCCGGCGCCGACGACTACCTCGTCAAACCCTTCGAGTTCGACGAGCTGACGGCGCGCATCCGCGCCGTCACGCGGCGCCACGGCGGCCGCGCCGACCCGCTGCTGACGCATGCCGGCGTGACGCTGGACCCGGCGACGCGCCAGGTGACGCAGGACGGCCGCCCGGTGCTGCTGTCGGCGCGCGAGTTCGCGGTGCTGGAAGCGCTGATGCAGCGCCCTGGCGCGGTGCTGTCGCGCGCCCAGCTCGAAGACCGGCTCTACGGCTGGGGCGACGCGGTCGAGAGCAACGCGGTCTCGGTCTACATCCACCAGCTGCGGCGCAAGCTGGGCGCCGACTTCATCCGCAACATGCGCGGCGTCGGCTACTTCCTGTGAACTCGATCCGGGCGCGTGTGCTCGCGCTGCTGCTGGCGATGCTCGCCTTCGCCGCGGGCGTGATGGGCGCCGTCACCTATCACAACGTGCTCGCCGAGACCGAGGCGCTGTTCGACTACCAGCTGCGCCAGATGGCGCTGTCGCTGCGCGACCAGGGCGAGATCGCGCCCGACCAGGCCGGCGCGCTCGCCGACCGCGAGCTCGACTTCGTGATCCAGATCTGGAGCGCCGACGGCCAGACGATCTACGCCTCGCGCCCGCACGACGAGCTGCCGGCGCGCGCGCAACTGGGTTTTGCCGACGTCAGCGCCGGCAAGCAGACCTGGCGCACCTTCACCGCGTTGCGCGGCCAGCGTGTGATCCAGGTGGCGCAGCCGCGCCAGATCCGCCAGCGCCTGGCCGCCGGCGCGGCGCTGCGCAGCGTCGCGCCGCTGGTCGGCATCGCGCCGCTGATCGCGCTCCTGACCTGGGCCGCGGCCACGCGGGTGCTGCGCCCGCTGCGCCAGGTGGCGCGTTCGGTGCGCGCGCGCGAGCCGCATTCGCTGGCGCCGCTGCCGGCCACCGGCCTGCCCGAAGAACTGTCGCCGCTGGTGCAGGCGCTCAACGGCCTGCTGGCGCAGCTGGCGCAGGCGATGGACACGCAGCGCGCCTTCGTCGCCGACGCCGCGCACGAGCTGCGCTCGCCGCTGCAGGCGCTGAAGCTGCAGATCCGCCTGCTCGAACGTGCCGGCGACGAGACCGCACGCGCCAGCGGCACCGAGCTCGACCTGCAGGCGCCGGCGCCGGTGCCGTTGCAGGGCGACGCCGCGTCGCTGGCGGTGCTGGTGCGCAACCTGGTCGACAACGCCGTGCGCCATTCGCCGCCGGGCACACGCGTGGCGGTGAGCGCGGCGCTCGAGGACGGCGCGCCGCAGCTCGTCGTCGACGACGCCGGCCCCGGCATTCCGGTGGCCGACCGCGAGCGCGTCTTCGACCGCTTCTACCGCCGCGACCCCGGCGCCGGCGACGGCAGCGGCCTGGGTCTGGCGATCGTGCGCACGATCGCCACGCGCCACGGCGCCGCCGTCACGCTGGGCGACTCGCCGCTCGGCGGGCTGCGTGCGACGGTGCGGTTCCCGCCTGTTTAATCTTGGCTTCACGCAGCGCTAACGCTGCACTCATCGTCGCGTCCCAAGCTAGCGGCCATCGGGCTCAAGACCAGGGCCTGCATCTGCCGCAACAAGGACATGGACACGATGAAGCTGAAACCTCTTGCCGCCGCGCTGCTCGCCGGCGGCGTGCTCGGCGCCGGCGCTGCCAGCGCCTTCGAGCTGCCGACCTGGCTGCGCACGGCACCGGCGACGACGGCGGCCGCGACCGCCGCCACCGCCGCCGTGGCGACGGCGCCGATCGCGCCGATCCCGGCCCAGGGCACGGTGCCGGACTACCGCGCGATCTTCAAGCAGGCCGGGCCGGCCGTCGTCGGCATCACCGTCGAAGGCACGCACAAGGCCAGCGCCGAGGAGCAGGGCCTGCCCGAAGGGCTGGAGAACGACCCGTTCTTCCAGTTCTTCCGCGGCATGCCCGGCTTCGGCCAGCGCGGCCGCGGCGCCAACCCCTCGGTGCCGTTCCGCGGCCAGGGCTCGGGTTTCGTCGTCGCCAGCGACGGCCTGATCCTGACCAACGCCCACGTCGTGCGCGAAGCCAAGGAAGTGACGGTCAAGCTCAGCGACCGGCGCGAGTTCGCCGCCAAGGTGCTGGGCAGCGACCCCGTGACCGACATCGCCGTGCTGCGCATCGAGGCCAAGGGCCTGCCGACGATGCGCCTGGGCGACGCCCGCCGGCTCGAGGTCGGCGACCCGGTGATGGCCATCGGCGCGCCCTACGGCTTCGAGCAGACCGCGACCACCGGCATCGTCAGCGCCAAGGGGCGTTCGCTGCCGGGCGACACCGTCGTGCCCTTCATCCAGACCGACGCCGCGGTCAACCCCGGCAACTCGGGCGGGCCGCTGCTCGACGCCGGCGGCGCCGTCGTCGGCATCAATGCGCAGATCTATTCGCAGAGCGGCGGCTTCCAGGGCCTGTCGTTCGCGATCCCGATCGACGTGGCGCTCAAGGTCAAGGACCAGATCGTCGCCACCGGCCGCGCCCAGCACGCGCGCCTGGGCGTGACGATCCAGGACCTGAACCAGGGCCTGGCCGAGTCCTTCGGCCTGGAGCGCCCCGACGGTGCGCTCGTCTCCGGCGTGCAGCCCGACAGCGCCGCGGCCAAGGCCGGGCTCAAGCCGGGTGACGTCGTCACCGAGGTCGACGGCCAGGTGGTCACGCGCAGCGGCAACCTGTCCTCGCTGATCGGCATGTCGGCGCCGGGCGAACGCGTCAAGCTCAAGGTCTGGCGCGACAAGAGCTGGCGCGAGATCGAGGTCAAGCTCGGCAGCGCCGAGGCCGAGGTCGCGCGCAGCGACGACCCGGCGCGCCCCGAAGGCGCCCAGCTCGGCCTGGCGCTGCGCCCGCTGACGCGCGACGAGCAGCGCCAGGCGAAGGTCGACGGCGGCCTGCTGGTGCAGGACGTCGACGGCCCGGCGGCACGCGCCGGCGTCGAACGCGGCGACGTGCTGCTGGCGATCAACGGCCAGCCGGTGCAGTCGATCGAGCAGGTGCAGACGGTGCTGAAGAACAAGCCGCGCCACGTCGCGCTGCTGGTGCAGCGCGACGGCGAGACGATCTTCGTGCCGATCCGCATCGGCTGAGCGGGCTTCAGGCGGCCCGCTGCGGCGGGCCGCGCGGGCATTCGGCAGGCCTCGTCCGTGACGTAGTTGACACGGGAAATAGCGATAGAAATGATAGATTTGCTCGCAACGCCGAGCTTCTGTCATGCCGTCCCCCGCGTCTCTCCTGCAGCGCTTCGCTGCCTCGGCCACCCCCGGCGCCGAACGCCGCCTGCGCGACCTGGCCATCAGCGCGGCCGCGCTGCTGGTGCTGCTGGTCTGGCTGTCGGTCGGCAGCGTGCTGTGGCTGCGCTGGGACGACGCCGTCGACGGCGAGCTGCGCCAGAACACCAATCTCGCGCGTGCGCTCGAGGAGCAGACGCTGCGCGTGCTGGCCGCGGTCGACCAGGCCACGGTGCGGGCGCGCGACGACTACGCCCGCGGCGCCGGCAAGCCGCAGGACCTGGTGCGCTACGCCAACGAGACCGGCCTCGTGCCCGACATCCTGGTGCAGCTGTCGCTGGTCGGCGCCAACGGCCGCTTCATCGGCAGCAACCTCGACCCCGACGGCCGCAAGACCGGGCCCGTCGACCTGTCCGAACGCGAGCACGTGCGCGTGCACCTGGCGCCGACCACGCTCGCGCCCGGCAGCGGCCTGGCCCACGCCGACGCGCTGTGGATAGGCAAGCCGGTGCTGGGCAAGGTGTCCAGGCGCTGGACGATCCAGATCTCGCGCCGCATCACCGCCGCCGACGGCCGCATCATCGGTGTCGTCGTCGCCTCGCTCGACCCGGGCTACTTCGAGGCCGTCTACCGCCGCGTCGCGATCGGCTCGCTGGGCACGGTGACGCTGGTCGGCGAGGACCTGGCCATGCGCGCGCGCGTCATCGGCGGCGAGAGCGCCGGCCAGATCGGCGATTCGCTCCAGGCCGGCGGCAGCTTCGCGCAGCAACGGCGCGGCCGCGAAGGCAGCTTCCAGGGCCTCAGCTCGCTCGACGGACGCGAGCGCTTCACCTCCTACCGGCGCGTCGCCGACTATCCGCTGTACCTGCTGGTATCCACGGCGAGCGAAGAAGCGATGGTCGACTGGCGCACGATGCGCAACGTCGCCGCGGTGCTGACGCTGCTGCTGTCGGGCGCGATCGCCGCCGGCGCGCTGGTCTTCGCCGCCGGGTTGCGCCGGCTGGAAGCGAACAACGCCGCGCTGCGCGCGAGCGAGGCGCAGGCGAATGCCGCGAACAACGCCAAGAGCGAGTTCCTGGCCGCGATCTCGCACGAGCTGCGCACGCCGCTCACCAGCATCCGCGGCTTCGCCGAGCTGATGGAACACCGGCTGGAGCAGCCGCGTTATCGCGAGCAGGCCGGCCTGATCCGCAAAGGTGCCGAGTACCTGAATGCGCTGCTCGGCGAGATCCTGGACCTGGCCAAGGTCGAGGCCGGCTCGATGAAGCTGGCGGCCGAACCCGTCGCCCTGCGCTCGCTGGTGCAGGGCACGGTCGACTTCTACACGCTGACGGCCGCCAGCAAGGGGCTCACCGTGGCCGTCGAGATCGACCCCGAGCTGCCGGCGGTCGTCGTCGTCGACGGCCTGCGCCTGAAGCAGATCCTGAACAACCTGTTGTCCAACGCGATCAAGTTCACGCCCGCCGGCCGCATCGACGTGATGGTCGAGCGCGTCGGCGAGCAGCTGCTGCTGCACGTCGCCGACACCGGCCCCGGCATCGCGCCGGAGCTGCACGAGACCATCTTCGAGCGCTTTCGCCAGGGCAGCGAGCGTGTCAGCTACGAACACGGCGGCACCGGCCTCGGGCTGGCGCTGTCGCGCGCGCTGGCGCAGCTGATGGGCGGCACGCTGACGGTGGTCTCGGAGCACGGCCACGGCGCGCGCTTCACGCTCACGCTGGCGATCGTCGTGCCGGCCGCAGCGGAGCCGGCCGCGGTCAGCGGTTGAAGAGCTTGGCCAGCAGCGTGATCCCGGCCAGCCCCAGGCCGAACACGACCAGCAGCGCCGGCAACAGCCCGCCGCTGCGTCGGCGCGGCGCCGCGGCGCGCGGGCGGCGCGACTCCAGCGTCGAATCGGGGTGGCGCGAAGGCTCGTCCCACAACGAGGGACTCGAACTCGTGTCGCCGAATTCGCTCGGACGGTCCGCTTCGTTATCGAAGACGGTCACCCCCTGGAAACGGCGCACGCCATCGGCGGGGCGTACGTCTTGTGACATTTCCGCATTGTGCAAATTGGCGGCCGCGCCGCGTTTCCCGCGAACACGGGGGCGGCTCCGGGCTTTCCCCGGAATGCGTGACCGACTTGACGAAAGCTTGATCTGGCTCCGCGGCGCGCCGGGGCAGGCCCGCGTACGGTGCGGCGACGCCGGGCCGCAGACGGCCGCAACGGCGCGAAAGCGAGAAAAGGGCATGCAAGCCTTGAGCGGGGTGGACGGCGCCTTCCTCCACCTGGAGACACCGCAGACGCCGATGCACGTCGGCTCGTTGCATCTGTTCACCCGTGCGGCGGGTGCGCGCGGCGACTTCGCCGCCGCGGTGCGACGGCAGATGAAGCAGCGCCTGCACCTGGCACCGGTGCTGACGCGGCGGCTGGCGACGATGCCGCTGCAGTTCGCCAACCCGGTATGGGTCGAAGAGCGCGACGTCGACCTCGACTGGCATGTGCAGCGCATCGCGGTGCCGGCGCCGGGCACGCAGGCCGAACTCGAGGACTGCGTCGCCGCGCTGCATTCGCAGCTGCTCGACCGCTCGCGCCCGCTGTGGCGCATCTGGGTGCTGGACGGCCTGGCCTCGGGCGAAGTCGGCTACTACGTGCAGGTGCACCACGCGCTGCTCGACGGCAAGGCCGGCGTGCTGCTGGCGCAGGCGCTGTTCGACGCCACGCCCGAGCCGCCGCGGCTGCCGCGCGGCAAGGCGCGCCCCGGCGAACACCCCGGCCTGCTGGCGCTGGCCGCCACCGCGCTGGCGCGCGACGCCGGGCTCTACGTCAAGCTGGTGCGCCAGCTGCCGCAGGCGCTGCAGGTGATCGGCGGGCTGCTGGGCGCCGGCGCGCCGAAACGCCGCAGCGGCGAAGGCGACGGCCGCATGCGCCAGAACCTCGCTTTCGGCCCGAAGACGGCGCTGAACGTGCCGATCGGCCCGGAACGCGGTTTCGCCGCGGTCTCGGTGCCGCTGGAGACGCTGAAGGCGCTGGCCGCGGCGCACGAAGCCAAGCTCAACGACGTCGTGCTGGCGCTGTGCGCCGGCATGCTGCGGCGCTGGCTGAAGGCGCACGGCGGCGTGCCGCGCAAGCCGCTGCTGGCGTCGATGCCGATCTCGCTGCGCGCCGGCGGTGACACCGAGTTCACGACCAAGGCGACGCTGTCGCTGGTCAACCTGCACACCGACATCGCCCACCCGCTGCGCCGGCTGCATGCGATCCGCGACGCCGCCGGTGCCGTCAAGTCGGTCGCGCGCCAGGCGCGCGGCGTCATCCCGACCGACTTCCCGTCGCTGGGCGCGCCCTGGCTGCTGCAGGGGCTGGCCTCGCTCTACGGCTCCCGGCTGGCCGGTGCGCTGCCGCCGCTGGCCAACCTGGTGATCTCCAACGTGCCCGGCCCGCGCGAGCCGCTGTACCTGGCCGGCGCGCGCATGAGCTGCTACTGGCCGCTGTCCATCGTCGAACACGGTGTCGGCCTGAACGTCACCGTGATGAGCTACGCCGGCAGCATGGGCTTCGGCTTCACGACCGCACGTGCCGCGGTCGGCGACGCGCGCGAGCTGTCGGCGGCGCTGCTGGAGGCGCTGGACGAACTGGTCGCCGCCAGCCACCCGAAGAAGCCCGCGCGCGCCGCGCCGGCCCCGGCGCGCACCGATGCCCGCGGCACGCCGGCTGCCGAGAGCGAACCCAAACGCCGCGCCGCGCGCCGCGCCCTGCCCTGACCCGCCGGAGACCCTGATGCGCCAGCTGAGCGGCCACGAAGCGAGCTTCCTCTACGCCGACACCACGCACGCCAACGCCAACGTCACCTTCGTCCAGATCTACGACCAGAGCACCGCAGCCGGCGGCACGGTGCGCTTCAAGAGCATCCTGGCGCACCTGGCGGGGCGGCTGCACCGCTCGCCGGTGTTCCGCCAGCGCCTGCTGCGCGTGCCGCTGGAGCTGGACTACCCGTACTGGGTCGAGGACGAACACTTCGACCTCGAGTACCACGTGCGCCACATCGCGCTGCCCAAGCCGGGCGACTGGCGCCAGTTCTGCATCCAGGCCTCGCGCATCCACGCGCGTGCGCTCGACCTGAACCGGCCGCTGTGGGAGCTCTACGTCATCGAGGGCCTGGACAGCTTCACCGACCTGCCGCCGGGCAGCTTCGCGGTGCTGATCAAGGTGCACCACGCGGCCGTCGACGTCGAGGGCCGACACGAGATCGTGGACGCGCTGCACGACCTGGCCGCCGAGCCGCCGCGGCCCGAACCGCCGCAGCCCTGGTTCCCGGAACGTGCGCCCGGGCCGCTGAAGCTGCTGGCGCGCGGCGCCTTCAGCACCTTGCTGTCGCCGCTGTCGCTGGCCGCGCCGCTGATGCGCCTGGCGCCGGTGGCCTGGACCTTCGCCGGCGACGTGGTCGCGCCCGAGCAGCACGCGGCGACGCGCTTCAACTCGGTGGTGTCGGCGCACCGCGTCTTCGACACCCGGCGCTTCACCGTCGCCGAGTTCGAACGCATCCGCGCGCTGGTGCCGCGCGCCACCGTCACCGACGCGGTGCTTGCGGTCTGCGCCGGCGGCCTGCGGCGCTACCTGGCCGCCAACGGCGAACTGCCCGCGGCCGACCTGGAAGCGATCGCGCCGCTGGCCGGCGCCAAGGCCGTGGCCGGTGCCGAGGCGCCGTGGCAGCTCGTCGGCCTGGGCACCGCGATCGAAGACCCGGTGGCACGCCTGCGCCACATCCAGCGCCAGGGTGCGAGCGCGCGCGCCGGGCTGCGCTCGCGCGCCGCGCGCGGCCTGGCCGATCTGGCCGAACACGTGCCGGCGGCAACGCTGAAGCTGGCCTCGCGCTGGCTCGGGCTGCGCACGCCCGAGCTGCGCCGGCCGCTGGCCTGCTGCACCGTCAGCAGCGTCGGCAGCCCGCGCCAGCCGCTGTATCTGTGCGGCGCGCGCCTGACCTATTTCTCGGCCATCCTGCCGATCGCCGACGGCATGGGGCTGGTGTTCGCGATCACCGAGTACGACGGCCGCATCGTCGTCTCGCCGACCTCCTGCCGCGAGCTGGTGCCCGACCCCGAGACCTTCACCCAGGCCGTGCGCGACAGCTTCCAGGAATACCTGGCGCTGGCCGACGCCGGCACGGCGCCGCTCAGGCCGGCAACGCGCGCCGCGTCAGCAGCCGCAAGGCCTGCCCCCAGGCCCCGTGCGGCACGAACGGCCGCCACTGGCCGGCCGGCTGCGCCAGACGGTCGGCGACGATCCACAGCACGACCGGGTTGAAACCCAGCCCGAGGTGGCTGCCGGGTACGCGGATGTTCTCCTGGCGTGCCGGGTCGCCTTCGGTCGTCGCCTCCTGCGGCGGCACGACGCCGTCGCCGAGCGAATACAGGCAGGACAGCGGCACCTGCAGCGGCGCCCGTTCGCGCAGCTTCTTGGCACGTGGCTGCATCGTGTGCGCCGTCGGCCCCGCCGGGTGCGCGATCAGCCGGTACATGGCCTTGACCAGCGGCGGCGAGGCGCTGCCTTCGGGGTCGACGCTGATCGGGCTGCCCAGCGTGATCACCGAGCGCACGCATTCCGGCGCCTGGTGCGCACCGTAGACCGCGAAGACGCCGCCCAGGCTCCAGCCGACCAGGCTCACCGGCTGGCCGGCGCGGTGGTGCAGGTAGCGGATCTTCTGTTCGAGCGCGGTCGCGTGGCGCGGGTTGAAGCCGACGTTGCGGCCCAGGCCCCAGGTCTCGACGGCGTAGCCGCGGTTCTTCAGGAACCGTTCCAGCCCGATCAGCGACAGCTCGCTGCCCATGAAGCCCGGCAACAGCAGCACCGGGTGGCCGTCGCCGCGGGGAGCGGCCAGCGACAGCGCCGGCAGCGTCCAGGGCAGCAGCGCCAGTTCGCCGAAGACACGCGCCTCCAGCGCCGAATGCAGCAGCCGGGGGCGACCGCGGTGCGGGTGACGGGTTGCCATGGAAGCACTGTAAGCCCGCCATGGCGGCGGCGTCCGCCGAGCCTGTCACGCAGTGGACAGCGTCGCGCTGCACTAAGCTGGCGCGCGTGAACGACTCCGTCCCCGAAATCTGGATCGCGCGGGCGCGCGCGCTGGCCACCGGCGGCCGCCGCCGCCTGCTCGGCATCGCCGGGCCGCCGGGCGCCGGCAAGTCGACGCTCGCCGCCGCGCTCTCCGCCGCGCTGGCGCCCGCCGCCGTCGTCGTGCCGATGGACGGCTTCCACCTCGCCAACAGCGCGCTCGAACAGCTCGGCCGGCGCGGCCGCAAAGGCGCACCCGACACCTTCGACGCCGCCGGCTATCGCGCGCTGCTGCAGCGGCTGCACGAAGGCGCCGGCACCGTCTGGGCGCCCGAGTTCCGGCGCGAGATCGGCGAACCGGTGGCCGGCGCGATCGCCGTGCCGGCCGAAGTGCCGCTGGTCATCACCGAAGGCAACTACCTGCTGCTCGAGGACGGCGCCTGGGGGGGCGTGGCCGCCTTGCTGGACGAGTGCTGGTACGTCGAGGTCGACGATGCGCTGCGGCGCGAGCGCCTGGCCGCGCGCCACCGCCGCTTCGGCCGCAGCGCCGAGGCCGCCGCGGCCTGGGTGCAGGGCACCGACGAACCCAACGCCCGCCTCGTGGCCGCCGCACGCGACCGCGCCGACGCCGTCTTTCACTGGCCCGCTGAACGTTGACCGGCCACCCCGCCCCCTCGATCAGGGGTTTGCGAGCACACGCTGCGCCGCGCGCGGCCCGATCATTGCCGCAGGGCGCTAAGGTGGTGCCGTCACGGACGGCAGCGGCAGAAATCGGGGTCAGACCCGCAGCCACGAGCGGCGGGTTACGGCCCGGTTACGAACTTCCGTTCGGGCTTGATCTGGCTCATGTCGGCTTTGCCGCAAAACAACCGAAACACGCTCCAATACGGATGCGCCAGACAAGGGCGGCGCCCGTCATCCCGGTTTCAGCAGCCGGGGCGCGCCGGAATCGTTCCTTGCCCCCAGTCAAGTGCCCCCTCCACCCAACGGTGACAGCGACATGAGCGACACGAAAACCCACAGCGCAGATGAGGCCCTGAGACGCGCGGCCCACTGGGCCCTGCTGGCCCGGGTCGTCATCGAGCGCCCCACGCCCCAGTGGCTGGACGAGCTGGAGGCCGAACTCGCGGCCGCCGAGCCGGCGCGGCCGCTGTCGGGCCAGCTGGCGACGCTGCTCACCGCGCTGCGCAAGTCGCGGCGCCATCCCGGTGGTGCGACCGTGCTCGCCGTCGACCGCACGCGGCTGCTGTCGATGGTGGTGCACGGCGACACGCTGCCGCCGCCCTGCGAATCGGCGGCGCTCGGTGCTGCACCCGGCGGCGACCGCGTGCTCGACGTGCTGCGCTCCTACCGCGAAGCCGACTTCGAGCCGATGGCGCTGCTCGGTGCGCCCGACCACCTCGGCAACGAACTGCGTTTCGTCGCTCATCTGTGCCGCCTCGAAGGCCAGGCGCACGCCGCTGGCGACGCCGCCGCGGCCCAGCGCTGGCACGCGCAGCAGCTGCGTTTCCTGTCGCGCCACGTCGTCGCCTGGGTGCCGGCGCACTGCGAACAGCTTGCGGCCAAGGCCGCCACCGGCTACTACGCCGCTGCCGCCTCGCTGATCAGCCGCGCCTGCAAGCTGGCGCTCGACGAACTCGACCCCTTCACGCCGATGTCGGTCGCGGCCTGAAGCCGCACGCCGCCAACCGAGCCCGGCCTTCGTGCCGGGCTTCGTTTTTCAGGCCAGGCGCGTGATCCAGTCCAGCAGGCGGTGGATCGACGGCTTGTAGGGCGGCGAGATCAGCCCGGTCTGGGCCAGAACCGACTGCTCGAATACCGGCTTGTCCTTGCTGAACTGGCGAAAGCCGTATTCGCCGTGATAGGCGCCCATGCCCGAGGCGCCGACGCCGCCGAAAGGCAGGCCCTCCTGGGCGACGTGAAGCAGCGTGTCGTTGAGCGCGATCCCGCCGGAGATCGTGCCGGCCAGCAGCTTGCGCCGCGCGGCGCCGTCGCTGCCGAACCAGTACAGCGCCAGCGGCCGGTCGCCGCCGTTGACGTAGGCAATCGCGTCGTCCAGCGTCTCGTAGCCGACGATGGGCAGCACCGGGCCGAAGATCTCCTCCTGCATCACGCGCATCGACGCGTCGACGTCGAGCAGCAGCGTCGGCGGCAGCTGGCGGCTGGCGCGGCCGATGCCGTCGGCCGGCGGCTCGAGCTCGATCACCGTCGCGCCGCGTTCGCGCGCGTCTTCTACCAGTTCGCGCAGGCGGCGGAAGTGGCGCTCGCTGACGATGCTGGTGTAGTCGGGGTTGGCGCGGAAGGTCGGATACAGCCGGCCCATCGCGCTGCGCAGTGCGGCGACGAAACGCTCGCGCTGCGCGCGCGGCACCAGCACGTAGTCGGGTGCGATGCAGGTCTGGCCGGCGTTGACCAGCTTGCCGAAGGCGATGCGTTCGGCAGCGCGCGCGAGCCTGGCCGAGGCATCGACGATGGCCGGCGACTTGCCGCCCAGCTCCAGCGTCACCGGCGTCAGGTTCTTCGCCGCCGCCTGCGCGACCTCGCGGCCGACGGCGGTCGAGCCGGTGAAGACGAGGTGGTCGAAGGGCAGCGCGACGAAGGCGCGGCCGATCGCCGCGTCGCCGGTGACCACGGCCACCTCCTCGGGCGAAAACGCTTCGGCCACCGCCGCCTGCAGCGCCGCCGAGAACCGAGGCGTCAGCTCCGACGGTTTGAGCAGCGCCCGGTTGCCCGCCGCCAGCGCCCCGACCAGCGGCGCCAGCGCCAGCTGCAGCGGGTAGTTCCAGGGGCTGACGATGCCGACCACACCCAGCGGCTGCGGCAGCAGCCAGGACCGCGCCGGCCAGAACGCCGGCGCGGTCGGCACGCGCCGCGGCTTCATCCATCTGGCGAGATGGCGCCGGGCGTGGCGCAGGCCGGCTTTCAGCAGCATCGTCTCGGTGATGCGGATCTCCACCGCCGAGCGGTTGCCGAAGTCGTCGCCGATGGCGACGGCAAAAGCCTCGGCGTGCTGGTCGATGAGGCGCTCGAGCCGGCGCAGCCGGTCCAGGCGCAGCACACGCGGCGGCAGCATGTCGGCACGATGCGCCAGGCGCATGCGGTCGAGCAGCAGCGGCAAGGCGTCGGCCGGGGTGCAGGGCGGCAGGACGGGGGACGTGGCGCTCATGGGCGGCTCCTCGGCGGCGACAGATCGGCTCGGCAAGCGCGCCCGCCGCCGCCGCGAGCACACTGCAGCGGACCATATCGCCCGATGTTTACGCCGTCAACATGGGCATATACTGAGCCGATGGACAGCGCCGCAGCCTCCGCGCCCGCCACCCGCCGCTACCACCACGGCGACCTGCGCAGCGCGCTGCGCGAAGCGGCCGAGCGCGTCCTCGTCGAACGCGGCGCCGCCGAAGTCAGCCTGCGCGAGGTCGCACGTGCCGTCGGCGTCTCGCACGCCGCGCCCTACCGCCACTACGCCAACCGCGAGGCGCTGCTGGCCGACATCGCCGCCGGCGGTTTCGACCGCCTGCGCGAGCGTTTCGCGGCGCTGCCGCAGTCGCCCGAGCCGGCGGCGCAGTTCGCGGCAATGGCGCAGGCCTACGTCGAGTTCGCCGTCGCCGAGCCGGCGATCTACCGCCTGATGCTGGGCCCCGAGGTGCGCAAGGCCGACCACCCGGTGCTGGCCAAAGCCGGGCACCGCGTGCTCGACACGCTGCGCCGCGCGCTGGTCGCGCTGGGCGTGCCGGCGCCGGCCACCGACGAGGCCATGGCCGCCTGGGGCTTCGCCCACGGCCTGGCGCAGCTGCTGGTCGATGGGCGGCTGGAGGCCGACCCTGAAGTCGACACGCCGCTGGACGTGCAGCGCCTGGTCGGGCGCGCCGCCCGGCTGTTCGTCGCCGGGCTGCGGGCCGTCTGAAGCAGCGCGCGACTCCGGCAGTTGGAATTTCCGACTGCCGGGCATGCAGATTGCCCATGACGTCAACATGGGCTACCGTCCGAAACCGCAAAAAACGACGCTCTAGGGATCACCCGGTTCGTTCGTTGAATCCGGGTTGTGCTGGAACAAATCCCCGACGCGTAGCCCTCGCCAGAGTCGCAATACGCCACCACCCGGTGTCCCGTTTCGTAATGCAGGAGCAAGAGATGCAGAAGTGTTCGACCGACACGCCGGTTTCGGACGCTGTTTCACCGTCCGCCTTGGGTCACGCCAGTTTCGTCACCGGCACCTTTGCGGACGATGTCGCGCTCCTGCGAATCGCCTTCCTGCCCTTGCAGGTGAGCGACTCGACGCTGGTGCGGCTCAGCGACGCCTCACGCATGATCTGCTGCCCGGCGGGCCGCTTCACGCTGGGCTCGCCGCGGCGGCCCGAGCCCTCGTGGTGGGTGGTGCGCCACGGTTGCGCCAGCCTCGGCCGCATCGCCGCCGACGGCGCCTTCGTCGAACGCCACCTGATCGGCCCCGGTGAATGGTTCGACGTCACCGGCGCACTCGACATGCCCGGCGGCTGGGCCGAATCGGCCGTGATCCGCGAGCCGATCGAACTGCTGGCGCTGCCGCTGGAGTCGCTGTTCGAAGCCTGCGACAGCGACGAGACCTTCGCCCGCGCGTTCGGCCACACGCTGGCCACGCGCATGCGCGAACTGGCGCTGCACCGCCCCGACGTGCCCAGCAGCCGCGACTCGATGTCGCCGGCCGAACTGGCCGACCTGCGCAGCCACGCCCGCCTGCCCGGCGACCCGCTCGCCCAGATCCGGCGCTAAACACGCCCCGCACCAGGCGCCGCGTCACCGCGGCGCCTTTTTCATGCCTGCCGCAAACGCCGTTCAGGCCTGAACGACACGCCCCGCCGCGCGCTGCTCACGCGCGCCGAACAGCAGGAACAGGTCTTCGTCCTCGGCCGCCACGTGCTGGTGCAGGTCGGCGACGAACTTGTTGCAGCCGGCGGCCAGCGCCGCCGCTTCGGGTGTGGCCGGCAAGGCCTGCAGCAGTTCCTCCAGCCGCGCGATCGCGAGCTCGTGCGCCCGGTGCTCACGCTCCAGGTCGTCGAGCAGCAGCCCGATCAGCGTGCCGCCGCCCTGTTCCATCATCGGGAAGAGGCGCATCTCCTCCTTGAACATGTGCTCCTCGAGCGCCTCGCCCATCAGCTCGAGATGGTCGGCGAGCTCGGGCACGACGCCGCCAGCCGCCAGCGCCCGCGCCTGCGCGACCAGCACCGGCACCTCGGCCCGGTGGGTCTCGTGGAAACGCTCGAGGATGTGCTCGATCTTCTGCGGCACCCCTGCCGGGGCCATGGCCTGAGCCGTCATCGTCTTCTTTCGTCGCTAGCGCCCGCCACGCGGGCTTGAAGCCGATGCTCGGCGGCGCGCCCATGCGATGCCTTGAACGGGTTCAAGGAAAACAACGGTGCGCCGCGCCTGGCCGCCGCGCGCCGCCCGCAGGACCTGCGGCCGACGATGGCTTGATGCCGGCCTGATCACAATCAAGCCCGGCCGCGCCTGCGATTGCGGAGCATGCTGAGCGGCAGACACCTGCGCGGCACAGCCGCCGCCCCGAGGAGAGAACATGGAGACGAGGAACTTCGACCTGCCGCGCTACCTGGCGGTGCTGCCGCTGTTCCAGGAGATGAGCCCGGAGGAACTGCAGCGCCTGGCGCTGGGCTGCCGCCTGAAGCGTCATTCGCGCGGCGACACGGTGTTCCGCGTCGGCGAGCCCTGCGAGGAGTTCCACGTCACGGTGATGGGCCAGGTGAAGCTGTATGCGATCTCGCCCGCGGGGCAGGAGAAGGTGATCGAGCTGGTCGGCCCCGGCAACAGCTTCGCCGAGGCGCTGATGTTCACCGGCAAGCCCTACATCATCAACGCGCAGGCGCTGGCCGACACGCTGGTGCTGAGCGTCGGCAAGGCAGCGGTGCTGGCCGAGATCGAGCGCGACTCGCGCTTCGCGATGCGCATGCTGGCCGGCATCTCGCGCCGGCTGCACGGGCTGGTGCACGACGTGCAGGCGTATTCGCTGCACAGCGGCATGCAGCGTGTCATCGGCTACCTGCTGCGCGACCTGCCCGAAGAAGCCGAGGACGCCGCGGCGTTCTCGCTTGCCGACGCCGGCGTGACCCCGGCCGCCAGCGCCCAGCGCCGCGACCTGCGCGTGAGCCTGCCGGTGAGCAAGGCGACGATCGCGTCGCGGCTGTCGCTGACGCCCGAGTACTTCTCGCGCGTGCTGCACGAGCTGGAGGCGGCGGGGCTGATCGAGATCGACAAGCGCGAGATCCGCATCCCGGATGCGAAGCGGCTGGCGGGGCACAAGCTGCAGTAGGCGGCAGGCCTCAGCCCTCACGCGTGCAATCGCGTTCGGGCCTGAGTCAGGCGAACAAGGCCATCCGGCCTCGTTCGTCCAGACTCAGCTGATCCCCAGCCGCTCCTTGATGTCCGGCAGCAGCCGCCGGCTGATCGGGATCACGCGGCCGCGGCGCGTCACGAACTCGGCCAGGCCGCTCTCCAGGTACTGCAGCTTGTGCACCAGGTCGATGTTGACGAGGAACTGCCGGTGGCAGCGCAGCAGGCTGGTGCGCTGCTGCAGGATGTTCAGGCGCAGCGTCGTCGCGTGCTCCTGGCCGTCGACGTCGCAGACGTAGATGCCGGTGTTGCGGGCCTCGACGTACTCGACGTCCGGCAGCTTCACGAACATCACGCTGTGCAGGCCGAAACACGGCACCTGGCGCAGGTGGTTCACCTCGGGCAGCACGCTGAAGTCGTGCTTGAAGAAGCTGTTGCGCAGGCGCTCCAGCGTCAGGTCGAGCCGGTCGGAGGTGACGGGCTTGAGCACGTAGTCGAAGGCGTTCTTCTCGAAGGCCTGCACCGCGTACTCGTCGTAGGCGGTCAGGAAGACGATGTGCGGCATCGTCTGCGGGTCCAGCATGCCCAGCATCTCGATGCCGGTGATCTGCGGCATCTGGATGTCCAGGAACACCACGTCGGGCTTGTCGACGTGGATGCGCGTGAGCGCGTCGATGGCGTTGCCGCATTCGCCCAGGATCTGGATGTCCTTGGCCGGCTCCAGCGTGCGCCGCAGGTCGCGTCGGGCGAAGGGTTCGTCGTCGACGATCAAGGCGGTGATCATTTCAGCTCAGGGCCTCCATGGGAATGCGGACCGTGGCCCGCGTCGACACCTGGCGTTCGCAGCTCATCGTGACGCCGTAGGACTCGCCGTAGCGGTTCTTGATGCGCCGGTCGACGATGTTCATGCCCAGGCCGCCGCCGCCGGGTTTGGGATCGTAGCGGCCGGCGTTGTCCTCGACGACCAGATAGACCGCCTGCCCGTCGTGGTGGCCGCGGATGCTGATGCGGCCGACGCCGATGATCTGCGCCGTGCCGTGTTTGATCGCGTTCTCCACCAGCGGCTGCAGCGTGAAGGCCGGCACGTGCACGCCAAGCAGCGGCTCGGGGATGTCGATGTCGACCGAGAGCCGGTCTTCGAAACGCGTCAGCTGGATGCCCAGATAGGCCTTGATGTGATCGATCTCCTCGGCCACGACGACGTCCTCGGTCGGGCGCTTGAGGTTCTTGCGCAGGAATACCGCCAGGTCGGTGAGCACCGCACGCGCCTTGGCCGGGTCGTCGTAGGTGATGGCGATGATCGTGTTCAGCGTGTTGAACAGGAAATGCGGGTTCACCTGCGCGTGCAGCAGCTTCAGTTCCGATTCGAGCAACAAGCTCTTCTGGCGCTCGTAACGGCCGTCGAGGATCTGGCTGGACAGCAGCTTGGCGATGCCCTCGCCCAGCGTGCGATTGATGGTCGAGAAGATGCGCGTCTTGGGCTCGTAGAGCTTGATCGTGCCGATCACCTGGCGGTTCTCGCCCACCAGCGGGATCACCAGCGCCGAACCCAGCTTGCAACTCGGGCTGATCGAACACTGGAACGGCACCTCGTTGCCGTCGGCGAAGATGACCTCGTTGGATTCGATGGCGTGGAAAGTCTGGGCCGACGAGATCGGCGTGCCCGGCAGGTGATGGTCGTCGCCGACGCCGATGAAGGCCAGCAGCTTCTCGCGGTCGGTGATGGCGACGGCACCGACGCCGGTCTGCTCGTAGATGATGCGCGCCACACGCGT
Source organism: Rubrivivax gelatinosus (assembly GCF_016583785.1). Taxonomy (GTDB): domain Bacteria; phylum Pseudomonadota; class Gammaproteobacteria; order Burkholderiales; family Burkholderiaceae_C; genus Rubrivivax; species Rubrivivax gelatinosus_B. The sequence goes on along the minus strand of NZ_NRRU01000065.1, from coordinate 11,104 downwards.
GCTGTTCTCCTGGTCGAAACCGTCGCGCAGCACGCCGTCGACGTGCGCGGCGATCTCCAGCGCCTTGGCCGAGAAGGCGCGCGACTGGCGGTCGATGCTGTCGCGGCGGTCGAGCAGGATCTTGACGAAGATCGCCGCGCCGCCGGTGTTGGCGATCAGCTCGGGCAGCGCGATCAGCTTGACGATCTGCAGCGCCTCGTCGAAGGGCCGCGACAGCGCCAGGTCGATGCCCAGCTCGATCAGGATGGTGATGAAGGTCAGCCCGCCGGCCAGCGCCGGGCTGAACAGCAGCCGCGTCTTGCCGCGGCTGATCAGGTAGCGGTGCGTCAGGCCGCCGGCCAGGCCCTGCATCACGATGTCGATGCCCGCCGCCAGGCCGAACGAGCCGCCCAGGGTGTAGCGGTGGATGCCGCCGGTGACGCCGACCGCCAGGCCGACCACCGGCCCGCCGAGCAGGCCGCCGAGCACCGCGCCGATCGCCGGGGTGTTGGCGATCGCGTTGCCGCTGACCACCGGCAGGCCGAGCAGCGTGCCCATGATGCAGAACGCCGAGAAGATCAGGTAGCAGGCGATCCGGTGCGGCCAGCGGATGGTGGCGCGCGTCAGCGGGATGAACAGCCGCGTCCGGCTGAGCGCGTACGCCACCACCAGATAGACGCACATCTGCTGCAGCAGCAATACCGACAGCGAGACGATCGATTGCAGATTCAACGGCGTACCTCTTTACTGCTCCTGCGCGGCCGGCCGCGCCTGCGGGTGTCGGTACGCGACAGGCCACCCGCGGCGCGCATTCTGCGGCCGATGGTCACGCGCGTGCCAGCTTTCACGCCGCAGGCGCGCGCCGCCGCGGCGCGCCGTGAGTCGTGCCGTGCAGTCGTGCCGGCCGCGCCCGCGCGCGGCCGGCCCCGGCTTCAGGGCGCCCAGCGGATGCACTCCTGCTCGGGCTCGGCGGCCGCCGCCGACACCGGCGCCGCCATCTTCAGCGCGAGGCCGCCGCAGGAGGTTTCGCGGTACTTCGGGTCCATGTCCTTGCCGACCTCGAACATGACCTCGATGACCTTGTCCAGCGGAATGATCGGCGCGCTGGTGCGGCACAGCGCCATGCGGGCGGCGTTGATGGCCTTCACCGCGCCCATCGCGTTGCGTTCGATGCAGGGGATCTGCACCTGGCCGCCGACCGGGTCGCAGGTCAGGCCCAGGTTGTGCTCCATCGCGATCTCGGCCGCGATGCAGACCTGCTCGGGCGAGCCGCCCAGCAGTTCGGCGAGACCCGCCGCCGCCATCGAACACGCCACGCCCACCTCGCCCTGGCAGCCGACCTCGGCGCCGGAGATCGACGCGTTCGTCTTGAACAGCGCGCCGATGGCCGCCGACGCGAGGAAGAAGCGGTTGCAGTCGTCCTCGCCGACCTTGTTGATGAACTGGTCGTAATAGGCCAGCACCGCCGGCACGATGCCGCAGGCGCCGTTGGTCGGCGCGGTGACGACGCGGCCGCCAGCGGCGTTTTCCTCCGACACCGCCAGCGCGAACATGTTCACCCAGTCGATGATGTTCATCGGGTCCTTGGACAGCGGCCCGGCCGAACTCAGGCGCCGGTGCAGCGCCACCGCGCGCCGCGGCACGCGGAACGGCCCCGGCAGCACGCCTTCGGTCTTCATGCCGCGCTCCATGCACTGCGACATCTGCGCCCAGATGTTGCCGAAATAGCGGCTGATCTCCTGCTGGGTGTGCAGCTGCAGCTCGTTCTGCAGCACCAGGCCGGACAGCGACAGGCCGGTGCGGCGGCAATGCGCCAGCAGTTCGGCGGCGTTGGCGTACGGATAAGGGGCGGCGCTGTCGGCGTCGTCGGCGCCCGCGGCGGCGCCGTCCTCGATGACGAAACCGCCGCCGATCGAGTAGTAGTTCTTTTCCAGCAGCAGCCGGTCGGCGGCGAAGGCCTTCAGCGTCAGGCCGTTTTCATGCCGCGGCAGGCTGGAATGGTGGAAGGTCATCGCCGTGCGGCCGAATTCCACCTCGGGGCCGTCGAAACCCAGCTGGATGCGCTGGCTGGCGCGCACTTTCCCGATCAAACCGGGGATGGCGGCGACGTCGATGGTGTCGGGCAACTCGCCCATCAGCCCGAGCAGCAGTGCCACGTCGGTTTTGTGGCCGAGGCCGGTCAGCGCGAGCGAGCCGTAGACGTCGATCACCACCGACGTCACCTGCAGGAGTTTGCCCAGGCCCCGCAGGTCGTCGACGAAACGACGCGCGGCATTCATCGGGCCCAGGGTATGAGAACTCGAAGGCCCGATGCCGACCTTGTAGAGCTGAAACATGCTGATCATGATGAGATTCCCGTGCGGTTGACGCTGGAGGCCGTTTGCCGAAACCCGCGTTGGCGGGCCCGGCAGGCGGCTGCCGGTTTTCAGTGGCTGATCAGCGAATAGAAGATCGCGGACATCGCGACGGCACCGATGAAGGTCACCAGGACGTTGCTCGGGCTGTCGGCGTACTTGCGCATCGCCGGCACCTTGCGGATGGCGTACATCGGCATCAGGAACAGCAGGGCGGCGATGATCGGGCCGCACAGCGATTCGATCATGCCCAGGATGCTGGGGTTGATCGTGGCCACGCCCCAGATCGTCAGGAACATGAACAGCATGCTGCCGCGGTTGATCAGCTTGACGTTCGCCGACTTGTTGCGCGACTGCATCTGCTGCGCAATGAAACCATTGAGGCCTTCACGCGCGCCGAGATAGTGGCCGAGGAAGGACTTGGACATCGCGACGAATGCCACCAGCGGCGCGATCACCGCGGCCCAGGGGTTCTGGAACTTGTTGCCGATGTAGGACAGGATCGAGATGTTCTGTTCCTTGGCCGCCGACAGGTCGGCCGGCGACAGCGCGAAGACGCAGCTGAAGACGAAGAACATCACCACCACGACCATCAGCAGCGCGGCGTACTTTTCGATCCGGTCGGCCTTGGCGACGGCCTGCTTGCCGTATTGCTGCTGCTGCGCGACAGCGAAGCGCGAGATCACCGGCGAATGGTTGAACGAAAACACCAGCACCGGAATGCTGAGCCACAGCGTGACGCTGAACTTGCCCGCCGTCGGCACGCCTTGCAGGACCGCGCCGTTCCATTCGGGCACGAGGAACAGCGCCAGGCCCATCAGCACGAAGATGAAGGGATAGACGAGCCAGCCCATGACGCGCACGACCATCTTCTCGCTGCAGGCGACGACGGCGATGAGGCCGGCGGTGAGGATGAACGACAGGATCGCCCGGGGCCAGGGCGCGACGCCCAGCTGATGCACCATGAACGATTCGACGGTATTGGTCAGGCCGACACCGTAGAGCAGCAGGATGGGCAGGATGGTGAAGAAATAGAGCAGCGTGATGAGCTTGCCGGCGAGCGGGCCGAAATGCTCACCGACGACTTCGGTGATGTCGCTCCCGGGTTTCTTCGACGAGAGAATGAAGCGGATCAGGCCGCGATGCGCCAGATAGGTCATCGGGAAGGCCAGCAAGGCCATCACGAGCAGCGGCCAGATACCGCCGAGGCCGGCATTGATGGGCAAGAACAAGGTACCCGCGCCGATGGCCGTGGCAAACAGGCCCAATACCCACGTCGTATCGTGTGGTGTCCAGCTTGATTCAGCGACGGGGCGGACGGTGCCCGCGTCTATTCTGCTTGTGACCGACATTTCCTACTCCTCTTCGATGGCCCGTGATCGTTGAAGGTGAGCACGGTTGAGGGGCAGTCTAGGAATGCGAAAACGCCGCTGCCGGGGCAAATCCGGAGCGGCGGCTGGGGCGACGGAGTGGTCGGTTTGGCGCACGAGCGGGGGGCGCTCGCCGCCGCCACGCGGCACCCGGGGGCGCCTGCGGGCGGGGCCATCTTTCAGAGCGGGGACAGCTGGCGCGCTCGGCCTGGGCCGCCGTTCGCAAAGCGCCGCTCAGCGTGTGCCGCACCGCCTGGCGGCGGCGGGCGCCACCCAGCTGCGGGCCGGACGGGGAACGGCGCCCCGATTCTCGCCGGCAGTGCCTGAACGATCCGCCGCGGGCGAGGCGCCGAAAATCCAGCGCGAACCGCTCGGGGAGACGAACGTCAATCGCTCGTGATGGCGATAAACGCATCCCCCGAAAGGGTGCAGTCTCGCCAGTCGAATGCCATGCGGCGCCACGAAGAAACGTGAGCGCAGGCCCCGGAAGGATCCTCCATATTAGCGACGTTCGCGGTTGCGACAAATACGTGACGGCTGCCTTTCAAAACCCGCTCTGGCCGCAACACCGCCCCGCGGCTGAACCGCGGGCCGAGCGCCCCGCCGCGCGGAGCCCGGGCGGCAGGAGCCGTGCTCGTGCCGCGGGCGCGACACGACATGAGACCCGGCGTTCCCGCGCCCGTCCCTGACACCGCGCCCGGCTGGTGCCGTGCCTCGCGCCCATGGAACTTCTCGTGCTCAGCGACACCAGGATCTACGGCGATGCCGTCGGCCGGCTCCTGTCCGTCGCCCCGAACGACCCATGGCGCGTGCGCGTGGCCCACAGCATCGCGGACGCCGTCATCCAGATGGTGGCCGCGGCACCCGACATCCTGCTGCTGGACGTGCGCGTGGACGGCGCCGTGCATGGCCTGGACGTCCTGAGACGCGGCTGGCCGCGTGCCTACATCCTCGCCATCGGCGTCGACCCCTTGGTCCACCAGCCTCTCGTGCAGCGAGCCGGCGTCGACGAGGTGCTGCCTCCGGCAGCGCCGGCATCCGAGCTTCTGCGCCTGGTCGCGAAGCGCCACGGGGCGAACGCAGCCGGCTTTGCCCCTGCCGTCGCCGGCCGCGCTGCCAGCCGGGCCGATACGCTGTCGCTGCGCGAACTGGAGGTCTCCAGGCTGCTGGCACGGGGGCTGTCGAACAAGGACATCGCCCGCCACCTGGGCATCGAGCTGCCGACGGTCAAGAACCACGTCCACAACCTGCTGCGCAAGCTGAACGTCCGGACCCGGCTTCAGGCTGCGCTGCTGCTGGAGGGGAGCCAGGCCCCGTGAAGGCCTGGCGTGGCCACCGGGGACGCCGCGGCGCGGGCAACGGCGTCCCGGGCTGGCTGCCCCGGCTACAGCAGGGTCAGCACCAGCGGCAGCAGCGGCACCGCGATGCTCGCCGCCTGGCTGACGATGGCGCCGATCGTGTCGTACCAGGCCTTGCTGCCTTCATCGAGCTCCAGCAGGGACTTGTGCCCGCCGGAGCCGGCCGGGAGCAGTTCCTGGATCGCCCGCACGACATCGGGCACGACTTCGACGATCAGCGGGACGACCGCGGCACTGATCTTCGCCGCGATGTCGAGCCAGCCCTTGTCGTCGAGCGCCTTGGCCTTGGCCGTGCCCTTGCCGCCCAGGATGTCCAGCACCTGCGGGACCAGTTGAAGCGCGACCGGCAGGACCGCGTTCGCGATGCCGGCCGCCAGGTCGGCCCAGCCCTTCTGGTCGAGTTCGCCGGCGCGCAGCCCCTTCGTTGCGGCCGCAGAGCCACCGGCCCCGATGAACGCGGGAACGGCCTGCAGCAGGACCGGCACGGCGGCGGCGCCGATATTCGTGGCCAGGTCGGCCCAGTCCTTCTGGTCGAGTTCGACGGCCAGGTTCTTGCGCCCCGGCTCGTCGGCAGCGGACGCCTGCTGCACCGCCTGCAACACCGCCGGCACGAGCTTGATGGCGAAGGGCACCACCTTCTCCACGATGACGCTCGCGATGTCCTGCCACCCCTTGCTGTCGTCCTGGCCGAAGCCCTGGCCCTTGGCCGCCCCGGCAGCCACGGCCGGCCGGCCCTGGACCGCCCCGACGATGGTGGGCAGCGCGCTCACGACCGCCGGCGCGATCACGCCGCCGAGTTGCAGCGCGACGTCCAACCAGCCCTTGGGGTCGATCTCGGGCGCCAGGCCCTTGGAGCCGCCGTTGAACACGACGAAGGGCCGCGTTTCCAGGCCATTCGGCGCGATCGGGGTCTTCAGCGTCGGCGTCTGTGGATGGCCCATGTCCGTCAGCAGATTGGCCGCACCGTTGGCCAGGTCGAGGGTGCTGCTGGAGGCGCCGAGCGTGTCGATCTGGTTCATCAGCGCGTACGTGAAGACCGACTTGTAGTTGGTCTTCTGGTTGCCGTCGCGCGCCGTCTCGTCATCCTTGCACGCTGCCAGCAGCAGCGCGCGGGACTCCTCGAGCTTGAGCGGCAGCACCAGCGCACCGGCGCCGGGAACGTAGCCCTTGCCGTCATCCCTCGACGCCGCACCACCGAACGGCCGGTGCACGAGCCCCACCACGCGGCGCCCGGCGTAGGTGTCGTTGAAGTCCTTGGTGTCCGGCACCCAGGTCTTGGGACGGCCGCCGAGGTCCACGATCCGGCCGTCCTCGTCGAGGAAGAACTTCTCCGCCCCGCCGGAGAAGCAGGCGTCGAGCAGGATCGTGAAGGTCCCGTGCGGAACGCCCACCATCGCGTCGCGCAACTCCTGCTCGTCGAGGAACGTGTGGTCCTGCATCACCAGGGTATCGCGCAGTTCCTGGCCGTACTCCTTGCGGTAGCCGTGTCCCGAGAAGAAGAACAGCAGCCGGTCGTCCCTCGTGGCCCCTTGCAGCAGGCGCTGCAGGCCCGACTTGACCCGGGCCTTGGTCGCCGCCTCGTCATGCAGCTCGGTGACGTCGCCGCTGTTGAAACCGAGCTTGGTCTTCAGCAGCGCCGCGACGGCCTTGGCGTCATTGACGCAGCAGGACAGCGCGTTCGATCCGGCGTAGTTGTTGATCCCGACTACAAGTGCCTTGTTGGCCATGGAGTGCCCCCTATGTCACGTAGCCCAGCAAAGACGCTGGGTGGGTGCATCGTTCATCTGGAGCGCGGCCGTGAACATGAAGCTTTGGGTCCACCGGGGGCGGTTCTGAGGGATGGGGGACTGGGCCCTTGGATGCGGCGCGGTCGACGGGAACGGCAGGATCGGGAGGAGCCGACGCCGCACCTGGGCACCATGTCGCCAAGAGCCCGGCGCCACCGCGCGGACATCGTCCGGCCTCGAGCCATCGCCGATCTGCCAGCACGGCAGGCGAATGCACGCATGCAGGAGCACGTCAAACATTCGCGGCGAGGGGCGCTCCAGCGCCGGGCGGGCCGGGCCCTTGGCGGCTTCAGGGGGCCAGGAAAGAAGCAGCCTGCTTCAATGGTGGCGAGCCCCACAAGCGCAGGCAGGCGTCGAGCAGAAACTCGTCTTGATAGTGGCCGGCCGCCAGCGAAAGTCCGACAGGGATGCCATCGACCTGAGCCAGCGGAATAGTAATCTCAGGCAGCCGTGCCACACCAGCAAACGCCGTGACGGCCATGGTCCGGTCGTAATAATCAAGAACGACGTCCAGATTACTGCTCGTCAGCACGCCCTTCTTCGGGGCGAGCACAGGCGCCGTCGGATAACAGAAAACATCGCCCGGCTGAGTGAATGCCGCAACCCGCGCAAAGAGAGCCTCGCACAAGTTCAAAGCAGCGCTCATCGCACTGCGATCGAACCCTTCGACGTTGCGGTATCCCGCGCGGAAGTTGGGCCCCTGCTCCGGCTGGCTTGCGCGAATCCAGCCGCCAAGGGCGTTGGCGATCTCCGCCGTCTGAAGCACCCGAAGCGCGTTCTCGTTGCACGACTTCAGGCTCACGTCCAGACCCGTGATGTCGCGCAACGAAATCGACCTGACGGCGAGGTGAGGCAGGCCGTCAAAATGCGCGATGCAGCCAGATAATGCATCCTGAATCGCCGGGTCGGCAATATCGAAGGCTTCTTGCAGCAGATAGATGTTCTTGACACGTGGCAACGCCAGGTGATCACTGCGAAGAAGCACGCGCATCGCCCGCCGCAGAACCGATAGATCCCGCGCCAGCACGCCCACGGTGCTGACACTTGGCGCGAAGGGCAGCACCCCGGCTTCGGATATGCGATGAAGACTCGGCCGCATCCCGTAGACGCCACAAAGGCTGGCGGGAACCCGGATCGATCCGCCACAGTCGGTGCCCAGCGCAAAGTCGAGCAAGCCGCATGCGACCGCCGACGCGGAACCACTGGAAGAGCCACCGGGAATTCGGTCCGGCGCTCGCGGATTCACTGGCGTGCCATAAAAGTAGTTCTCGCCATCCAGGCTGTAGGTCAACTCGTCGGCGATCGTTTTGCCGACACAGCGTGCCCCCGCCATCAAAAGCTGCTCCACGCAAACCGCGTGATAGGCGGCTGGCGGATGCGTTTCACGCCACGGCTTGCTGCCATAGGACGTCAATCGATCGCGGATATCGATGTTGTCCTTGACCGCAAAAGACAAACCATCCAGCGAGCCGGACTGATAGGGAGGTATTTCGAAGAGCTCGACAAACGCGTTGGAGGACTGGAAATCGTAGGTCTTCATTGGCCGTCCGCGATTACACGCGATCTTTGGCGGCAGCACGCCGTACCGGACGCAGCATATCGGAGCATCCTCGCCTGGCAACCACGCCCGGGCAAGCCTGCGCCGCAAGAGCGTCTTGCATAGTTAATCCGCACCGCCCTCCCGCACACACCGCGGCCGCGCCTCGTCCGCTCGCTCGAGGTCCAGCATCTGCCGCCAGCGCGCGTACTGCGCCTGCAGGTGGGCGGCCGTCTCGCCCCGCAGCACGGGTTTCTGGCGCTCGCCGCCCAGCAGCCAGAAACGGAACCAGTCGACGTTCCCCTGCAGCGACAGCAAACGTTCGGGCTGTCGCGACAGCGCGTGCGCGCCGCCGGGGATGACGATCATCTCGGCCGGCTTGTACTGGCGGCGCAGCAGCGCGTAGATGTCCCAGTTGTTGTGCACCAGCGGGCCGTAGCTCTCGATGCAAACCGCCGCGCGCACGCAGTCGGTGTGCAGCGACGGGTCGTTGCGCACCCAGCGCTGCAGCGCCTCGCCGAACGGGCGGCCCTGGTTCGCCTGCTCCTTGCGGCGCAGGATGCCGTCCTTCATCGCGTAGGTGACCGTCATCGAGAACAGCGTGTTGACGCTGACCGCCGGCGCGGCCAGCGACCGATCGGCATGCATCCGTAGCTGTCGTCCGAGATGTTTCAACCCACGCTGACCGCCGACGCGGCCAGCGACGGAACGCGGCGCGGGCGGCGGTGTACGAGGTGCTGTTTCAACCCACGCTGACCGCCGACGCGGCCAGCGACATGCCCGCGAGCGCCTGGTCGTTCCAGACCTGGCGGTTTCAACCCACGCTGACCGCCGACGCGGCCAGCGACGTCCTTTTCGTCCCGTTAGACCTCGGAGCGCGACTAGCGCACGCCCCAAAGCCCACCCGCCTGTTTCACATCACGGCCATCGCCAACCTGGAGGCGATCCTCGCCACCGGCGCGCTGCTGTCCAAGAACCGCGGGGCCACGGCCGGCATCAACTACCAGAACATCGCGCACGCCGGAGCCCAAGGCGTGCGTGCCGTTCGTGAGGTACCCAACCCGCCGGGCGGAGTGGTGCACGACTTCGTGCCTTTCTACTTCGCACCACGCTCGCCGATGCTCTACGCCATCAACGGCGGGCGGGTGGAGGGAAGCGCCTGGCGGCAGGCCGACATCGTCCACTTCGAGACCACGGTCGAGAACGTCACCGCGCTCGGGCAGCCGTTCGTGTTCTACGACCGGAACGCTACGCTGGCCTTCAGTACCGCCTACACGGATCTGGCGCGTCTCGACACGGTAGTGGCCTGGGATCTGATCACCGAGCGGCCGCAGCTCGACGGCTACTGCAGGTCTGGCATACGGTTCCGTCCACGGAGCGCTATGCCGAGCGAATGGAACGCCGCCAGGCCGAGTTTCTGGTGAAGGACCACACGCCGCTGAGCTGCATGACCCGAATCGGCGTCATCGACGAGGAACGCCAAGCCCAGGTTCAGCAACTGGTGGCCCGCGCGGGCCTACCATTGCGCGTGGACGTCATGCCCAACTGGTACTTCCAGGAACCCGACATCGTGATCAAGCTGACCCAGGGCGACCTGCTCAAGCAAGACGACGTGGACGCGATCGTCAACACGGTGAACTGCGTCGGCGTGATGGGCAAGGGCATCGCCCTGCAGTTCAAGAACAAGTGGCCCGCCAACTTCGATGCCTACGCCGCGGCCTGCAAGGCGGGGCTGGTGCGGCCCGGCCGGATGTTCGTGTTCGACTCGGGCGGTCTGGTGAAGCCCAACTTCATCATCAACTTCCCGACCAAGGATCACTGGCGCGGCTCGTCCAGCATCGATTTCATCCGCGACGGCCTGGTGGACCTAGTGTCGCAGGTGCGACGCCTGGGCATCCGCTCGATTGCCGTGCCCCCGCTGGGCTGCGGCAATGGCGGACTGGACTGGAGCGAAGTACGACCGCTGATCGAAGCGGCGTTCGCCGAACTCCCGGATGTCGAGGTTCGGCTGTTCGAGCCGGCCGGCGCGCCGGAGCCCAAGTCGATGGAGGTTCGCACACGCCGCCCGCGCATGACGCCGGGGCGTGCCGCCATCGTCAAGATGCTCGACACCTACCGCGGGCTGAACTACGGACTGTCGCGGGTTGAAGTTCAGAAGCTTGCCTACTTCCTGCAGGAAGCCGGCGGGCCACTGGCCTTGCACTTCGTGAAGCACCACTACGGCCCGTACTCCGACCCGCTGCGCCATGCCCTCGACAAGATGGAAGGCCATTACATCCGCGGCCTGGGCGACGGGACGGTGGAAGCGGAGATCGAGCCCACGGAGGACGCGCTGGCCGAGGCAGAGGCTTTCATTGCCGCCCAGCATTCGGACCTGGCCGAACAGGTCGCCCGCGTCGGGCGGCTGATCGAGGGTTACCAGTCTTCGTACGGCATGGAACTGCTGGCCTCCGTCCACTGGGTCGCCACGCGCGAGGATGGCGTCACGTCGTCCGATGACGCGCTGGCCGCCGTGCAGGCGTGGAACGATCGCAAGCGCCGCCTGATGAAGCGCGAGCATGTCGCCGCCGCGTGGCAGCGCCTGCAAGACGAGGGCTGGCTGAAACCGCTTGCCGAAGGCCCGACGCACACGCAAGCCGTCTTGGCTTGAAGGCTTCGGGGCGCCGCGCCTGGACCACGGCGGAGGGGCAGGAACACCCCGCTCAGCGCTGTCCTTCGG
>NZ_NRRU01000064.1 GCF_016583785.1 Rubrivivax gelatinosus | reverse complement strand
GCGCGGTGCTCGCCGTCCTGCCACGGGAAGCGCACACGCACGCGGCCCAGGCGGTCGGTGTGGATCTCTTCGGCCGAGGCGGCATCGCCCTCGGGGCCGACGACGGTGGCGGTCTGCAGGCCCGGTGCCTGCGGGCGCGGGTTGAGCAGAACGCCGCTGTCGTCCCAGCGCCAGGGCCGCCAGGGCACGTTGGCGCGCAGGGCTTCGAAGGCGTTGCCGTAGCCGCTGGCGGCGGCCTGGGCGCGCACCGGGGCGGGCACCCAGTCGGGCAGCGCCTGGGCGACGTGCTCGCTCAGATCCTTGGGCAGGTTGTTGATGCCGGCGTGCACGACCTGGGTCAGCAGGAACTGCGGTCACGCTCGCTGTGGCTGGCTCCCAGCTCAGGCAGCAGGTCCAGCGGGCTGTCGCGCAGGGCAAAGGTGCTGCCGGGCACGAAGCTGCGCACGGTGCCGCGGCCCAGCCAGCGCTTGTGGCGGGCCTCCAGCGTCTGCTGCAGCAGCAGTGCGGCGCGCTCGGCACGGGAGGTGTCGGCAAAGGCATAAGCGCCGGCGGGCTGGTAGCTCTCCAGCAGGTCCACCAGCGCGCCTGAGGAGCCGCCACCGAACGCGAAGGCGGTGGGCACGCTGGCCACGACGCTGCGGTGGGCCTTGTAATCCCACGCCAGCGTGGCGACGGTGGTCGACTGCAGCGTGCGCAGTCCGCCGAAGGCCTGGATGCTGTCCTGTTCCTCGACCGGGGCTTCGCGGTGGAAGCGCACGCCGCCTGAAGCGGCCGAGACCGTGTCCTCGGGGCAAGACTCGGCCTGCGCGCTGTCGGCGAAGATGACCAGCGCATGGCCCAGCGGCGCCGCGTCGTCGGGCTCGATGCGCCAGGCCAGGCCTTCTTCGGCCAGCAGGCGCTGCACGAACGCCAGGTCCGTCTCGCGGTACTGCACGCAGTAGCTGCGCACGCCGTCGGTGCCGGTGAAGGCGCTGGCGGCCAGGTGGGCGTCGACATCCGCGGCCCAGCGCCAGGCGGCGTAGGCGGGGTAGCCGGCGAACACCGCGTCGACGATCTGGCGCAGGCAGCGCTCCTGCCACACCTGGCTGCGCCGGGTGTAGGCCAGCAGCGCGATCCAGGGCCGCACTTCCAGGCTGTAGCGGGCGAATCCGCCGTCGCCGTCCTGCGCTTGAGCCGCCATCACGATGCCGCCGCGGACGCAGCGGCCGCCGTCGGCCTGCGTGGTGAGCAGGTCCACGCGCCGGCCGAGCATGTCCTCGATATCCAGATCGGCACGCTGCGCGAGGCAGCTGATGTGCAGTTCGCCGGGCTCGCTGAGTGCTTCGCGCTGACTCCAGGCCTCGACGCGAAGTCCGGCCAGCGGGCCTTCCCCCGTCAGCTCGTACAGCCGGCGGCTGGAATCGAACCACGCCACGGGATCGGACAGGGTCATGGCCGCACGGCCGCTTTGCTCGGCGCCAGCGAGCGAGGACACGCGTCGGCCCTTCCCCAGTAGTTCTCACAGATGCGGCGCCGGCAACGCAGCGCTTCCTCGCCGGCCAGGCTTCTGCAGCGACGCACGAGGTCGGCGATCGTGATCTCGCCGCGACCGCCGGCGTTGGCCTCCTGGCGGTTCATGTGCTGCACCATAGCGGCGATGAGGTCGACATCGGCGTCGCCGCCGTTGCCAGCCGGCGCGGCAGGACCGGCGGCGCCCTTCGCTTGTTTGGCTGTGGCGGGGGGCTTGGCTTTGGCTTTGCCTGTTGCGTGGGGCTTGGACGGGCCTGACGACGCGCGCCGGGCGGCCGCTGCCTTGGGCTTTTGGCGTGCCGCGTCGGCCAGGGCTGGCTTGATCGCAGGCGCGGCAACGGTCGCAGCGGCCACGGTCGGCTCAGGAATTGGCAGGTCCTCAACCGCGGCAACCAGCACGGCCGACGACGGGGGCGCGACGGGTTCAGCCGCCCTAGAGTCCGGCGCGGGCGACGGAGCGGGCGCCGCTGTCCGCGTCGTGGGCGGCACCTGCGGTGCTTCGGCAGCCGGTGCCCGCGCCATCATCGTGGCGGTCATCACGGTCGCGGCCAAACCGCCAAGCACCAGCAGCCAGAGCATCATTCCATGCATCCCGCGACGCGCCGGCGACGACGGAATGCCGTCGAGCGCGGCCAACACCGAAAGCTGCTTCTGAGGCACGGCACCGGCCTGCGTGCCGTCGGTCAGGGACGGGCGGCGCGGCGCCGCCGATGAACCGTCTTGTGGGCCTGGACTGATGGGCAAGCGTAGCTCTCCTGCGAAGGGGCGAATTTTATGGTCCGGCTAATGCGTGCCTGCATTAGCCAGACCATAAATGCAGAGGATGCGCAGCCACGCCCGCTCAGTGCAGACTCTTATGCCTTGGCACGGGCGAGACGGGTAAAAACATTTGGTAATTATTGTTGTCTTCGTATACGTTTTCCTCGTCGCGCTGGGGTTGGCTTTTCTGTGCCTGCCGTTTATTCGCGAGCCGGTGCAGGCCTTCGGCCACCGCATGACCGATCGTCTGCGCATCCCGGCCGGCGGGACGTTCTGGCGAGGGGGCGGCCGCCTGCAGCGCGGCTTGGGGTCGCTACTGCAGGCCGGACGTGACGCGCGAGCAGCAATGCCTCTGCTCAGCCCATGGTGGCTAGCCGCGCTGGCGCTGTTGCTGCTGGCCCCCGCGCTGGCTCTGGTGCTGCGCCAATGGCATGCGTACGACGGTTTCGACCATACCTATACGCACGAGACGAACGCCCGGATCGCCGAGTTGCTGCAGGGCGAACAGCTTGTGCCGCCGCCCCGGTTGCCGCCGGATCTGTTCACGACGCGAGAAGTCGCACAGGCGCGTCCGTTGGCCGACAGTGCAAGCCGCCAATGGGAACTGTTGGACGCCGATTTCCGCCAGCGGCTGCTGACGGTCTTCAAACTCATGCGCGAGCAGCACGGCTACGAAATGGTGCTGCTCGAGGGCTATCGCAGCCCCGAACGCCAGGTACAACTCGCGAAGCTGGGGCTGGCCGTGACACACGCTGGCGCGGGCCAGAGTTACCACCAGTACGGGTTGGCTGCCGACTGCGCGTTCCTGCGCGAAGGCCGCATCGTCATCAGCGAGCGCGACGCCTGGGCCGCCAGGGGCTACGAGCACTTCGGTGCCGTCGCCGACGCTGTCGGCCTGAACTGGGGTGGCGCCTGGCGGACGCTCGTGGACCTTGGGCACGTGGAACTGCCACGCGCCGGCGTGCTACCGCGGCGTGCCACGCCTGGATGAGCACCAGGATCGATATCAGGGAGCAGACAGCGTGAACAAACCCTTCATCGTCGTCGGCGACAAGACCGACCATGGCGGCGTCGTCGTGGCCGGCTCGGCCTTGACCGACACCGACGGCAGGCCCATCGCCCGCGTCGGCGACAAAGTGACCTGTCCGAAGAAGGGACACCGCGGCGAGACCGTGATCGCCACCGGCGACCCCACCTGCATCATCGACGGCAAGGCCGCCGCCCGGCATGGCGACAAGACCGCATGCGGCGCCACGCTCATCTCCTCGCAGGTGGTCACGACCGACTGACGCCGGTCCGCGGCCGGCGGTCTGCCGGCATCCCCAGATGAACCGTTTCTTCCAAACGATCGCGCTGTTCGTCGCCATCGCCTGCTTCGTGTGGGTGGGCGTGCTGTGGCATTGGCAGTCAACGCAGCGAGACATGTCCGAAGAGGACATCGCCGTGTACCTAGTCGCGCTACCGCTGACGCTGTTCGCGCTGGTCTTGCTCGGCCGCTGGGCCTGGCGCGGCGCGGTGCGGCAGGCGCACGAACGCGAGGCCGGCGCCGCCGCCGTGCCCTCCCCCGCTCCGACGCCGACCACTCCCGACGAGGCCGAGCGCCGCGCCACGCTCCAACTGCTGGCTGCGCATCTGAACTGCCCCGCGGGCGACAGTCCCGCGGCCCTGCTGAATGCGGCCGAGGAGGGAGCGCCTCGCCCCGAACTAGACCCCGTGCTGCGCGACGACGATGGCCTGCCGCTGATGACGGCTCGCATCCGCGGCCTGGACCCCGATGCGCTGGACCTGGACGCGGCTGAAGAGACCATGCGCGCGCTGCAGGCCGCCTGGCAGCACGAGGCAATGCGCCCCGAGATGCGACGCGCACTGGCCGCCTTGCAGCTGCCGCTGGAAAACACGCTGACCACGCTGCGCGCCTGGCGCGAACGCTTCGGCCTGGAAGACGCTCCGCCGGAGCATGTGAGCCAGTCGATGCTGCGCTTGCTGCCGCTGTGGCCGCCCACCTGGACAGCCTACGAAACCGCCGTCGCCCGCCTGTGGCTGCTGGCGCAGTTGCAGGCGGCCGAACTAGCGGGTCCGCATCGCATCGCCGAGCTGCCGCTGGCACCGGGCGGCGGCTGGCCGGAGGCCGAACGTGTGGTGCGCACGCTCGAGCGGGAAAACCGCGCCGACCTGCTGCTCGTCACCGCATGCCACAGCGACATCGGCGACGCGAGCGTGCGTCGCCTCCAGGCCGAAGGCCGGCTCTTCACGTCGCGCTCGGCAACGCGGCCCATTCCGGGCGAGGCGGCGGCGGCGCTGGTGCTGGCGCCCACGACCTGGCCGGCCGCCACAGACGACGAGTTGCCCGTGCACCTGCACCGGGCCGCCGTCATCGCGCGCGACAAGTCGATAGATGCCGGCGGGCGCACCAGCGGCGAGGCTGCGCAGACCTGCGTCGAGCAGGCGCTGGCCAGCGGCCCGTTCGCGCCCGAAGCCATAGCCGCCGCCGTGCACGACGCCGACCAGCACACCCCACGCGCCGCCGAGGCGCTCACCACGCTGCTGAACGGCCTGCCGCATCTTCTGCCGGCCGACGACGTGCGCCAGACCGGCATGCTCAACGGCCAGGCCGGCGTGGCCGCACCGCTCCTCGTCATCGCGCTGGCGGCGCACCAGGCGCAGCGCCTGGGCAAGCCCTGTCTGGCTCTGTCCGTCGACGACATGCGCCTGCGCCTGGCGCTGATCGCCCGCCCTGCCCCATTCGATCCCGCGGCTGCGCCGCCGGCTGCGGCGTGAGTGCCGCCCCCACCACCCGCTCCCCATGAACCGAATCTGGACTTTCCTGCTCAATCCGCGCGTGCTTGGCGTGATCGGTCTGGCGGCACTGGCGGCGTTCCTGTTCCTCGGCGCCAGCGCGCTGCAGGTCGCGCTGGTCTGGGCCGGCATCGCGCTCGGGGCGCTGATCGCCGTCGGGCTCGCCGTGTGGGGGATCCGGAAGCTGCGCGCCCGGCGAGCCGCGCGCGCACTGGAGCAGGCGATCGAAGTGCCCGGCGCGGCCGAGAAGCAGGCGCCGCGCGCCGACGTATCCGCGCTGCGCACGCGGCTGGTCGACGCGGTGAAGACCATCCAGAAGAGCAAACTCGGCCAGCTCTCCGGCAGCGCCGCGTTGTACGAGCTGCCCTGGTACATGGTGATCGGCAACCCAGCCGCGGGCAAGAGCACGGCCATCGTCAAGAGCGGGCTCAAGTTCCCGTTCGCCGACGGCGGCGACGCGGTGATCCAGGGCATCGGCGGCACGCGCAACTGCGACTGGTTCTTCACCAGCGAAGGCATCCTGCTCGACACCGCCGGTCGCTACGCCGTGCACGAGGAGGACCGCCAGGAGTGGCTGGGCTTCCTGGGGCTGCTCAAGCGCCACCGGCCGAAGGCGCCGATCAACGGCATCCTCATCGCTGCTAGCCTGGCCGAACTGGGCAGTGGACGGCCCGAGGCCGCCATCCAGCTGGCGAAGAACCTGCGCCAGCGCGTGCAGGAACTCACCGAGACGCTGGAAGTCATCGCACCGGTGTATCTGGTGTTCACCAAGGCCGACCTGATCGCCGGTTTTGCCGAGTTCTTCGAAGACCGCGACCGCAGCGAGCGCGAGCGCGTGTGGGGCGCCACGCTGCCGTACGCCCAGGCCCAGCGCGGCGACGCGGTGGCCGCGTTCGACCGCCACTTCGACGAGCTCTACGAAGGCCTGAAGCAGATGACGCTGGCGCGCATGGCGATGGAGCGCGGCAAGGCGCTTCCGCCGGGCGTGCTGACCTTCCCGCTGGAGTTCGCCGAGCGCAAGACGGCGCTGCGTGCCTTCGTGGCCACGCTGTTCGAAGAGAACCCGTACCAGTACCAGCCGGTGTTCCGTGGCTTCTACTTCACCAGCAGCGTGCAGGAGGGAAGCTCGGCCAGCAAGGCCAGCGAGCGGGTGGCGCAGCAGTTCGCGTTGGAGCCGCGTGCCGACCGCGTCTCGGGCTTCGTCGTCGCAGAGAACGGGTTCTTCCTGAAGGACCTGTTCAGCAAGGTCATCTTCGCCGACAAGGGCTTGGTGCAGCAGCACGCCAGCCGCGGCAAGCAGCGGCTGCGACTGGCGACGTTCTCGGCGGCGCTGCTGCTGTTGGCGCTGGCGACGGGCAGCTGGACCTGGTCGTACGTGGGCAACCGGCAGCTGATGGCCAACGTGCGCGCCGATCTCGACTATGCCGTGCGCCTGCAGGCCGAGAACCCCGACCTCGGGTCGCGCATGCAGGCGCTGGAGACGCTGCAGGACCGCATCGAGCAACTGCAGCGCTACCGCCAGGACCGGCCGCTGGGCATCAGCCTCGGCCTGTACCAGGGCGAGGAGATCGAGGCCAAGCTGCGCCAGGAGTACTTCGCCGGCATCCGGCAGGTGATGCTGGAGCCGGCGGCGGCAGCGATCGAGGCCTATCTGGCCGAGGTCAGCGCGAACCCGGGCCGCCTGAAGCCGCTGGGCAAACCACCGGAGTCCGGCGCGGCGACGGCAGCCGCGCCGCGCACCGCCGGCCGATACGTCGACGCATCGGTCGAGGACGCGGGCGATGCCTACAACGCGCTCAAGACCTACCTGATGCTGGCCGACCGCGAACGGATCGAGCCGGTGCATCTGGCCGAGCAGATCACCCGCTTCTGGCGCGGCTGGCTCGACAGCAACCGCGGCAGCATGCCCCGCGAGCGGCTGATGCAGAGCGCCGAGCGCATGATCAGCTTCAGCGCCGGGCTGAGCCGCGACCCCGCCTTCCCGACCGTCGCCAACAAGCTCGCGCTGGTCGACCAGATGCGCGAGTTGCTGCGCGAGCAGCGCCGCGGCGTCAAGGGCGTGGAGCGCGTGTACGCCGACATCAAGACGCGCGCGTCCACCCGCTTCCCGCCGATGACCGTGGCGCGGCTGATCGCCGATGGCGACAAGGACGTGATCGCCGGCAGCCATGCCATTCCCGGCACCTTCACCCGCGAGGCCTGGGACGGGTACATCGCCAAGGCGTTCAAGGAAGCCGCCACCCAGGAGTTGCAGAGCTCCGACTGGGTGCTGAACATCGCCGCCCGCGACGACCTCACGCTCGAAGGCAGCCCCGAGCAGATCCAGAAGCAGCTCACTGAGCTGTACAAGACCGAGTACGTGCGCGAGTGGCAGCGCTTCATGCAGGGCATCTCGATCGCCGAGTTCGGCAGCTTCGACGAGGCTGTCAAGCGCATGAACCGGCTGGGCGACCCGGCGAACTCGCCGATCCGTGTCGTGCTGACGACGCTGTTCGACCAGACATCCTGGGACAACCCCTCGCTGCTGAACGAGCGCCTGGGCAAGGCGCAGAAGGGCTTCGTCGACTGGATCCGCCAGACCATCCTGCGTCAAGCGCCGCAGCGCGTGGAAGTGAAAGTCGACGTGACCGGGGCCAGCGCTGGCGTGCCGATGGGGCCGATCGGGCGCGAGTTCGCGGCGCTGTCGCGCATCATGACGTCGCGCGACAGCACGCCGCCACCGATCAAGGCCTACCTGGAAAACTTGTCCAAGGTGCGCACGCGCTTCAACCAGATCAAGAACCAGGGCGATCCCGGCCCCGGCTCGCGCGTGCTGCTGGCCGCCACGCTCGAAGGCCCCGGCTCCGAACTGGCCGAGGCGCTGAGGCTGGTCGACGAGCAACTGCTGCTGGGCATGACCGACACTGCCAAGGCCACGCTGCGGCCGCTGCTGGTGCGCCCGCTGATCCAGGCGCTGGCGGTGGTGGTGCCACCGGCCGAGACCGAGGTCAACCGCGTCTGGGCGGCGCAGGTCTCCGAACCCTTCCAGCGCACGCTGGCGTCGAAGTACCCCTTCGACACCCGCTCGACCGTGGAGGCGGCGCCGCAGGACATCGCCAAGATCTTCGGCCCCGACGGCGCGATCGCGAAGTTCTCTAACGAAGCGCTGGGGCCGTTGGTGGTGCGCCGCGGCGACGCCATCGAGCCGCGCCAGTGGGCCGAGGTCGGTGTGAGGCTGCGGCCGGAGTTCACCGGCGGCTTCGGCAGTTGGGTCGCGCAACTCGATGCAGCCAGCGGCGGCGGCGGCGTCACCACGGCCAGCAGCGGCGGGGCTGTGGCCGCGGCGGCGGACCAGACGCTGTTCCAGATCCTGCCCCAGGGCGCGCCCGGCTTCGTCGAGTACACGGTGGTCATCGACGGCCAGTCGCTGCGCTACCGCAATGCCGCCGCGCAGTGGACCGACATGGTCTGGCCCAACCGCGCCGGCGTGGCGGGCGCGCGGCTCAGCGGCGTCACCCACGACGGCAAGACCGTCGAGTTCGTCAACGAGCCGGGCAACTCCGGACTCGGCAGGTTCATGGAACTGGCGCAGAAGAAGAGGCTGGACGGTGGCGTCAACGAACTGAAGTGGACGCAGGGACCCTACTCCGTCACGGTGCACTTGCGGGTGCTGCGCCAGCCCGGGGAGCCGCCGCCGCCCAGCAGCCGTGCCGCCACCGCACCAGGCACGGCGCCGATCGGCACCAGCCGGCTGCAGGGGCTCAGGCTGCCGACGCTGGTGGCAGGTGTCGACGCGACCGCGGCGGCAGCATCCTCGCCGAAGGCGTCGCCATGAGCGCCACGGTGCCCTTGCGCATGCTGCACTTCGGCAAGCTGCCCTCTCGCGGCGACTTCGTCCGCAGCGGCCAGCCCGCGGCGCTGCTGCAGACGCTGGACGACTGGCTGGCCGGGGGCGTCGAAGCGCTGTCCGCCGACCCGCGCTGGAAGCTGCTGTACGACCGCGCAATGCCGGCGCAGTTCGCGTTTCTGGGCAGCCGCGCGACGCGCGGCCTGGCCGGCCACCTGATCGCCAGCAACGATGCCTCTGGCCGGCGCTTCCCTTTCATCGTCGCCGGCGCGCTCGAGATGACCGATTCGCTGGCATTCGTGGCGCGCAGCCCGCTGCTGCTGGCGCGCCCATGGCAGCGCTTCGAAGCGGCCGCCAGGCAGAGCTACGCGGCCGCCGACGCCACGCCGCTGCTCGCCGACATCAGCCAGACCGAAGTCGAGCTCGAGAGTTCGGTACTGGCCTATGAAGCCAACTTCCGCGACTTCCTGGAGATGCAGACCCTGGCCAGCACCGAGGCGCTGCTGCGGCAGGCCGGGCACGCGCTGTCGCTGCGCACGCTGCTGCTGGGCATCGGCCTGCTGCTGGAGAAGGTTCCCGCCAGCGGGCTGCAGCGCCTGGACAAAGGGTTGCTGCTGCCGCTGCCGCAGGACCCGATGGTGCGGCCCTACGTGGCCACGCTGTGGATGGAGCTGGTCAGCGGCTTCCTCTCGCGCGCCGCATTCGAGCTGGTGCTGTTCCTGCCGCAACCCAGCGCCCCGGGCAGTGCCGTGCTGGCGCTCGGTTTCGACGGCCCCACCGCACGCGGTTTGCAGGCCCTGATCGACCCCGAACGCCGGCCCGATGTCTTCATCGACGCCCAGCAGGCCGACTGGGTGGAGCCGTTCGTCGACCAGGACTACGGCGTGAAGAAGCTGTCGAGTTACCTCGAACAGCCCTCGCTGTCGCTGCGTCAGGCCGTCGCGACGTTCAAGGAAGCCTTTCTCGGGAACTGATGCGCATGCGAAACCTCCTCCGTGCAGGCACCCTGGCCGCGACGCTCGCTCTGGCCGGACCCGTGCTGCAGGCCCAGTCCGTCGCTCCGGGCAAGGTGGTCGTGGCCGGCGACGTCCCCGACGAGTCGACCCGCCAAGCGATCCTTGCCAAGGTGCGCGAGCTCTACGGTCCAGACCGCGTGATCGACCAGCTCGGCGTGCGCTCGCTGGCCGCGCCGCCGAACTGGGCCCAGCACGTGCAACGGATACTGCACCCGGACCTGAAGAGCGTGACGCGAGGCCAGTTGGACATCCGCGGCAACGTCGTCGAGATCCGCGGCGAGGTTGCGAGCGACGCGCAGCGCCAGCAAGTGCTCTCGCAGCTGCGCAACCAGCTCAGCAACCCGACCTACACCGTGCGCAACGGCTTGCGGGTCAGCGCCGCCGGGCAGGAGCAACTGGATGCGGCGCTGGCCAACCGCATCGTCGAGTTCGAGCCCGGCAGCGCCACGCTCACCGCCACGGGCCAGCAGGTACTGGACGACCTGGCAGGCGTGATCAAGCGCATGCCCGACCGGCGTTTCGAGATCATCGGCCACACCGACGCCCAGGGCGCCCGGTTGTCGAACCTGGCCTTGTCGGCTGCGCGCGCCGATGCCGTGAAGAGCTACCTCACCGCCCAGGGCGTGCCCGCCACGCTGCTGGGTACTTCGGGCGCCGGGCCGGACAGACCGGTGGCCAGCAACGACACGGCCGACGGGCGGGCGCGCAACCGTCGGATCGAGGTACGGGCGATCAGCCAGTAGGCGCAAGCGCCAAGGCGCTTAGTGCCTGGTCTCCACGCCCAGAAGCTCTTCGAGTTGCACGAGCGAGCCCCCGTCCTTCATGACGAGGCGCAGCCACTCGTGCAGCGGCAGTTCGCCCCAGTGCGCGGCGCGTTCGGCCAGGTAGGCCACGGGACTGTGGGGTTCGTGGGTGCGGAAGTACTCGGCCACCAGCCGCAGCTGAGCCAGTGCCTGGGCGCGGGTCGTGGGTTGCGCGCCGAAGGCGGGCGCCGTCAGGGTTGCGGCCACGGGAGCCTCCGGTGAAGCTGCTGCCACGGGCGGTGCGGTGATGGGCGAACTGACACCCCGCACCAGGCGCTCCAGCGCATGCACGGAATCGTCGAGCGTGCTTCGGGCGGCGCCGAAAGCTGGCCCGTCGGCGCCCAGGTGGCCGTCGACCACGGCCTGCAGCGCCAGCAGCGCTTCGCGGGTGCGGCGGCCGTGTTCCAGGTGCTCGACAAGAGCCGAGGCAGGTGTCTCGCGCAGCGCTTTGGCGATGTCCTCGGGTGTCGCCTTGCCGGCTGTGGGCACGGCGCCGGGATCGCGCGCCGTGGCAAGCACCACCCCCAGCGCGCGTGCCGCGTCGATGTCGAGCAGCGAGTAGGCCGCGTCGCCGCGCCGCAGCACCGGCAGCGCGGCTCCCAGCTGCACCACCTGCGTGAGCAGGTGCGCCAGCGCACCGGTGCGCAGGTCGATGTCCTCGCCCTCGGGCAGCGGGTGCAGGCTGGCCCAGTAGCGCTCGCACAAGCCCTGCGCCAGCGCGATTCCGTCGGCCAGGCCGGCGTAGCCGCGCAGCTGAGCCCAGGCCTCGGCCAGCCAGCCGGCGACGCGCAGATCCTTGGTGCGCTGGGCCAGCAGGGTTTCACAGGCGGACGCGACTCCGGGCCAGTCGGCGGTTTTGACCTCGCTGACCCATTCGCCTTGCGACAGCGTCGGGTCGTCGGCGCGGCGCATTTCGGCGATGGCGTCGAAGTCGCGAGAGAAGCTCAGGTCGGCGCCGGTGGGGGCAGCGCCGGCCAGCGGTGAAAGCAGGTTCTCAACGGACATCACGGGGCCTGGTTGTCGTCCCATTGCCAAAGGGTGGTGCCGTAGTCGCAGCCGACCTCAGGCATCGTCTCGCCCCGAGCAAACCTCCGGCGGGTCGACGTGCCGGCCGGCGTCATCCAGTAGCCGTCGCGGGGGCAGGGTTCGCCGGCGGCAGCGCGCAGCCGCGCGGCAGCTCTCTCGTCGGCTGCGCTCAGCCAGGCATGCTCGCGAGCCCAGGCCACCAGGTCCTTGGGGTAGTAAAGGTACTTGTGCAGGCGGCTATCGTCTTCGATCCCAAGCAGCAGAACTGCTGCGCCGGCTTCGAAGCTCCAGTAACCGAAATAGCCGCTCTGGCAGCCCTTCTCGTCTGGCTTGTGGCTGTCGTGCCAGCCCGTTCCGGCAAGGTCCTTGTACCAGTGCTTCAAGAAGCGATCGATCTCTGTCAAGGCGCGGCCCGGCGTGGTTTCGGTCAGGCCGTTGAAGAGGTCCTCGTAAGGCCGCACTTGACACAGTGCGTCGGTCTCGAAGCGGGTCTCGGGACCGAGGCCGAAGGCCATGAACTCCTCGTACAGCGTGTCGCGACCGCCGTTGCCCTTTCCGCTCTCACCATCTTGCAGTGCCGCAATTCGGGGCAGCAGGTCACGACGGTGCAGCAAAAAACACAGACCGATGAGTTGCATCAGCTGGCAGTACTCATCAAGGACGTCGTACTGGAAGACCGGCTCGTTGCGATCGCCGGAAGATCTCCATAGCCAATCGCCGAAATTCTCAAAGGACGAAACGACCTGTTCAAAATCTTGTCGGAAGGCCTGCACGGGCTCGCCTGCGGTGTATCGGAGGCAGACCCTCTGCAGCTGGTAGCGCGCGATGCTGCGCCAAGAGATCATCCACCCCTCTATTTCCGTGTCGCCCGAGCCTGCGGGCTTACTCCTGAACAGTTCAATGCCCTGCGCAAGTGCCGACAGTTCCGACTCATAGTGAGCCTGCCCCAAGAATTGCTGCCGTCGTTTGGTGTGGAAAGACATGTAGTAATTTCGTCAGCGCGCACGTCTGTGCGCATCAACGACGGCTGCCCGGTCGTTGACAATTTTCGAGATCTGGTTGTCGCCGAACTCCCTGGTGGCTTGGTGTGCGGAATGGATACCGTCTGCCGGAAGTCGACCCGACGCGTGCAAAATCAGCGCTTCTGCATGTGCCGTAGCCTGCGGAATGGAGAAGAAGAGCACGTGCCGCGTGTAGCCGGAAGAGATAACCTGCGCTTCGATGGAAGAACTGGTCGCGCGCTGCAGCCGCGACTCGATCCAGCCTTTGCTCATCTGGGTCCGCTTACCGTTGGACTGGCGGACCGATGAGGATCCACTCCGCCCCCCGCCGCGCCGCCCGGCGCCACCACCCCGGCCGGATCCAGACCCGGCGTTCGACCCACCACGCTCGTTCTTGTCCCCCGCCTCGCCTAGCAGCGCTGCCAGACTCTTCGTGGGGTCGTAGCTGGCTTTCGCTTCGATGATGGCGTAAGGCTTGGCGCCCTTGCTGTGCCAGATGGCGTCGATCCCCCGCCCGCGTGGAAGAGTGGGCCACAGTTGCACGAGGCGTCCGTGGTCGTTGAGCTTGGCTTCATTGACCAATGCCTGGTCGTGGCGGACTGCCTGGCCCCACCCCTTGACATCCTGGCAATAGTAGTCGGCCATGTGCTCGCCCATGACGCCCAGCACCTTCTGCGTGAGGCTCTTGAATCGGGCCGTTCGCTGCGTGGCCGCGTTGGGCGTGTTGGGGCTGCAAGGATTGTTATGCTCGCCTGAACCCTGCGTTCCTGCATTGGCCTGGGTCCCGGGCTTGGCCGGCGGAGTTCCGGGCTGTAACTTGGCGGCGGGGCCGGTATCGGCGCTCGTCTTTCGTCCCTTCGCCAGCCAACCGTCGATCTCCTTCTTGAACGCGTCGAATTGGTGGCTCAGGTTGGCGCGGATGTCGTCTACCCTCTGGCGCATTTCGGGGCTGAGCTGGCGCGTGAAGTTCGGGTTGCCGAGGATGTTGTCGAGTTGTTTGCGCAGCTTGGCCAAGTCGAGCGCCTCGCGCAGCAGTTTCTCGGGGTCGCCCTTGTAATAGCGGCGGATCATGTCCAGCAGTTCGTCGACACGGACGGCGCCGCTCTTGATGGCGCGTGTGCTCCGCTTTACTGCGTCGCCACCGCCGGGAATGAGACCGATCAGCGCGGTGATCAGGTTGAACCACGCCAGGGGGCAGGCTGGAGCACCGGCCACCTCAACCAGGCCCTTGATGACGTCTCGCGCATCGACGATCTGGCCCAGAACCGGCACACAGCCGATGACGGTCTCGGCAAGGATGGCCCAGGGCGCGTTGCTGTCGCCCTTGACGAAGCGGACGGCCTCGTCCTTAAGCGACTCGAGCCAGCCCGCGTGCGCTGTGCCGGAAGTGGCTTGCGCGGCGTGAGCCGCGCCTCGGGTTGCGACGGCAGCACTGCTCATGGAGCATCTTCCTGCAACATGGTGGTCAGCGATCTCTGCTGCCCCTCGTTGAGGAAATGCCAGGCGTCCTCGCCCTCCGGTTCGTCTCGACCATCCTGCAGTTCGTCGAACACCTCTCGCTGCTCGCTGGTGGCCTGGTCTGCCCAGAACCTCTGCGCTTCAGCCTCGGCACGCCGGATGTTGGCAATCGCTTCCTCATTGCTGGTGGCACCTGCCTTGAAGGAGTTCGCCGGCAGCTTGACGCGCGCTTCGGGCGGCTGTGGATCCTCGCCGTAATAGACGCGGGCCGTTCGGTTGGGCACGCCTTCGAGGCGGGCGTGCCCGCGGGCATCCAGCATCCCCTGGCGGACGGTGCCATCGTCGAAGACCACCGTGTAGGCTGCGCCGGCGATCGGCATTAGCCACTCGTCATGCAGGTTCAGTTCGATGAAGTTCGGCTGGATCCCCGCCACACCTTCCGGCAAGGCCGGCAAGCTCGCTGCCTGGCTTGCGCCTCCCTGGAACCCGTGGCTTGAGGCCTTGACCTGCCAGTTGCCCGGGCATGAGAAGTCGATGTTGGCGCCGTCGAGCACGATGGCGCTCTGGCCGGCCACGAGCTCGATGCGGCTCTTCGCGCTGACGGTGATCTCTTCGTTGACCGAGATGACCGTCACCTCGCGGTCGGCCAGGATCTGCAGAGCGTCGGTGTGGGCCTGGATCGACACCGGGCCGTTGGCCGCGTGCAGCTTGGCGCCGCCCTGGTGCGTGTACCAGCTCGTCGTCTGCCCCGAGACGCCGGCGTAGGTGTGCGCCGCCGTGTGCTGGATGTCGCCCTGGACCACGGCGCTGAAGTCCTGCCCGGCAAAGGCTGCGATGCTCGCCTCGCTGGCCATCAGCAGGGTGCTCGGGGTGTCCAGCAGCACGTTTGGCTGGGCGAAGGTCTCCACCGGCTCGCCCGGAGTGCGGCCATCCGCCTTCTGCGCCTGCTGGCCGTTGACGGGCCCGGCATGCCGGCCGTCTTGCTGCGGGTCTATCGCCTGGACGAAGCGCGCCAGCGCCTGGTCATCGTCGTGCGTGGGCAGCGGCGCGGCCATGCCTGAACGCGCTGCGCCCGACAGCCGCCCACCCAGGTCGCGCGCCGCCTTCAGCTGCGTCACGGCCTCGGCTGCGTCCATCTGCGTGCCCTGTGCCGAGCCGTAGCTGCCGGGCCGCGCCGAGGTCGACAGCAGCAGCCCTTTGCCCGCGCGCAGCGACGCCCAGCCCTGCGTGCCGGCTTCGAAACCCGCGCCGCGCCAGGCGCCGCGCTGCGCGCTCTCCCCGGGCTGCTGGATCAGGTGGCCCAGACCCAGCTCGCCGGCACCGTAGCTGGCGTGCAGGCGCAGGCGCAACTGGCCGGTGCTGTTGTCCAGCACCCATTGGTTGAAGCCGGCACCGTCCAGCGCCTGGCTGTGCCAGCCGTCGATCACGCCGGGGTGGTTGACGCCCGAGTCCACGCCGGCGGAGAACGGCGGCAGATCCTGGCCGTTGTAGAGCCCGCCGGTGACCAGCGGGCGGTCGATGTCGCCTTCGACGAAGGCCACCGCCACCTCGGCGCCGATGCGCGGCACGAAAACCTGGCCCCAGTTGGCGCCGGCGGCGGCCTGGGCCACACGGACCCAGGTGCCCGAGGTCTCGTTTCCCGGGGCGTTGTCGCCACGCTGCCAGGGGAACTGGATCCTCACCCGCAGGTCGCGGTCGGTGGTGACGGGCTCGCCCTGCACACCCACCACCAAGGCCGTCTGCAGGCCGTGTGCGCTGGGTTTGCGGATGAAGCGCGGCACCACCGGTGTCGACGCGCGCGCGGCGTGGAAGTGGTTCTTGTAGCTGCCGTGCTCCAGTTCGGTGCTGCCCAGCAACTCGGCCACCTGCGCGCCCAGGTTGTTGGTCGCGTGGTGCTCCACAGCCAGCAGGACGAACTCGTTGTCGGCCGTTTCGTGCAGCAGCGCACCGGCGTAGTTCAACGCCGTGGTGTTGGCGCCGAACAGCGGATGGTCGACGAGCGTGAACGTGCGCCCGGCATCGAAGTGGCGCGTGCTGCCCTGCCCTTCGAAGCGCTCGAAGTCCAGTTCCAGCGCGGCCAGTGCCAGCGCCGCAGCGCGTGCAGCTTGGTCGCTGTCGGCATGGCGGTAGGCGCCGGCACCGTCGTAGACCTCCAACACGGGCAGTTCGCCGATGGCCAGCGCCGTGCTGTCCTCGGCCGCCGTGCCGCACAAGTGCTTGTAGTTCCAGCTGCCCAGCGTCACCGCGTTGGGCATCAGCTGGCGTTGCGCCATGAAGGCCGTCACGGCGTCCTTCTGGCCGCGTACGCTGGCCGTGGGATGCTGGCTGGTGAAGCGCGCGTCGCCCAGCGCCGGCCGCTTTGCCATGCGGTCGGTGACGACGAGCACGTGTTTCGCGTGGCCCTCATGGGCATCGGATGCGCCGTCGTCCAGGTGCTCGAAATGCCAGCTCAGGCCCTCTTCGGCCAGCAGCCGCTGCACGAAGGCGAGATCGGTCTCGCGGTACTGCAGGCACAGGTTGCGCTGGCGCAGCGTTTCGCTCAGCTCGAAGCGGAAGTTCGCGCTCGGGTAGCGACGGAAAACCTCCTCGACGATCTGCTGCGCGGTCTTGTCCTGGAAGACGAAGGCGTCGCGCCGCAGCGCGAGGAACGACAACCAAGGCCGCATCACCAGCCGGTAGCGCGCGAGACCGCCGTCGCTGCCCAGCTGTGCGGCTTCGAACACATAACCGTGGAACGGTTTGCCACTGCCGTCGGGCTGCAGCAGGCGCACGCTGAGCTGCTCGCCCACCAAGGTCTTCAGCTCGAAGAAGGCACTCGAACCGACGGCGTCGAGCACCAGCTCGAAGGGCTGGCTGACCGCGTCCTGGAGCACCATGCGTTCGGGCACGAGTGCCAGCGCGGGCAGCGCGCTTTCCAGCTGCAGCATTCGGCCCTGCTGGTCCAGCAGCGCCGTGAAGTCCAGGCGGCTCGCCCGCTGCTTCGATGACATCTGCGTGTGCTCCTGGCGCCTTCCCACCGCGCTACGGCAGCGTGATGGTGATGTGGGCCGTCGGGGGCGGGAGCTTGACGATCTGCGCGTAGCCCGCCAGGTCGCCCTTCGTCTCGCGTTCCAGCGACCAGCGCATGCCGATGAAGGCCGCCAGCCCCGCCAGTGCGAACAGCGCGCCGACGACCCACAGCGGCACTTCGCTGCGCAGACGGTTCATCACCGAGTCGGGTGCCTGCCAGTGCGGCGCGAACGGCGCCCGCCGGCCCTTGAGGTTGGCGATCTCGTCGCCCAGGCGGTCGCACAGGTAGCCCAGCTTCTCGGACCCTTGCTCCAGCATGTACTTTCCCTGGAAACCCATCAGCAGGCACATGTGGAACACCTCAAGCGCCTGCACGCGGGCCGCGCCTTGGCGGCGCAGATCCTCCAGGCGGACGAAGAAGTTCTCGCCGGCCAGTTGTTCGCCGAACAGCTCCAGCTGGAGTGGCTTGCGCGCCCAGGCGTCTCGCATCGCCCCCTGCGAACTCAGCACGATCTCGTCGACCAGCGCGCAATAGGCGTATTTGGCGAGGTAGATGTCTTCGGCCGGCGTCTCGACGCCGGCCTGTCCCAGCTTCTTGGCGCCGCGCTCGACGCCATCGAGAAAGTCGCGGATGCGCTCGCGCAGTTCGTCGGCACCGGTGGGCACGTAGCGGTTCTTCAGAAGGAAGAGCATGTAGAAGCCGTCGACCATCAGGTCGAGCAGCGAGCTGGCCTCGTGCGTGCTGCCGGCCCCACGGGGCGTGGGCCGCAGGCCGGGCATCAGCGAAGGGACGGCGGGGGTGTCGGCCATGGTCTGTCAGGCGTTGAGAGCAAAGAGTTCGAGCCGCACGTCCTCGATGCCCGACGGCACGTAGATCGTGACCGACTGACTCTGCAGCATGCGTTCGTACAGCGGTCCGCGTGCCTCGAACTGGAAGTAGTAGGTGCCTGGCCGCACCGGGATGGCGGCCGGCACCTGCGGCGTATGAACGAGCCGTACGCCGGCCATTGCCGACAGCACGAGTTTGTCGACGTCGTCGGGTCCGCCGACCTTCAGGCGCAGCGGCACCGCGTCGACCAACTCGGCTGCAGGCATCGCTGCGCTGACGCCGAGCACGAGCGTGGTGGATGGCGTGATCTGCTCGCTGTCGAGCCGGCCGACGTGGAACGACGGCCGCGCTTCGGCCAGCGCAATCGCGAAGTAGCGCGTGGAGATCACGGTCTCCAGCAGTTCGCGCACGATGGTGTCGAGCTTCAGGAAGGCCGGCCCGGGCGCGTCGTGGCGGTACGGCGGCAGCTCGGCAAGCGTGAAGCTCTTCGAGAAGGTCATCAGCGCACCCGCCAGCTCGAGCAGGCGCTCGAACAGGCGCTCTGGGTGCAGGGCCGGGTTGTACTGGTAGTGCGCCAGCGCCGCGCAAGCCGAGCTGGCGGTATGCAGCAGCCAGAACGAAGCGATGTCGCCCGAGCGGAACTCAATCACGTGCTTGGACGGCTCGCGGTGGAAGCCGTACAGCGCATCGACCTTGGCCTGCAGCATCTCGATCAGCCGGCGCAGCATCAGCATCAGCATGGGCGAGGCCTGCAGCGCCACGCACGGCGGCATGAAGCGCCCGTCGTGCTCGAAGCCGCCTGCCGCCTGCCGTCGCAGGCGCAGCAGCGGCAGGCTCACCAGGTGTTCCCGCGGCTCATGCTCGGCGACGACGCGCACCACGCGCTTGAGCAGCACCACGTCGGCGCCAGCCGCGGCGGTGAACCAGTCGGCCGCGTCCTGAGCCGCCTGGCGAAAACGCATAGACGCGTCGGCCGGTGCGTCGCCACGCGCGCTGTTGCTGCCGGCGCTGCGCATTGGCGCCATCGCGGCGTGGAACACGAACTCGGTCGCGCCGGTCGGCAGCGTCGCCAGGCTGACCGGTGCGGGCAGGTCGTCTTCGCCTGGCGCGGCGTACATCTCGCCGTCCGGAAAGACGATCTGCAGCTCGGCGAACCGCAGCACGCCACTGGCCAGTGCGTCGGTGTCGACACGGCACTTGCGGACGCCCCAGGCGTACGGATGCAACGTGCGCATGCCTTCGGCCAGGCGCCACTCGTGGTAAGCGTCCTGGCGCTGGAAGTGCTGCGGCCGCAGGAAGAGGCCTTCGCCCCAGAGGACTTTGGAAGATGGCAGCACGGGTTTCTCTCGGCAAGTGGGGTCAGCGGCAGTGCACGCCCGCCAGGCGCAGCAGTTCGGGGGCCGTGCTCACGGGCTCGCCGGCGGCCACGCTCATGGCGCAGCCGTGCAAGCCCAGCGTGATGCCGGTCTTCTCGGCCGCCTGGGCGGCAAAGGCAAAGCGCCAGCGGCCGTCGGCCGGCGCCCGGAACTGCGCCACCACGGCCAGGTTGGAGGCCGCGAGCGGAAGCGTCTCCACCACTTCGTACTTCTGGCCAGGCGTCAGCACGACTTCGCGAACCTCGATGAGCGATTCCCCGAAAGCAAGCTTCTCTGACGCGGCGTCCTGAAAGGCGGCCAGTGGTGCAGCCATGAACGAATCAACTTCTTTCAATTTGTAAATTCTGACAACAATCGAAAGCGAGCGCCCACCCGAATCGGTGTTCAGTCTGTCGCCGGCGTGCAAGCGAAGCGTCACCTTCCGTTCGAGCGGAATGACTGCGGCCGGCGGTAATTCCGGTTTCTTCAGCCCCAGCCATTCGAGCGGCTTGTCGAGCGCCGAACCTCCCTGGGAAGAGGCGCAGCCCGTGAGCAGCATGAACCCCGAAAGCGATGCCCGGAGAACCAGCGATTTGAGGGTTGACACGAGGTGATGTGTTGACTCTGAAGAGGGAATAGATTTCCCTGATATCGGCGCCCACGAACGCAGCGAAAGGAATTAAAAGTCTAGCGAACGGTTCCCGCCGGAGGCCCGTGTCCATCAACCAGTTTGATGAGGACGAAAGCCTGATCGCTCGACTACATTCGCACTTCTCAGGGAACAAGCGCCTCGCGAGCGTTGCCATTTCTGGCGACTTTATCAGCGCTTTCAGACCCGAATGAGACCAACCTTCCGAGAGTAATAGGTCCGCCGTGAACCGATTCCGTGTTCTGTGTACTTCGAGCCTTCTTGCTGTCGCCGCCCTGGGTGCCGGCTGCGCGACCGGCCCCCAAGTGCCGCCCACCCCCGCACCTCAGGTGATGCCGCTGCTCGAGTACATGACCGAGGCATCGAAGGCCCGCGCTGACAACATGGCCGGCAAGGAGCGGGACATCTACCGCAGCGCGGCGCGCGCCTATCCCACCGCCAAGGAGCCCTGGTCGCGGTTGGCCGAGAGCTACTTCGAGGAAGGCGACTACGGCAACGCGATCCTCGCGGCCCAGGAGGTGCTGCAGCGCGACGCCGCCGACCCCATGGCCACCAGCGTGCTCGCCGTCAGCGGGCTGCGCGTGTCCACGCAGGCGCTGTCGGCCCTGCGCACCCAGAACAGCAAGCTGCCCAACGACTCCCGACTGCAGGCCGAGGGTTTGACCAAGACCCTGCGCGAACTGCTGGGCGAGCCGGTTCTCGTTCCCCCTGCGGGCAAGAACACCGCGGCGCCGGCTTCGTCGAGCCGCCGCGCCGCGAGCCGGCAGGCCGTACCCAAGCAGCCGGCAACTGGTGCGACGCCGTCCACCGCCGCACCTACGTCCACCGCTGCACCGGCTGCCACCTCGGCGAAGCCGGCAGCCCCGGCGTCTTCGCCGTCCAAACCGGTGGCACCCAAGAGCCCTTTCGACGCGCTGAAGTAGGCCTGCGCCACCCCGCCTCACCTTCGAACACAGGCCCCTTCCAGGAGGAATCCATGGCCAAGAAAGACAGCGTCCAGAAGCGTCTCGAAAAGATCCGCCCTCCTCGCGTGCAACTCACCTACGACGTCGAAGTGGGTGATGCGATCGAGCAGAAGGAGCTGCCCTTCGTGGTCGGCGTGCTCGGCGACTTCACCGGCAAGCAGGACCCGGCCAAGCCGCTGCCCAAGCTGAAGGACCGCAAGTTCGTCAACGTCGACCTCGACAACTTCGACGACGTCATCAAGGGCATGGCGCCGCAGGCTTCGTACCGAGTGAGGAACAAGCTCAGCGAAGAAGGCGGGGAGTTCGCCGTGAACCTGAGGTTCGACAAGTTCGATGACTTCCGCCCTGAGGCCGTGGTGCAGCAGGTCGAGCCGTTGAAGAAGCTGCTCGAAGCGCGCACCAAGCTCGCCGACCTGCGCAACAAGCTCGCCGGCAACGAGAAGCTCGAAGACCTGCTGGGCGAGGTGCTGAGCAACACCGAGCAGTTGCACAAGCTCGGCACCGAAGCCCAGACGTCCGGGGAATGAACGCCATGGCCCAAGCCGCAACCCAAGTCCAGACCGCCGCCGCCGCCGAAGGCAGCCTGCTCGACCAGATCGTCAGCGCCAGCAAGGTGGCGCGCTCAGAAGCCGAGCACACGCACGCGAAGGACATCATCGCCGAACTCGTGCGCGAGGTGCTCGGCGGCACGGTCGTCGTCTCCGAGAACCTGAGCGTCACGCTGGACGCCCGCGTGGCCGAGCTCGATCGCCTGATCTCCGAGCAGCTGTCGGAGGTGATGCACCACGCCGACTTCCAGAAGCTCGAGTCCAGTTGGAGTGGCCTGCGCTACCTGTGCAAGCAGACCTCCACTGGCTCGACGCTGAAGATCCAGGTCCTCAATGCCACGCGCAAGGAACTGGTCAAGGACTTCCAGGCTGCGGTCGACTTCGACCAGAGCGCGCTCTTCAAGAAGGTCTACGAAGAAGAGTACGGCACCTTTGGCGGCGCGCCGTTCGGCGCTCTCATCGGCGACTACGCCATCACGCGCCAGCCCGAGGACATGTACTTCGTCGAGCAGATGTCGCATGTGGCCGCGGCCGCACACGCGCCGTTCATCAGCGCCGCATCGCCCCAGTTGTTCGGCCTTGAAAGCTTCGACGAACTGGGCCGGCCACGCGACCTGTCCAAGGTGTTCGACTCGGTCGAATATGCCAAGTGGCGCTCGCTGCGCGAATCCGAGGACTCGCGCTACGTCGGCCTCACGGTCCCGCGCTTCCTGGGCCGGCTTCCGTACAACCCGAAGGACGGGACGACGACCGAAGGCTTCAACTTCATCGAGAACGTCGACGGATCCGACCACGGCAAGTACCTGTGGGTCAACACCGCCTACGCGATGGGCGCCCGGCTGACGTCGGCCTTCGAGAAGTACGGCTGGTGCGCGGCCATTCGAGGCGTCGAAGGCGGAGGCCTGGTGGAAGACCTGCCGACGCACACCTTCAAGACCGACGACGGCGAGGTGGCGCTGAAGTGCCCCACCGAAATCGCCATCACCGATCGTCGCGAGAAGGAGCTGAGCGACCTCGGTTTCATCCCGCTGGTGCACTGCAAGAACACCGACTACGCCGCGTTCTTCGGCGCCCAGTCGTCGCAGAAGGCCAGGAAGTACGACAGCGACAGCGCCAACGCGAATGCCGTGCTGTCGGCCCAGCTTCAGTACATGTTCGCTGTGTGCCGCATCGCGCATTACATGAAAGCGATGATGCGCGACAAGATCGGCAGCTTCGCGTCGGCAAGCAATGTCCAGGAGTTCCTGAATGCCTGGATCCGCCAGTACGTGACCACCGACGACAACGCCACCCAGGAAGTGAAGGCGGCTTATCCGCTGCGCGAAGCCAGCGTCGAGGTGAGCGAGGTCCCCGGCCGCCCGGGCGTGTATCGGGCGGTCAGCTTCATCCGCCCCCATTTCCAGCTCGACGAACTGACAGTTTCCCTGCGTCTGGTGGCCGAGTTGCCGCAGGGACGCAAGGGATAGCCACTCGGCCGTGACCAGCGAAATCCGAACAACCTTAGCGGAGATGATTGAATGAAGGATATCTACGTCGTTTTCAAGAATTCCGACATCAAGGGCGAGACCCGCGATTCCAAGCATGCCGCGGAGTACGGCATCGAGGTCGGCTCGTTCGAGCACCGCATCCAGCAGCCGAAGTCGGCGGCGTCCTCTTCCTCCGGCGGCCACACCGCCGAACGCACCGAGCACGACGAGATGGTCTTCACGAAGGAGATCGATTCCGCCAGCACCAAGCTCTGGCAGGCCAGTTCGGCCGGCACCGTCTACAAAGACGTGGAGATTTATTTCTACCGTGCCTTCGGCGGCCAGGACAAGACGCAGAGCGGCACGAAGCGCGTGAACTACCTGAAGATCCAGCTCAAGAACGTGGTGGTGTCTTCGGTTTCCACCAACATCGTCAGCGGCACGGAGCTGCCGACCGAGGTCTTTGGCCTCAAGTACTCGGCGGTGCAGTGGACCTACAACGAGGCTCCGCTCGATGGCTCCTCGGCCAAGAACACCAACGTCCAAGGCATGTGGAACCTCAAGACCAACGACGTTTCGTTCGCGGGCTGAGCGCCGGCATCCCCTGACCCGTGCAAAGGGCGGCAGACATGCCGCTCTTTTTCGCTTCGTTCCTCGCCGCCATGCAGCGCTTCGCGCCGTACCTGCTCGACCGGCTCATCGATGCCGCGCCCGAAGACGCGACGCGGCCTACGCTTACGCTCGAGCAGTTGAAGGACACCGTGGCCCGCGACGTGGAGGCGCTCCTGAACTCCCGTCGCGGCATCGCCGCCGATGACGTGCGGGGCTATGCGTACGCGCCCCGGTCGGTGCTGGCCTTCGGGCTCGACGACTTCGCGGCCTGTTCGATGGCCAGCACCACAGACCAGGCCTTCATCTGCCAGGCCATCGAACGCGCCATCGGCGACCACGAGCCTCGGCTTCGCAACGTGCGTGTGCAGCTCAATCCGCGCGAGGCGTCCAAGCAGAGCCTGAAGTTCACGATCCGCGCGATGCTGCAGGTGCACCCGATGCAGGCGCCGGTCAACTTCGACGCCATGCTGCAGACCAGCACCCAGCAGTATGCGGTGACCGCCGCCCGCCGTCCTGCCTCCGAGACCGCGCCATGAAGGATCTGCTGCCGCACTACGAGCGCGAGCTCGCGTTCCTGCGCCAGCACGCGGGCGACTTCGCGCAGCGCTACCCCAAGATCGCCGGCCGGCTCATGCTGAGCGGAGACGTCGGCGAAGACCCGCATGTCGAACGCCTGATCGAGGCCTTCGCCTTCCTGTCCTCGCGCATCCACAAGCGGCTGGACGACGACTTCCCGCTGTTCACCGAGTCATTCCTGGAGGTGCTGTACCCGCACTATCTGCGGCCCTTCCCGTCCTGTGCGATCGCGCGGCTGGACGTGGGCGGCGGTGCGGCGCAGCTCACGCAGGGCAGCGTGCTGCCGCGCGGCAGCCTGCTCAGCAGTCGGCCGGTGCGTGGCGTCACGTGCCGATTCCGTACGGCCTTTTCCACGGCGCTGCTGCCGCTGCGCGTGGTGTCGGCCGCCTTTCGCGGGGCCGTGCAGGCACCCGACGGCACGCCTGTGCCGCTCGGCGCGACCTCGCTGCTGTCGGTGGAACTGGCGCTGGTGTCGCCGCAGGCCCGCTGGTCGACGCTGGGCGTCGAGGCGATCCGGCTGCACATCGATGGCGAGGCTTCGCAGGTCGCCGCCGTGCGCGAAGCCTTCTTCGGCCGTGTTCAGGGCGCGCTGCTCCAGACCTCTCCGCATGGCCCCTGGCAGGCCGCAGCGGATGCACTGCCGCGCGAGGTGGGTTTTGCCGAAGACGAGGCGCTGATCGATTTCGACGCGCGCTCTCACCCCGCGTACCGCCTGCTCACCGAGTACTTCGCATTCCCGGAGAAGTTCAACTTCGTCGATCTGCCGCTGCCCGCGGTGCTGAGGGATAGCGCCGCTCGCAGCGTCACGCTGCATTTCCCCCTGAGCGGCGTGCGCAGCGATTCCGACGAAGCCCGCCTGCTGGAAACGCTCACGGAGCGCAATCTTGTGCTGGGCTGCACGCCGGTGGTCAACCTGTTTCGCCAGCGCGCCGAGCCTATCCGCGTGACGCACAGCGCCGAGGCCTATCCGGTGCTGCCCGACGCACGGCGCGCCTTCGGCTTCGAGGTCCACTCGGTTGAACGGGTCTGGCGCGTGCGCCAGTCGGCGCAGGGTGAGGCGATCGACGAGTTCCGCCCGTTCTACTCGCTGCAGCACGACGATCTGCTGGCCGATGGCGAAGCCGCCGGCCGTTACTGGTATGTCCGACGCAACGAGGCGGTAGCCGACGTCAGCCCGGGCTTCGAGACCGAACTGGCCATCGTCGACGTCGACTTCGATCCTGCACAGCCGCAGACCGACACCCTGTCGCTGGAGGTGATGGCGACCAATCGCGACCTGCCGAGCCAGTTGTCGATCGCCAATCCTGGTGGCGACCTGTTCCAGGACGGTGGTGGCCTCGCGCGCGAGATTCGCTTGCTGCGCAAACCCACGCCGACAGTGCGCTTCGAGCGCGGGCGTGGTGCGCTGTGGCGGCTGATATCGCACCTGTCCCTGAACCACCTGTCGCTGTCGGGCGGTGGCATCGATGCGTTGAAGGAGATGCTGCGCCTGTACGACCTGCCGCGCAGCGCGAGCAACCGCAGCGTGCTGGAAGGTTTGCTCGGCATCGACTACCGGGCGGCCACGGCCTGCCTGCCGGGCGACCCCTTTCCCTGCTTCGTGCGGGGCATCGAGGTGCGGCTGCTGGTCGAGGAGCAACGCTTCGCCGGCAGCGGCCTGCGCCTGTTCGCGCAGGTGCTGGACCATTTCTTCGGCCTGTACGTGCACGCCAACAGCTTCACCCAGCTGAAGCTGGTGTCGGCACGCACGCAGGAGGAGCTCGTCACATGCCCCCGGCGCAGCGGCGGCAGCCCCCTGCTGTAGTCACGCGGCTGCTGGAAGAGCCGCACGGTTTCGGCTTCTTTCAGGCGCTGCGGCTGCTGGAACGCTGGTTTCGCCGGCAGGAAGGGCTGTCTTCCGCCCAGGTACTGGGGCAGCGGCTGGCGGTGCGCAACCCGCTGTCGCTGTCGTTTCCCGCCAGCGAGATCGCCCACCTCTCGATGGAAGGGGATCTGCGCACGGAAGACGGCGAGCCGCAGTCGCACGGCCTGCGACGCATCGCGCTGACGCCGGCCTTCATCGGCCTGCTGGGCGCCAGCGGTGCCCTGCCCCACTACTACACCGAACTCTTCGCCGAACGCGAGGCATACCACCGCGACCGCGCCGGCCGCGCCTTCCTGGACATCTTCCTCCACCGCGCGACGGTGCTGTTCTACCAAGCCTGGCAGAAGCACCGGCTGCCGGTGCAGTTCGAGGCCGACCGCAGCAACCGTTACCTGCCGCTGGTGCTGTCGGTGGCCGGCCTCGGCCATGCTGGCGTGCGCCACCGCCTGCGCGCCGGAGAGGGCGGCGTGGCCGACGACGCGCTGGCATTCTTTGCCGGCACGCTGCAGCGCCGGCCGCTGTCGGCCGTGGCGCTGCAGCGCGTGCTGCAGCAGCACTTCGGCGTGCCGGTGCGGCTGGAGCAGTTCATCGGCCGCTGGTTCACGCTGCCGCAAGCCAACCAGTCGCACCTGGGCTTGAAGAACATGCGGCTCGGCCAAGACCTGGTGATGGGCGAGCGTGTCTGGCAGCGCGACCTGCGTCTGCGTCTGACCTTCGGCCCGCTGACGCAGCGTCGCTTCGCCTGCTTCCTGCCCGGCGGCCCGGCAGCGCTGGCGCTGGCCGAACTGCTGGGGCTGATGACCGGCGGCACGCTCGAATACGAAGTCCGCCTGACGCTGCGCGCCGAAGACGTGCACGGCACCACCCTCGATGGCAGCTCTTCCGCCCGCCTGGGCTGGAACAGCTTCCTCGTCACCGAACCCGTTCGACAAGACCGCAGCGACCTGGGCTACGACCTGCTGGCGCTGGCCTGACCTCTTCCCATGTCCGACAAGCTCAAGACCCTGATTGCCAAACTCGACGACACCTGCCGCCGTGCTGCCGAGCGCGCCGCCAGCCTGTGCATGGCGCGCGGCCACTACGAGGTGGATGTCGAACACCTGTTCCTGGCCCTGCTGGAACAGCCCCAGAGCGACCTGGCGCTGATTTGCAGGCGCCACGACGTGTCCACCACGGCGCTGCAACGCGATCTCGAAGCCGAACTGGCGCGCCTGCGCTGCGGCAATACGCGCACGCCGGTATTCAGTCCGCGCTTGCCGCTGCTGCTCGAACACGCCTGGCTCGTGGCGTCGCTCGACTCGCAACTGCCGCGCATCCGCAGTGCGCACCTGCTGCTGGCCGTCCTGACCGAATCGTCGCTCGCACAAGTCGCGCAGCGCACCAGCAGGCTTTTCGCGCGCTTTCGGGTCGACGACCTGAAGCACCGCCTGGCCGAGCTGACCGACGGCTCCGCCGAAGCCGACGGCGCCGTGCGCACACCCGATGCAGCTGCCGGCGGCGAAGCCGCCGCGCCGGGCCGGACGCCAGCGCTGGACCAGTTCACCACCGACCTCACGCAGCGCGCTGCTGCCGGCCGGCTCGACCCGGTGATCGGCCGCGACGCCGAGATCCGCCAGGTCATCGACATCCTGATGCGCAGACGCCAGAACAACCCCATCCTCACCGGTGAGGCGGGTGTCGGCAAGACGGCGGTGGTGGAGGGGCTGGCACTGCGCATCGCCGCGGGGGACGTGCCGCCTGCGCTGCAGGGCGTGAGCCTGCATGTGCTGGATCTGGGGCTGCTGCAGGCCGGCGCCAGCGTCAAGGGCGAGTTCGAGAACCGCCTGAAGACCGTGATCGACGAGGTCAAGAAGAGCCCGCACCCCGTCATCCTGTTCATCGACGAAGCGCACACGATGATCGGCTCCGGCGGCGCCGCCGGCCAGAACGACGCCGCCAACCTGCTGAAACCCGCGCTGGCCCGGGGCGAGCTGCGCACCGTCGCCGCGACCACGTGGAGCGAGTACAAGAAGTACTTCGAGAAGGACGCCGCGCTTGCCCGCCGCTTCCAGGTCGTGAAGGTCGAGGAGCCGAGCGAGCCCATCGCCGCGGCGATGCTGCGCGGCATGGCCGCGCTGATGGAGCAGCACTTCAAGGTCCGCGTGCTCGACGAGGCCGTCACCGAAGCCGTGCGCCTGTCGGCACGCTACATCAACGGAAGGCAACTGCCCGACAAGGCGATCGGTGTGCTGGACACCGCGTGCGCCAAGGTCGCGCTGGGGCAGAGTGCGACGCCGGCGCCGATCGAGGACGCCGCGCGCCGCATCGAGCGGCTCGATGCCGAAGCCGCCGCACTGCGGCGTGAAGCCGCCGCCGGGGCCGACCACGGGGCGAAGCTGGCCGAGCTGGCCGCGCGGCGCGACTCGGTGCAGGCGGATCTGGACGCGCTCAATACCCGCTTCGAGGCCGAGAAGGCCTTGGTCGCCGAGATCCGGCGTATGCGCGCGGAGCTGGAAGCCGCAACGCCATGCGCCGCCGATCCGGCGGCCAAGAAGAAGAGCGCGAAGAAGCCCGGCACGGAGCCCACCGCCCTGCAGTCCCGGCTTGACGAGCTCGCGGCGCTGCAGGGCGAGGCTGCGCTGGTGCCGATGCAGGTCGACGGGCTGGTCGTCGCCGAGATCGTCGCCGCCTGGACAGGCATCCCGCTAGGCAAGATGGTCAAGAACGAGATCGCCACCGTCATGAACCTGAAGGCGCTGCTCGAGGAGCGCGTCATCGGCCAGGAACACGCGCTCGCCGCCGTCGCCCAGCGCGTGCGCACCGCGCGCGCCAACCTCGAAGACCCAGGCAAACCCAAGGGCGTGTTCCTGTTCGTCGGGCCCAGCGGCGTGGGCAAGACCGAGACCGCGCTCGCGCTCGCCGACGTGCTCTACGGCGGCGAGAGAAAGCTGGTCACCATCAACATGAGCGAGTACCAGGAAGCGCATTCGGTCAGCGGCCTCAAGGGCAGCCCGCCGGGCTACGTCGGCTACGGCGAAGGCGGAGTGCTCACCGAGGCCGTCCGCCGCAACCCGTACAGCGTGGTGCTGCTCGACGAGGTGGAGAAGGCGCATCCCGACGTGCTGGAACTCTTCTTCCAGGTCTTCGACAAGGGCGTGCTCGACGACGCCGAAGGCCGCGAGGTCGACTTCCGTAACACGCT
This sequence comes from Rubrivivax gelatinosus, assembly GCF_016583785.1. Lineage (GTDB taxonomy): Bacteria > Pseudomonadota > Gammaproteobacteria > Burkholderiales > Burkholderiaceae_C > Rubrivivax > Rubrivivax gelatinosus_B. The sequence goes on along the minus strand of NZ_NRRU01000064.1, from coordinate 2,307 downwards.
GATCATCCTCACCAGCAACGTCGGCTCCAGCCAGATCATGCAGGCCTGCCTGAACAAGGCACCGGCCGATCTGCCCGCGGCCGACGTGCTGGCCGAGGCGCTGCGCCCGGTTCTGTACAAGAGCTTCAAGCCCGCGTTCCTGGGACGGCTGAAGGTGGTGCCCTACTACCCCATCGGCGACGCCGTGCTGGAACAGATCATCAGGCTCAAGCTCGACCGCATCGCGCGCCGCGTAGCCGGCAACCACCGGGCCGACTTCCGGTACGACGACAAGCTGGTCGAGGCCGTTCTCGCACGCTGCACCGAGGTCGACACCGGCGCCCGCAACATCGACCACATCCTCAACGGCACGCTGCTGCCCGAGGTGGCCGAGCAGGTGCTGGCCCGCATGGCCGACGGCGCGGCGATCGAGCGCATCAAGGTCACAGCAGCGCGCAACGGCGATTTCCGCTATGCGGTTACGTAGCGGTGCCTCGATTCGCAACAGGCCGCCATCGCCGCTGCCTGGGCAAAGCGCACCAGGCAGGTGATCGATGGCGAGAGTCCGGCAAGGGAGCACGGTACAAGACATGAGCACCGAGACCGATCAAGCGCTGCGGCAGCAAATCGCGGCGACGTACCGGCCCGGCCGATGGGCGCAGCTGCGGCCGCTGCTGCAGCGCCTGGGGCATGCCGCAGACGCCGGCCCCGACACGGTGCTGGACTGGCTGCTGGCCGCAAGCGCGGGCAGCCGACATGAAGCCGACAAGGCGCTACGCGCCATGACCGTGCAACTGTGGTCGGTGGCCGGGGCCGCCGACGGCTCGCTGACGCTGCAGGCAGGCGGCCGGGTCTGGCGGCTGATGCCGCAACCGGCGCACCGGCCGGCCACCTGGCGGGTGTCGTCGCCATGAGCCTCGCCGACGAGCTGATCGACACGCTGCTGGCCGCACCGACGCAGAACGAACGTCTGCTGCGCCTGCACACCCCGCTGGGCGCTAACGTGCTCTTGGCCGAGCGGCTGGATGGCATCGAGGCCGTCACACCGTCGGCCGATGTCCCGGCCGGCCTGCGCTTCACGGTGCACGCGCTGGCCACCAGCGCCCACCTCGACTTCAAGCAGCTCATCGGCCAGCCGGTACTGCTGGAGCTGGAGCTGGCCGACGCCAGCCTGCGACCGTGGCACGGCCACGTCACGGCGGTGGGGTTGGAAGGCAGCGACGGCGGCCTGGGCCGTTACCGCCTCACGGTCGAGCCCTGGCTCGCGTTACTGGGCCATCGGCAGGACAGCTGGGTGTTCCAGGATCGCAGCGTGATGCAGATCGTCGACGAGGTGTTCGCCGACTACCAAGGCCAAGGCAGGCTGGCGCCCGCCTGGCGCTGGGACCTGGCCGACGAGAGCGTCTACCCGCGGCGCAGCCTGTGCATCCAGTACCAGGAGACCGACCTCGCCTTCGTGCTGCGCCTGCTGCGCGAAGAAGGCCTGTTCGGCTGGTTCGAGCACAGCGCAGCCCCCGACGACGACACGCTGGGCGGGCACACCTTCGTCATTGCCGACCACAACGCCGCCTTCGCGGCGAACCGGCAGCCACGCGTGCGCTACACCCAGTCCGGCGCCAGCCTGTCCGAGGACAGCCTCGTGCGCTGGCAGCGCAGCGTCAGCGTGCAGGCCGCGCGGCTGGCGCTGGCCAGCCCCGACTACCGGGCCGGCCCGCAAGACGCCGCGCTGCGCCGGGCGAGCGCCATCGGCAGCAGCGCACCGGTGGACGCACTCGGCCTGACCGACGTGCCGGGCCAGTACGCCTATGAAGACGGCGCCCAGGGCGCGCGCCTGGCGCGCCGCCAGATGGAAGCGCTGGACGCGCGACGCGCGCGTGTGCAGGGTTCGGGCAGCTGGCGCAGCGCGGCCCCGGGCAGCAGCTTCACGCTGGCCGATCACCCCGTGCACAACGGCAGCGACGACAGCCGCGACCGCTTCGCCCTCTTGGCGGTGCGGCACCGCGCTCGCAACAACCTGCGCGCCGACGTCAAGGCCGGCATCGACAGCCTGCTGGGCGCCATCCGGCGAGATGCCGCGGGACGCAGCGCCGGGTTGCCCCATGCCAGCGACGAGCCGCTGTACCAGAGCAATGTCACCGCCCAGCGCGCCGCGGTGCCGGTGCGACTGGCCGCGGACGACGAGGCCGGCCAGCCCGACCCGCGCCTGGCGCCGCGCCCCAGCGTGCACGGCGTGCAGACGGCCCTGGTCGTCGGCCTGGGCGAGCCGGTGCACACCGACCGCGACCACCGCATCAAGATCCAGTTCCACTGGCAGCGCGGCACGCGCTC
>NZ_NRRU01000063.1 GCF_016583785.1 Rubrivivax gelatinosus | reverse complement strand
CGCCGGGCCGGCGCCGGCAGCGGCGTCGCGCGCGGCCGGCACCGCAGCCGGCGCCTCGGCCTGCGACCAGCGCGCACCGACGAGGAACATCGCCAGGATGATCAGGCCGAAGAACACCCAGCCGTAGAGGATGTGGTCGATGCCCACCGCGAGCCGGTTGCCCGACAGGTGCGCGAGCATCACGATCAGGTAGGCGCGCAGCCAGTTGGCGACGATGGGCACGGCGATGGACAGCGCCATGAACACCGCACGCCGCCGCCACGAGCGGTAGCTCAGGTAGGCGAACAGCGAGCCCACCATGAACGAGGCCATCAGGTAGCGGATGCCGCTGCACTCGTCGATCACGGACCAGGTGCCGCTGGGGATGACGAAGTTCTGGCCTTCGCGGTACACCGGCACGCCCGAGGACTGCAGCGCGCCGACGACGAAGTCGGCCGTCCACTCCATCATCCACGGCAGCGCGAACTCGCCGAAGGGCACGGCGAGGAACAGGAACAGCAGCGGGAACAGGATCGTGCGTGCGACCGCGAGCCCCAGCACCGCCGGCACCGCCAGCACCAGCGTGGCGACGAAGGCGAACTGGGTCGCGGCGTTGACGGCGACGAGCTCGGCCATCAGCCAGGCCGCCGACACCGCCAGCAGCGGCAGCAGCAGCCAGAGCTGCGGCCGGGGCGCGAGCGCTGCCAGCTCGGCGCGTTTGCGCCACACCAGCCACAGCGCCAGCGGCGGCACCAGCATGCAATGGGCGAAGGTCTCCGAGCGCCACCAGACATCGGCCATCGCGAGCGCGGTGTCGCGGTAGAACCAGCCGATCAAGGCCAGCAGCAGGCCGAAGACGGCCAGCGCCGGCCCCCAGGGCGAAGGGCGGCGCAGGTCGGCGGGGATGGCGCTCATCGTCATGGTCAGGCGGCGTGCGCGGACAGCGCCGCAGCGAGGTCGTCGTCGATGCGGGCGAGGTTGGCGCCCCAGGCGTAGTCGGCGAGCACCCGCTCGCGGCCGGCGGCGCCGATGGCGGCGGCTCGCGCCGGCTCGGCCAGCAGCGCGCCGAGCTCGCGCACGAAGGCGGGCGCGTCGGCGGCGAGCACGATCTCGCGGCCGTTCTCGGCGCCGATGGTCGAGCCGCAGCCTTCTGCGGCGACGACCGGCCGCGCCATCGCCATCGCCTCCAGCACCTTGTTCTGGATGCCGCGCGCCAGCCGCAGCGGCGCGACGACGACGTCGGCGTGCTGCAGATACGGCCGCACGTCGGGCACGGTGCCGGTGACGGCGACCGCCTCGCCGGCCAGCGCCCGCACCGCCGGCGCCGGGTTGCGGCCGACGACGTGCAGCACCAGGCCCGGGTGCGCGGCGCGCAGCGCCGGCAGCACCTCGCGCACGAACCAGACGACGGCGTCGACGTTGGGCCAGTAGTCCATCGCGCCAGTGAAGGCCAGCGCCGGCACGCCCGCCGGATAGGGCGAGGGCCGCGCGGCGTCGGGGGCGAAGAAGCCGGCGTCGACGCCGTTGACCAGCGCCTGCACCGCCGCCGCGCACTCGGGCGCGAGCGAGCGGAAGAGTTCGGTCTCGCGTTCGGTGACGAAATAGGAGCGCGCGTGGCGCGCGGCGACCTGGCGTTCGTAGGCCAGCAGCCGCCGCCCTTCGCGCCGGTACAGCCAGGCCAGCGGGCCGCCGCGGTCGGTGGCGAACTGCGACCACTTGGCCGAGTCGACGTCGACGAAATCGACGAGCGTCGGCAGGCCCAGGCCTTCGGCGTACTGCGCCATCGCCGAGCAGAAGACGACGACGGCGTCGATGCGCTGCTCGACGACGGTGCGCCGCACCCAGCGCGCCATCGCCGCGTGCTGGTAGTAGCTGAGCGTCAGCGCGCGGCCGTCGAGCAGCGCGGCGAGGCTGGCGGCGCGGGCCCGCAGCGGCTGCAGCCGCGGGGCGAACAGGCTGGCGCACTGGCGCGCGAGCTCGGGCACCAGCGGCTCGTCCTCGGGGTCGTCGACGAAGGCGCCGACGTGCACCTCGTGGCGCTCCAGCAGGTGGCGCAGCAGGTGGTAGGAGCGAACCTTGTCGCCCTTGTTCGGCGGGTAAGGCAGGCGGTGGGCGAGGAAGAGCAGGCGCGCCATCGCTGTCAGCCCAGGCTGCGCACGATGTGCGGGCCTATGGTGTTGGCCAGCGCCAGCGGCAGCCGCCGCCAGGTGCGGATCAGCAGCTGGTACTTGGCGTTGGACGGGTTGTGCTGCGGCACCTCGTCGCGTTTGTAGAGCCGGTACTCGTAGTGCAGCGGCGTCGGCTCGAAACCCCAGTTCTTCTTGAACGCGTAGGGGCCGGTGCCCTGCTTGCTGCGGCCGTAGTCGAAGGTCTTGAGGCCGCGCGCGCAGGCGTGGCGCATCAGCTCCCAGTACTTGAAGTCGTTGGCCGCCAGGTCGCGCGCGGCTTCGTCGTCGCCGGCGTAGTAGGGCAGGATCTCGTCGCGGAAGTAGAAGCTCAGCACCGAGGACAGCGGCCGGCCGTCGGGAGCGGTGACGGTGAGCACGCTGCAGTCTTGGCCGAACTCGCGCCGCAGCGCCTGGAACCAGCGTTTGGGCATTGCCGGCGTGCCGTGGCGGTGCACGTTGTCGGCGTAGAGCGCGAAGAAGCGCTCGACGCCGTCGTCGAAGCTGCTGGCCAGGCCGTTCTTGATGCCTTTGCGCACCATCGCGCGCTGCTTGCGCGGGATCGCCTGCATGTTGGCTTCGTCGTCGGCCAGGATCTCCTTGCGGAACGCGACGTAGAGCTCCTGGCGCGGCCAGCCCTCGTGGCGGCGTTCGAGCTGGCGCAGCTCGAGGTGCTCGACACCGAACTCGCGCGCCTGGCGTTCGGCCGCGGCTTCGAGCGCCAGCGCCGCGTCTTCGTCGTCGGCGGCGACGCCGCCGTAGACGGCAAACGGCAGGCTCACCAGCGAATGCCCGAACAGCAGGCTCTTGACACGCGCCAGCGGCAGCACGCCGACGATGCGGCCGGCGCGTTCGGCGTAGAGGAAGACGGTCTCGTGGCGGAACACCTCGCGCAGCACACGCTGCCAGCCGGCGCGGTGGAAGAAGGTGGCCGCCGGGCAGGCGAGCACGTAGGCGTCCCAGGCCGCCGCGCGGCCGGCGTCCTCGGGAGCCAGGCGCTGAATGGTGGTCATGCGCGCTTCAGGCCGCGACGGCCGGCACAGAGGCCCGGGCCAGGAAGATCTCGTCCATGCGGCCCCAGCGGAAATCGGCGAGCAGGCTCGCGAGCCGCCCTTCCATGCGCGGGATGTTGACGTAGTGGCGAAAACGCGTCTTCGCGTCGATGCCGGGCACACGCGGCTGGCCGGCGTCGATCTCCCAAGGGTGGAAGTAGAAGACCGCGGCCTGGCGGTCCTCGCGGTTGACGCGCCCGATCAGCCAGCGCGACGCGGCATAGGGCAGCAGCCGGAAGTAGCCGCCGCCGCTGGACGGCAGGTTGCGCCCGGCCAGGCGCACGGTGGTCACCGGCACCTCGAGCAGGCCGCCGGCGACGCGGTAGGCGAAACGCGGCGAGTCGGGCATGCCGTAGTGGTCGTGGCGGATCGGGTAGATGCTGCTGCTGTAGGCGTAGCCGGCTTCGGCCAGCGTGTCGAAGGCCCAGAGATTGCGTTCGCCAATCGAGAAGCTGGGCGCGCGGTAGCCGCGCACCGCGACGCTGCCGATGTCCTCGAGGATGGCTTTGGCGCGTGCGACGTCGTCGTGGAAAGCCGCCGGGGACAGGTCGCTGGCGCGTTCGTGGCCGTAACCGTGGCTGGCGAGTTCGTGGCCGGCGGCGACGATGCGGCGCACCAGCTGCGGGTAACGCTCGGCGATCCAGCCCAGCGTGAAGAAGGTGGCGCGGGTGTCGGCCGCGTCCAGCAGCGCCAGGATGCGATCGACGTTGCGTTCGACCCGGCACTCGCGTGCGTCCCAGTCGCTGCGGCGGATGTAGGGCGCGAACGCCGAGACCTGGAAGTAGTCCTCGACGTCGATCGTCAGCGCGTTCGTGATCGCGGGAGCAGGCATCGGCAGGCGGGGCTCACGACAGCCAGTGGGCCAGGTCGGCGGCGATGCGCTCGGCGGCGCGGCCATCCCACAGCTCGGGCACGCGCCCGCGTTTGCCGCGGCCGGCGAGGATCTCGTCGACGCCGGCGAGGATGGCGCCGCGGTCGCGGCCGACCATCGTGTTCGTGCCCTGCTCGACGGTGATCGGGCGCTCGGTGTTCTCGCGCATCGTCAGGCAGGGCACGCCCAGCGCGGTGGTCTCCTCCTGCAGGCCGCCGGAGTCGGTCAGCACGACGGTGGCGCCGGCCATCAGGCCCAGCATCTCGAGGTAGCCCTGCGGCGGCAGCAGCGTCACGCGGGCCGGGTCGAGCAGGCTGGCGAGGCTGAAACGTTCGATGTTGGCGCGTGTGCGCGGGTGCAGCGCGAACACCAGCGGCAGGCGTTCGGCGACCAGCGCCAGCGTCTGCAGCAGCTCGCCCAGCGTGTCGGCGTCGTCGACGTTGGACGGTCGGTGCAGCGTGACGACGCCGTAGCCGGCCGCGCCGCGCAGCCGCGCCGGGTCGTGGCCGTGCGCCTGCAGCGTGGCCGCGGCGGCGCGGGCGCTGTCGCGGCAGGCGTGCAGCGTGTCGATCATCACGTTGCCGACGAAACACACGCGCTCGGCGGCGACACCTTCGCGCAGCAGGTGCTCGAGCGCAACGCGTTCGGTGGTGTAGAGGCGGTCGGCGAGCTGATCGGTCAGCACGCGGTTGATCTCTTCGGGCATGCGGCGGTCGAAGCTGCGCAGGCCGGCCTCGACATGCACCACCGGCACGCCCTTCTTCGCCGCCACCAGCGCGCAGGCGAGCGTGGAGTTGACGTCGCCGACGACGAGCACGCAGCTGGGGTCGTGGGCGTCGATCGCGGGCTCGAAACGGCGCATCACCTCGGCCGTCTGCACCGCGTGGCTGCCCGAGCCGACCTCTAGATTCAGGTCGGGGCGCGGCAGCTTCAGGTCCACGAACAGCTTGTCGTTCATGTCCTGGTCGTAGTGCTGGCCGGTGTGCACCAGCAGCGCCGGAATCGGCGGCTGGTGCGCGGCGAAGGCGCGCAGGATGGGCGCGATCTTCATGAAGTTCGGGCGCGCGCCGACGACGCAGAGCACGGGGCCCATCAGCTCTTCTCCGGCGGCTTGGTGCTGACGGCCTCGACGAGCTTGTGCAGCATCGCCAGCGTCTGCAGGTTCACGCGCTCCAGGCGCAGCAGGCTTTTTTCCAGGCGCTGCAGCTGGTCGCCGCGCTGGTCGGCGGCGAGTGCCTGGATCTGGCGCGTCATCGCCTGCGCCTCGTCGGCCGGCAGCTGCAGGCTGGACAGGTCGACGTCGAGCGAGGCGGTGACCGCAGCCGCCGCGGCGGCCAGCACCTCGGCGTTGACCGGGGCCGGCACCGCCGCCGGCTTGGCCGGGACCTCGGCTTCCTGCTGGAACTCGCGCACGACCTCGGCGACGTCGTCGACCGTCAGCTGCGTCTTGCCCGACAGGAAGCCGGCCAGCAGCAGCCGGTCGCAGACGGTGTTGACGCGGCGCGGGATGCCGCCGGTGGCCTGGTAGATGGCGTCGAAGGCGGCGGCGTCGAAGCTGGGCTTGCCGGTCGAGCCGGCGCACTTCAGGCGGTGCTCGATGTAGCGCTGGGTCTCCTCGGCGTCGAGCGGGCCGATGTGGCAGGTGGCCGCGACACGCTGGCGGAACTGCTCCATCTCGGGGCGCTGCAGGATCTCGCGGAACTCGGGCTGGCCGACGAGGAAACTCTGCAGCAGCGCCTGGTTGCCGAACTGGAAGTTCGACAGCATGCGCAGTTCCTCGACCGCGCGCGCGCTCAGGTTCTGCGCCTCGTCGACGATCAGCAGGCAGCGTTTGCCCTTGCTCGTCTGGCTGATCAGGAAGGCCTCGAGCGTGATCAGCAGCTCGCTCTTGGGCACGTCCTTGACGCGGAAGCCGAAGGCCGCGCCGACCATGCGCAGCGTGTCCTCGGCGCCGAGCTGGGTCGTCACCAGGTGGCCGGCGATGATGTTGCTGCCGTGCAGGCCCTCGATCAGCGAGCGCAGCACCATGGTCTTGCCGGCGCCGATCTCGCCGGTGATGACGATGAAGCCCTCGTTGCGCGAGACGCCGTATTCCAGGTACGCCTTGGCGCGGCGGTGCTGCTTGCTGCCGAAGAAGAAGCTGGGGTCGGGGTTGAGCTGGAACGGCTTGCTGCTCAGCCCGTAGAAGGCTTCATACATAGGTCAGAACCGGTAGTTCAGCGATCCGACGAGCGCCGATTCCCGATAGGGGTTGGTGTCGCTGTCGAAGCGCACGTGGCGCAGCGCCAGCGTGCCGCTGGTGCGGGGACCGAACTCGTTGCTGAGCGAGAGCTCGACGCGGCGCTGCTCGTTGCCGGGCTGGGTGTCTTCGTCCAGCGTCTTGATCGCCGAACCCGTGACGCCGAGCGACATCTGGCGCGAGAGCTTGTGCGTCAGGCCCATCGTCAGCCCGTACTGGCGCACGCGCGGCACGATCGCCAGGTCGCCGCCCTCGTACTGCTGCTCGCCCAGGCGCGTGCTTTCGCTGCTCGAGGCGGCGACGGTGAAGGTGTTGCGGATGCCGGTGACCACAAGCGCCAGCGCCTGCGAGCGCTGCAGCGACGGCGCGCTGTTCAGGAAACCAAGCGAGGCCAGCGGATCGAAACCCAGCAGCAGCCGCGTCAGCATCAGGCAGCTCGAGGCGTCGTTCACCGTCGCCATGCAGCTGGCATAGGTCCGGATGTACTTCGCACGTAGCGGACCCAGCGCCTCGGCGTCCTGGCCGCTGACGCCACGCGAACCGGTATAGGTCAGCATCGAGCGGCGGAAACGATGGCTCAGGCTGACGCTGTAGGAGTCGCCGTAGAAGTGGTTGTCGCTCTGCGCCGAGATCTGCGTGCGCACGCTCGGCTGCCAGCTGAAGCCCCAGCCGTTGGTCGAGGACGACTGCGTGCCGGTGCCGAGCACGTCAGAACGCTCCTCGCCATGGCGGGCGAACAGCTGCAGCCGCGGTGTCAGCGCCATGCTCAGCGCCAGACCGATGTTCTCGGTGATGTAGTCGTCGCCGCCGCTGTAGCCGTTGGTCGCACGTGTTCCGGCGACGTTCCAGCCGAAGATGCCGTGGGTGGCGCCGATCTGGACCTTGGTGTCCCAGTCGGAGCGGTCGCCGACGCTGCTGTCCTTGGCCCGCGTGGTGTTCCAGTTCGCGAGCGCGGAGACGTCGAAGATGCCCGCCAGCCGCGCCTTCGCGGAAGGCGAGATCCCCACCGAGGCGACCTCGGTGCTGTTCGAGTCCTCGATGCCGGTGCCGGAACTCTGCTTGCCGAAGGCCGAGATCGATTGCTGCGAGATGCTGGCGCTGGCGTCGAGAAAGACGTGCTGCGGCACGAGCTCGGCGGCGCCGTCGGCGCTGAGGCGGTTGTAGGTCGTGCTGCGGCCGGACTCGCGGGCGTACTGCACCAGGTCGAGCTGGTAGTCCAGCGTGCCCTGGACGCGGCCGTTGCGGCCCGAGACGTGGATGCCGGGGCTGACGCGGGTGATGGCCTCGGACTCGCGGTCGTGCTCGCTCAGCCGGCCGTTGTCGCTGAAGGTCTGCTGCAGGTCGATGGAGCGTTCGACGGTGAAGCCGCCGGCCTGCTGGGCCAGGGCCGGCGTCGCCCCGGCGGCGACGGCCGCCAGCACGGCAGCGGCCAGCGGCGCCAGCCGGACCGGCACGCGACGCGCGGCGGACACCGCGATGCGGCGCATCGCCTCAGCCCTCCGTCCGACCCGCGGCCGGCGCGGCAGGCTCGGTCGTGTTGCCGTCGCTGCGCTCGTAGGGTTCGCCGTGACCGTAGCCGTAACCGTAGCCGTAGCCCTGGGTGCCGTAGCCGACGCTGTCGGAGCGCGCCTTGTTCAGCACCAGCAGGCGCACCGGGCAGGCGTCTATCGTGTCCAGCGCTTGCTGCACCGCCGACTGCTGGGTGCGGCCCGCGGCGACGACGACGACGATCTGGCCCATGTGCGAGGCGAGCACACGCGACTCGGTCGTCAGCAGCAGCGGCGGCGAGTCGAAGATGACGATGCGGTCCGGATAGCGCGTGGCCATCTCGTCGAGCAGCGTCGCCATCGCGTCGCTGGCGAGCAGCTCGGTGGCCTTGGGATGCGGCGTGCCGCTGGGCAGCAGCGTCAGCTTGTCGACGTTGGTGCGCATCAACACGTCGGCAAGCTCGGCCTTGCCCTCGAGCACGTCGAGCAGGCCGGCGCTGGGCGGCAGGCCCAGCATGCGCAGCATGGACGGCCGGGCGACGTCGGCGTCGACGAGCACGACGGTGTGGTCGAGCTCGGCGGCGATGCTCATCGCCAGGTTCACCGAGGTGAAGCTCTTGCCTTCGCCGGCCACCGCGCTGGTGACCATGATCAGGTTGCCGTGCGTCAGCGTCGTCGCCCCCTTGCCGACGGCGTTGGCGATCAACGGGCGCTTGATGACGCGGAACTGGTCGGCGACGGTGCTGCGCGGCGCGCTCGGCGTGACGATACCGGCAGCGGCGAGCTGGTCGAGGTCGAGCTCGACCCGGCGCGAGGTGGCGACGGGTTCGCGTGCCGGCGGCAACGCGGCCGGCGGTGCCGCCGGCGTCGGCGCGGCGTCGACTTCCGGAACCGTGACGCCGGCCTGGCGAAGCTGTTCCAGGCGCCGGGCGGCCTGTTCGATCAGACTGGACATACGGATCTCACCCCGCCGCGCGCTGGGCCAGCAAGGCCACCGCGACGATACCGAGGACAAAGAGGCCGACGAGGCCGCCCGACGCGCCGACGAAGCGCAGCGTCATCTTGCGTTCGCGGCGGCGGTCGTCGTCGCTCATCACGAGCGAGACCACACCCAGCAGCGGCAGACCGGTCTTGGTGCGCAGCTCGGTCGCGTCGTTGTAGACCGGGCGCAGCTGGCTGCCGGCGAACGCCGTCGCCAGGCCGGCGGCCAGCGCAGCGCCGAGCGCGGCCAGCATCAGCAGCAGCCGGTTCGGCGCCACCGGCTCGGGCGCGACCCGCGGCGGGTCGATCAGGCGGAAGTCGGCGACGCCGGAGGCGACCTCGAGTTCGCCGGACATGATGGCCGACTGGCGGCGCGCGACCAGGTCCTGGTAGTTCTTGCGGTAGACGTCGTAGTCGCGGTTGAGCTGCGCCGCCTCGGCTTCGATCTGCGGCGCGGTCTTCAGGCCGGCACGCGCCTGCCCCAGACGCCCCTGGTACTCGCCGACGCGGGTGCGCAGCGACGCGACCTGCACTTCGGCGGCAGCCAGCATGCGGCCGAGCTCCTGCACCGCGACGTTGCCGGAACCGCTGGGGTTGCTCGCCGCTGCCGCCTTCGCCGCCTTGCGCAGTTCGGCGAGCTCCTTCTTCTTCTGTTCCTCGAGCTCGCGGATCTGGCGCTTGGTGATGATCACCTCGGGGTGCTGGTCGGTATAGCGCTGTTCCAGGTTGTCGAGGTTGCGCTTCTGGGCGTCGATGCGGGCGTCGAGCTCGGGCGTCGAAACCCCGAGCGCGGCGTCGTCGCTGCCGCCCTGGCCCACGGCCGCCTGGGCGTTGCGCATCTCGTCGGCGAGTTGCGCCTTGACCGCGTCGCGTGCGTTCTCGGCCTCGCGCAGCTCGAGCTGGGCCTGTTGCAGCGCCGCCGAAGCCTCGGACAGCCGCGTCGTCGCGCTCTTGCCGTCGTCGGGCTGCATGTCGATGTTGCGCAGCTTGAATTCCTTCAGCCGGGCCTCGGCTTCCTCGAGCTTCTGCTCGTACTGCTTGATCTGCTCGTTCAGGAAGGTCTTGGCGGAGTCGGTGTCCTTGCGGCTGGCACCCAGGCTGGACTCGACGAAGATCGACACCAGCGACTGGATCACACGTTTGGCACGTTCGCTCTGCTGGTCGCGGTAAACGAGTGAATACAGGTTGTCGCGGCCGGTGTTGCGGATCTGGATGTCCTTGGTCAGGCGCTGGATCAGGTCTTCCTGCTCGACCGCGCTGCCTTCCTGCAGGTCGAGGTCGGCCATGCGGATCAGCTTCTCGATGTTGGGCCGGCTGATCAGCGTGCGGCTCAGCATCGAGATCTGCTGCTCGACGTTGGGCTGCACCGTCAGCCCCGACATCAGCGGCTTCAGGATGGACTGGGTGTCGACGTAGATGCGCGCCGAGGCTTCGTACTGGTCGGGGATGCGGAAGACGACGACGACGCCGATCAAAGCCACCACCCACGAGGCGATCAGCCCCTGCCAGCGGAAGTTCCACATCCCGCGCAGGAAGGCGAGCGCTTGACGAAGGAGTTCTTGCATGGGATCAGCGAGGACGACGCGAGCGGAAGCGGAGACGGGGCGTCAGAAGAAGCTCTGCGGAATGATCAGGATGTCGCCCGGACGCATCTCGACGTTGGCCGAGACGTCGCCGTCCTTGACCAGGTCGTCCAGCCGCACCGAGTACTGCTTGTTGCCATCGGAGGTGCGCAGGATGGTCGCGCGGTTGCCGCTGGCGAAATCGGTCAGGCCGCCGACCGCGATCATCACGTCGAGCACCGTCATCTTGGACTTGAACGGCAGGAACTGCGGCCGCGCGGCCTCGCCGATGACGCGGATCTGCTCGCTGTAGGGGCCGACGAAGCCGTTGACCAGCACCGTCACGATCGGGTCACGGACGTACTTGCCGAGCACCTGCTCGATGTCGCGGGCGAGCTGCACCGAGGTCTTGCCCTGGGCCATCACCTCGTCGACCAGCGGCGCCGAGACCTTGCCGTCGGGGCGCACCGGGACCGACATCGACAGTTCGGGATTGCGCCAGACGATGATGTTGACCGAGTCGCCGGCGCCAATGATGTAGGTGTAGTCCTGGGCCGTCGCCTCGGCCGGGGCCGGCGGGTAGGACCGCAGCGCCGAGCACGCCGCCAGCGACGCCACGGCGACCAGGACACCGAACACGCGGCAGGCCGAGGCCGCCCTTGCAAACATGAGCTTCACGCGAGATCTCCCGGGGCAATCCGTGCGGCACGAGGCCGATTCAGGCCGGGAATCATGGCACATCCGATCCGCGCCAAATTCCGCCGCCGCCCCCCCGAACCAAGGCCCCGGGCGGCAAGATTGCACGCTCGGCGAGGCCCTCGCGGGCGGGTGTTGCGGGCTTGTTCAGCCGAGCCTGAGCAGGGGCCGCACGAAACGCAGCAGCAGGCGCTGCAGCGGGTTGGCGTTGCCGCCCGGGCGCCAGGTGAAGGACAGTTTCTGGCGGTAGGCGTCGAACTGCATCGCCCAGGGCGCGGCCTTGAGCTCACCGCGGCCGCACAGCAGCTTGAGCACCGCGGTGCCGGTGACGCCGGCGCACAGATCGCAGGCCATGATCGTCGACGGCCCGCGCTGGGCGGCGAAGTTCACCGCCTCCGGGTGCACGAGGTAGCCGCGCTGCAGCATCGCCGGCGACAGCCCGGCGATGAAACGTGCGAACTGTTCCTGGCGGTCGCAGCCTTCGAGCCGGAAGTACTGCTCAAAACTCATCGCCCGCGGCGAGAAATACAGCAGCGACACCCCCATGCCCAGCGGCGCCGCTGTCACCGCCGGGATGCCGCGCGCGTGACAGGCGGCGAACAGCATGCGCCGGGCCTCGACGGCGAAGAAGTCGATCGCGTCGACGTAGACGTCGACACCGTCGAGGAAGGCGTCGAGGTTGCCTTCGTCGACACCGCCGTCAAAGCCGACAACCTCGGCCTCGGGATTGATGTCGCGCGCCATCTCGGCCATGACCTCGCACTTGGCGCGCCCGACCGTGGACATGAACGCGCCGGCCTGGCGGTTGAAGTTGTGGACCTCGAAGCGGTCGAAGTCGGCGATGCGGAAACGCCCGATGCCCAGCCGCGCCAGCGTCAGCAGGTGGGCACCGCCGACCCCGCCCAACCCGGCGATCGCGACCCGGGCGCCACGCAGGCGCTGCTGCTCGGCCGGGGTCACCCAGCCGATGTTGCGCGAGATCGCAGCGTCGTAATCGAAAGCCGAGGGTTGATTTGCGGTCATTGCGCGGTGCTGATCGCGTCTACGCCGAAAGGCAGCACTGTCAGGATGCGTGCTTGCCGAGTCCGCGCAGAATGTACCCGCATTCGTGCCGTACGCACCCCCCGCCATGCCCGATGTTCCCGCCGTGACGCCCACCGCCACGCCCGCTGCCGCGCGCGCGCCGATCGAGCTCGTGCTCGATGCCGCACGCTGGGCGCCCAGCGGCGACAACACCCAGCCCTGGCGCTTCGAGCGCCTGGACGCGCACGCGGCGCTGCTGCATGGCCACGACACGCGCGAGCACTGCGTCTACGACCTCGACGGCCGTCCGAGCCAGATCGCCATCGGCGCGCTGATCGAGACCGCCGCGATCGCCGCCTCGGCGCACGGCTGGCGCCTGGAGGCGAGCCGCCGCCCCGGCCCCGACGAACGCCCCACTTATGAACTGAGGCTGACCGCCGACGGCGCCGTCTTGCCCGACCCGCTCGCCGCAGTGATCGAGCGCCGCAGCGTGCAGCGCCGGCCGTTCCGGCGCACCGCGCTGACCGCGGCGCAGAAGCAGGCGCTGCAGGCCAGCGTCGGCAGCGGGTTCGCCGTGCGCTGGATCGAGGGCGGCGCGCGCCGGGCGATGGCCGGGCTGCTGTTCCGCTCGGCGCGGCTGCGCCTGACGACGCCCGAAGCCTGGCGCGTGCACCGCGACATCATCGACTGGGGCGCACGCTTCAGCGAGGAACGGGTGCCCGACCAGGCGCTCGGCGCCAACCCGCTGGTGCTGCCGGCGATGCGCTTCGCGCTGGCCGACTGGAAACGCGTGCAGTTCGCCAACCGCTTTCTTGCCGGCACCTGGATGCCGCGCATCGAGCTGGACCTGCTGCCGGCGCTGGGCTGCGCGGCGCATTTCGTGATCCTGGCGCCGGCACCGGCGCTGACGGTGGAGGCCAACGTCGCCGCCGGGCGTGCGATGCAGCGCTTCTGGCTCACCGCCACCGCGCTCGGGCTGCAGCTGCAGCCCGAGATGACGCCGCTGATCTTCGCGCGTTACGCGCGCGAGGGCCGGCGCTTCTCGCAGACGCCGGGCGCTTTCGAGGCCGCGGCCGCGGTCGCCACCGGTTTCGAACGCATCGCCGGCGCCGACGCGCTGGCGCGCGGCGTCTTCGTCGGCCGCGTCGGCCTGGGCGCCCAGGCGCGCTCGCGCTCGCTGCGCCGGCGCCTGGAGACGCTGTTCGTCTCCTCCCCGGACACCCACAGATGAGCGACGACACGAACGAACAACCCGTGGCCGTGCTCAGCGGCGTCGTCAAGGGCTACCGCCTGGACGACGTCGACGTGCCGGTGCTGAAGAACGTCGACCTGCTGGTGCGGCCGGCACAGTTCACCGTCGTGCTCGGGCCCTCGGGCAGCGGCAAGACGACGCTGCTGAACCTGATCGGCTGCATAGACCGCCCCGACCAGGGCCAGGTGATGGTCGCCGGCCAGGACATCGGGCCGATGTCCGACGACGACCTGGCGGCCTTCCGCTCGCGCCACATCGGCTTCATCTTCCAGAACTTCAACTTGCTGCCGGTGCTGAGCGCCTGGGAGAACATCGAGTACCCGATGCTGCTGGCGCAGCTGCCGCCGGCCCGGCGCGCCGAGCGCGTGCGCCGGCTGCTGAAAGCCGTCGGGCTGTCCGACCGGGCCAACAACCGGCCGGGGCAGCTCTCGGGCGGCCAGCGCCAGCGTGTGGCGATCGCGCGCGCGCTCGCGCTCAAGCCGCGGCTCGTGATCGCCGACGAACCCACCGCCAACCTCGACAGCCGCACCGGCGCCGAGATCCTGCAGCTGATGCGCGGCATGCAGCAGCGCTACGGCATCTCCTTCCTGTTCTCGTCGCACGACCGCGCCGTGATCGGCGCCGCCGACGACACCGTCTACCTGAAGGACGGCGAGATCCGCGCCATCCGCCGCCGGCCGACGCCGGCGCGGCCGGCGCTGGACCTGGACGAAGGCAGCGCCGACAGCACGCACGCCGCGGGAGACGCACGGTGATCGACCTGCTGCTGGCCGTGCGCAACCTGCTGCGCAACCGCAGGCGGTCCTTCGCCACCTTCATCGCGCTGGCGATCGGCAGCGCGGCGATCCTGCTGTTCGGCGGCTACCGCAAGAACATCGAATACACGATGCACACCGCCTACGTGCGCGGCGGCGGCCACCTGCAGATCCAGCACCGCGACCTCTTCCTCTACGGCAGCGGCAACCCGACCAAGTACTCGATCGCCGGCTACGAGGCGATCATCGACACGATCCGGCGCGACCCGGAACTCGGCGCCATGGTCACCGTCGTCACGCCGACGCTGCAGTTCGGCGGCATCGCCAGCAACTTTGCCGCCGGCGTCTCGCGCACGGTGCTGGGCACCGGCGTCGTCGCCGTCGACCAGAACCGCATGCGCGAATGGAACGAGTTCGACCTGCGGCAGACCGCGCCGCCGTTCGCGCTCGCCGGCGCGCCGGCCGACGCCGCGCTCGTCGGCCAGGGCGTGGCGCGCGTGCTGATGCTGTGCGAGGCGCTGGGCGTCGCCGACTGCCCGCAGCCCAGCGTGACCGAGCAGCCCGCCGGCGAGGCCCTGCCCGACGACATCGCCGCGCTCGCCGCCGGCGAAGCCCCGGCCGGGCCGGCCGGCAGCCGCGGCGGCGGCCCGCGCATCGAGGTGCTGGCGACCAGCCCCGGCGGCGCGCCCAACGTCATCGCGCTGGAGGTCATGCGCGCCGAGCTGCAGGGCTTCAAGGAGCTCGACGAGGTCTACCTGATGATGCATCTGCCGCAGGCGCAGCGGCTGATCTACGGCCGCGAGGCGCCCAAGGCGACCGCGATCACGGTGCAGCTGCGGCACAGCGGCCAGATCGAGGCCGCGCGCGCCCGTCTCGAGGCGCTGCTGAAGGAGCGCGCCCCGGGCCAGCCGCTGGCGGTGCTGGACTTCCGCGAGCTCAACCCCTTCTTCGTGCAGACGGTGAAGATGTTCGACACGATCTTCGGCTTCATCTTCGTGCTCATCGGCTCGATCGTGCTCTTCACCGTGGGCAACACGATGAGCACCGCGGTGATGGAGCGCACGGTCGAGATCGGCACGATCCGCGCGATGGGGCTGCGCCAGCGCGGCGTGCAGCGCATGTTCGTGCTCGAGGGCATGATCCTTGGGGTCGCGGGCACGGTGGCCGGCGCGGTTTTCGCGCTCGCCTTCTCGGCGGTGTTGAACCAGCTCGGCCTGACCTGGGTGCCACCGGGCAGCGGCGAGAAGCTGCCGCTGCTGCTGCTGGTCTGGGGCGAAACCACGACCATCGTCGGCACGACGCTGGGGCTGATCCTGATCGCCGCGGGCTCGGCCTGGTGGCCGGCGCGGCGCGCGTCGCGGCTGGTCATCGTCGATGCCCTGCGCCATGTCTGACCGCAGGAGGAACCTGATGAAACGCAGAACCTGGCTCGCCGCGGCGGCCCTGATCGCCGCCGGCGCCGCGGCCGCCGCGCCCGACGCCCAGCGCATCCTCGCCGCCAGCGACGCGGTGCGCAACCCGGGGCGGCCATTCGCTGTCAACGTCGCGCTGACCGAGTTCCAGGACGGCAAACGTGCCGACTCGAGCACGATGGTCACCTATTCGCGCACGCTGTCGCAGGACGCGCAGTTCGCGACCCTCGTGCGTTTCACGGCCCCGGCGCGCGACACCGGCAAGCTGATGCTGAAGAACGGCCAGGACCTGTGGTTCTACGACCCGTCGACCAAGGCCAGCGTGCGCCTGTCGCCGCAGCAGCGGCTGCTCGGACAGGCGTCCAACGGCGACGTCGTCACCGTCAACCTGGCGCGCGACTACAAGGCCACGCTCAAGGGCGAGGAAGACGTGCAGGACGGCGACCGCAAGACGCGCCGCGCCTGGCAGCTGGAGCTGGCCGCCGCGGTGCCCGACGCGACCTACGCGCGCATCGAGTTCTGGGTCGCCACCGACAACGACCAACCAATCAAGGGCCGCTTCTTCGCCGAGTCGGGCCGGCTGCTGAAGACCGTCTACTACCGCCGCTACGCGCGCGAGCTGGGCACCGAGCGGCCGACCGAACTCGTCATCATCGACGGCCTGAACCCGGCCTCGGTGACGCTGATGCGGCTCACCGGCTACACCGAGAAGAACCTGCCCGAGAGCTGGTTCCAGCGCGACTACCTGCCCCGCTTCCAACCGGAGTGATCTTGTTGCCCGCCCGCACCCTGCACCGCACCCTGACCCCGCTGGCGCTGGCCGCCGGCCTGTTCTGCACCGTCCCGGCGCTGGCCGCCGACGACCTCGACGCACTGGCGCTCGAGGCCGGACCCGAGGCCGCCGCCACGGCGCCGGGCGACAGCAAGCTCTTCGTCGAGGCCGCCGCCGGCCGCGCCGACCAGCGCTACGGCCTGGGCTCGCGCTCGATCGGCCGGGCCTCGCTGGACTGGCGCCAGGGCACCCGCTGGGGCGAGTCGCTGCAGTCGGTGCTGTCGCTGCGCCTGGACGCGACGCGCCCGTCGGACGAGCGCATCTCCAACCCGGTGTTCAGCCTGCGCGAGGCCTACCTCGGCTGGCAGGGCGAAGGCGCGGCGAGCGCGCTCGAGTTCGGCCGCATCAACCTGCGCGAAGGCCCGGGCTACGGCTACAACCCGAGCGACTTCTTCCGCGACCAGGCGCTGCGCACGATCACGACGGTCAACCCGTTCACGCTGCGCGAGAACCGCCTGGGCAGCGTGATGCTGCGCGGCCAGCACCTGTGGCGCGACGTCACCGTCGAAGCGGCGTTCTCGCCCAAGCTCGAGGACGAGGCCAGCAGCCACCGCTTCAGCGCCGACCTGGGCTCGACCAACAACCGCGACCGCGGCCAGCTCGTGCTCGGCACGCGCTTCTCGGACAGCTGGAGCGCGCGCTGGCTGGTGCACGCCGGCGACGGCGAGTCCACGCGCCTGGGCGCGAACACGACGGCGCTGCTGTCGCAGGCCATGGTCGGCCATGCGGAGTGGTCCTGGAGCCGCGACCCCGAGCTGCTCGACCAGGCGCTGGGCCTGGACGGCGAGGACCGCAGCCACCACCGCGCCGCCGTCGGCCTGACCTACACCACCGTGGGCAAGCTCTCGCTGACCGGCGAGTACCAGTACAACGGCGCCGCGCTCGACCGCGAAGGCTGGAAGCAGCTGGCCACGAACCCGGCCGCAGCCGCCGCGTACTACACCGCCGCCACTGCGCTGCAGGACAACGCCGCACGCAGCGCCTGGCTTCTGTACGCGGTGCAGCGCGACCTGTTCGTGAAGAACCTCGAGCTCACCGCGCTCGCCAAGTTCAACCGCAGCGACCGCAGCCGCATGGCCTGGATCGAGCTGCGCTACCGCATGGACCGGCTGGACCTGGCGCTGCAGCTGCAGAACCAGCGCGGCGACGCGGGCTCGGAGTTCGGCATGCCGCAGATCCGCGACTCCGCCGCCGTGCTGGCGACGGTCTACTTCTGAGCCCGGGGGCGATGGCGCAGGCCGAAGCGCACGCGCGCGCCCCCGCCGGCGCGCGCCGGCCGCGTGTGCTCTTCGTCGCCGAGGCGGCGACGCTGGCGCACCTGGCACGGCCGGCGGCGCTGATGGCGGCGCTGGATGCCGCCCGCGTCGACTGCGCGCTGGCCTGCCCGGAACACGCACGCCGCTTTCTCGGTGCCGACACCGACCGCTGGCTGCCGCTGGCGGCCGCCAGCGATCCGGCAGGTTTCGCTGCGCGGTTGCTGCGCGGCGCGCCGCTGTTCACCGTGGCCGAACTGGAAGCGGCGGTGCAGGCCGACCTGGCGCTGTTCGAGCGCTGGCGGCCGGACCTCGTCGTCGGCGACTTCAGGCTCTCGCTGTCGGTCAGCGCGCGCCTGGCCGGCGTGCGCTACGCCGCGATCTGCAACGCCTACTGGAGCCCGTACAGCCCGCAGCGCCGGCTTCCGGTGCCGGTGCTGGGCTGGACCCGGTACGCGCCGCTGGCACTGGCCCAGGCCGGCTTCGACCTGCTGCAGCCGCTGCTGCTGGCGCCGCACTGCCGGCCGCTGAACGCGCTGCGGGCCGCGCACGGGCTGGCACCGCTGGGCCCGGATCTGCGGCGCATCTACACCGATGCCGACGAGGTGCTCTACGCCGACTCGCCGGCACTGTTCCCGCTGCCCGGCGCGCCGGCGACGCACCGGCACCTCGGGCCGGTGCTGTGGTCGCCGCCGGTCGCGCCGCCGGCCTGGTGGCACGAGCCGCAGGGCGACAGGCCCGCGGTCTACGTGACGATGGGCAGCTCGGGCGACCGTCACGCGCTCGAGGTCGTGCTCGACGCGCTCGAGCCTCTGGGCGTCCAGGTGATGGTGGCGAGCGCCGGCCAGGCCGCGCCGCGGCCACGGCCGTGGCTGCGCAGCGCCGACTACCTGCCGGGAGAGGCCGCGGCCGCGCGCGCCGGGCTCGTCGTCTGCAACGGCGGCAGCCCGACCTCGCAGCAGGCGCTGGCCGCCGGCACGCCGGTGCTCGGCATCTGCAGCAACATGGACCAGATGCTGAACATGCGCGGCCTGCAGGCCGCCGGCGCCGGCCTGGCGCTGCGCGCCGACCGCGTCGACGCCGGGCGCGTGCGCGCCGCGGCGGCCGCGCTGCTGGCACGTGCCGACGGCGCCGGGCGCGAGACGCTGCGGCGCCTCGGCACGACCGATTTCCGCGCCCGTTTCGTGCGTTTCGTCGACGAGGCCACCGGCCTCGCACCGGCACCGGAGGCCCGCCGATGACGTCTGCCACCGACCCCGACCCCGAGGGCCTGCTCCGCCACTGGGACGTCATCGTCGTCGGCACCGGCATCGGCGGCGCGACGCTGGGCCACGCGCTCGCGCGCGCCGGGCGCCAGGTGCTGTTCTGCGAGCTCGGCGACCTCGGCGGCAGGCCGCAGCGCGGCGAATACGCCGAACTCGCCGACGGCGGCGACGGTCGCTCGCTCGGCCCTGCCGACGCCGCGCGGCTGGCCGCCGCCGGCCGCTGCGCCGACACCATCGTCGACCGCAGCGGCGCGCGCGAGCACAGCTTCGTGCCCTTCATCGGCCACGGGCCGGGCGGCTCGAGCGCGCTCTACGGCATGGCGATGGAGCGTTTCCTGCCGGCCGACTTCGAGCCCGGGCGTTTCGGCGGCGCGGCCACCGACGCCGAGATCGTCGAGCGCTGGCCGGTGTCGCACGCCGAACTGCTGCCTTTCTACGCCCGCGCCGAGGCGCTGTACGGCGTTCGCGGCGACGCCGACCCGCTGGCCGAGCACCCGCCGCAACTGCCCGAGCCGCCGCCGCTGTCGCCGGCCGGAGCCGAGTTCGCGGCCTTCCTGGCCAGCCGCGGCCTGCACCCGTACCGCCTGCCCAGCGCCTGCGACTACCGCCCCGGCTGCGGCGCCTGCCAGGGTTTCCTCTGCAGCAGCGGCTGCAAACGCGAAGCCGGCAACGCCTGCCTGGAGCCGGCGCTGCGCGAACACGGCGCGGCGCTGCTGAGCGGCTGCCGCGTGCTCGAAGCGCTGGCCGACGGCCGCCGTGCGACCGGCGTGCGCTGCCTGCAGCGCGGCCGCGTGCTCGAACTGCGCGCGCGCAGCGTCGTGCTCGCCGCCGGCGCGCTGCAGTCGCCGCTGATCCTGCTGCGCTCGGCCGGCGGCGCCGGGCTGGGCAACGGCTCGGGGCTCGTCGGCCGCAACCTGATGCGCCATCTGATCGACGTCTACCTGGTGCGCCCGCGCGGCGCGGCCGGCGGCTTCGACAACCGGCGCAAGGAGATGGCCTGCAACGACTTCTACGTCGACGGCGACCGCAAGCTGGGCACGCTGCAGTCCTTCGGCCGGCTGCCGCCGGCACCGATGCTGTTCGGCTCGCTCGCGAGCGACCTGCGCGCCTCGCGCTGGGGCTGGGCGGCGCCGGCGCTGGCACTGGCGCGGCCGCTGATGAAGCCGGTGCTGAACGACATCTCGCAGGGCTGGATCACACTGGCGACGATTGCCGAGGACCTGCCCTACCGCGACAACCGCGTCGCGCCGCACGCCGACGGCCCCGGGCGCATCGTGCTCGAGTACCGGCTGCGCGCCGAGGCGCACGAGCGCATGCGCCGGCTGCGTGAGCATCTGGAGCGCACGCTGCGCGGCCGCGCCTGGCGCCGTCTGGATCAGGTGGCGAACAACCAGCGCATCGCCCACGTCTGCGGCACCTGCCGCTTCGGCGACGACCCGCGCCGCAGCGTGCTCGACCGCGACAACCGCGTGCACGAACTCGACAACGCCTACGTCGTCGACAGCTCGTTCTTCCCGTCCAGCGGCGGCACCAACCCCAGCCTGACGATCGCGGCCAACGCGCTGCGAGTAGCCGAGCGCATCGATCGCGCGCTGGACTGAGGGCCGGCGGGGCTGTCGGGCGCCTTTACACCCGCCCTCGGCCAGCCTTCGTAAATCCGCACTTTCTTCTTCCGCGACAAGGACTTGCGCGGCGTGGCACAGCGGTTGCTTTTCCTGATTACAAGGCAGGGCACGCCGCCCAGACCTGCAACGAACCTCAAGGAGTCCGAATGCGCAAAAGCATCCTGGGCGCACTGATCAGCAGTGCATTCGCCATCGCCGGCCCTGCCCACGCCGGCCTGATCCTGGACCTCGACGGCGCCGGCGGCGTCCCCGCGGTCGAAGTCACCGCGCTCGACTGGTCGCAGACCAGCTTCCTGGCGCAAGGCGCGAATGCCGCCATCGCCGCGTTCGCCGGCGGCGCCACCGGTTCGAGCACCCAATTCCAGGTCTACACGCACGCCAAGCTGACCGGCTACACGCTGGCCAACGGCGGCACCTCGACCTCGCTGCCGAGCGCCTTCACCGACAAGGCCGAGATCACGATGGTCGCCGGCTACACCGAGAAGGTGACCTCGGTGAACGCCACGGCCACGATGGCGACCTTTGCCACGACCGGCGCCGGCTGGCTCGAGATCTACTACGACACCACCCCGGACGCTGATGACCTGACCGGTTCGGGCTTCAACGACGGCCTGCTGATCGCCAAGCTGACCGGCGTCGGGATCGACAGCACCGGCCTGTTCATGATCACGAGCAGCACGCAGATCGCGCTGGACCAGTCCAGCGACGGCAACGACTACGACGGCCAGCTGACGATCAGCGGCATCGGCAGCCAGGAATCCGTGAAAGCGGGCACCGGCGACATCGAACTGGACGGCGACTTCTTCAAGTCGACGCTGGAAGGCTTCGTGATCGACTACGAGAACATCTCGATCGGCCTGCCGTTCCGCGGCGCCAACCCGTCCGACTGCTTCAACACAACGACCAACGCGGGCGCCATCGGCAGCAGCAACAACTCGACCTGCGATACCACGCACGTCGACGGCCTGTACTCCGCGAACGGCGGCTCCGGCGGTTACACGCCGGTGGTCGGCGGCACCAACGGCGGCTCCGGCCCGATCGAAGGCCCGGACTTCGTCGCCCAGACCGACTTCAACTCCGCCGTCAACGGCGTGCCGGAACCGGGCACCCTGGCTCTGGTCGGCCTGGCGCTGGGCACCGCCGGCTTCGCGGCTTCGCGTCGCCGCCGCAGCTGATCGACGATCTGAGTTCAAAAACGGGGGGCTTCGGCCCCCCGTTTTGTTTTTGTCGCCCCACGAAGCGACGGCCGCACGGTGACGGAACCCCGTGTTCGTGACGCCGAACCATCAGGAACCGGGAAAGATGGTCGGTTCATGACCGAAGTCACGGTTTATCCCCCTACGGCGCGCTAGGGGCGCCGATCCCGCGAGCCGGGGGTTGTGGCTGCATCAGGCCGATCCCTACAGTGACCGCACAGGTCACGCCTGCTTGCAACCGCTACAAACACCCTGCCCGGCGCCAAGACCGGTCTGTCGGCATCACCGCCCCGCCCCCGGGCGAGGGGCCGTCGCCACGGAACCGTCACCCGGAAGCGACCATGATCCGCATCTTCAACCACTACGTGCATCGCCAAACACTGCTGCAGGTGTCCTCGGACTGCGCCCTGCTGGTGCTGATGCTCGTGGCGGTTTTCTTCGTGCCCTTCGGCCATGCGCCCGAGCTGCTGTCGGTCGCCGGGCCGCACGTGCTGTCGCTGGCCGCCGGCATGGTCGTCATCAGCGCCGCCACCGGCATCTACCAGCGCGGCCCCAATCTGACCCCGGTGCAGACCTGCGCCCGCGCCGTCGCGATGCTCGTGATCGCGCTGCCGCTGGCCTGGCTGACCTTCGGCCTGCTGCCGGCGGCGATGCCCGACCGGCACGTGGTACAGGTCGCGGCGATGGCCGGCGTCGCAGCCGTCGTCGCCCGCCGCGTCTACGTCACCCACTGGGGCGCGCGCGACCACGACCGCATGCGCGTGCTCATCTTCGGCACCGGCACCGCGGCGCAGATCGTCGGCCAGACCCTGATCGCGTCCGACCCGAACGTCGAGATCGTCGGCTTCGTGCCCGGCCCCAACGAGAAGGAAGCGGCGGTGCCGGCAGAGCAGATCTTGCACTGCGAGCATTCGCTCACGACGACGGCCAAGGAACTCGACGTCGACGAGATCGTCGTCGCGCTGACCGAGCGCCGCGCCGGCAGCATGCCGCTGCGCCAACTGCTCGACTGCAAGCTCTTCGGCGTCAAGGTCTACGACCTGTCGACGCACTTCGAGAAGCGCCTGGGCCAGATCCGCATCGACTTCGTCAACGCCGGCTGGCTGGTCTTCGGCGAAGGTTTCAACCAGGGCGCGCTGCGCACCGCGATCAAGCGCCTGTCGGACATCGTCTTCAGCCTGCTGCTGATCGTGCTGGCCGCGCCGATCATGTTGCTGGCCACGCTCGCGATCAAGCTCGACAGCCGCGGCCCGGTGTTCTACCGCCAGGAGCGTGTCGGCCTGGGCGGCACCAGCTTCATGGTGACCAAGTTCCGCAGCATGCGCACCGACGCCGAGAAGGACGGCAAGCCGCGCTGGGCGACGGCCCAGGACGACCGCGTGACGCGCGTCGGTCACATCATCCGGCTGCTGCGCATCGACGAGCTGCCCCAGCTCTTCAACGTGCTCAAGGGCCAGATGAGCCTGGTCGGCCCGCGGCCGGAGCGGCCCTTCTTCGTCGAGCAGCTGACGCGCGAGATCCCGTTCTTCGCCGTGCGCCACAGCGTCAAGCCCGGTGTCACCGGCTGGGCCCAGGTGCGCTACCAGTACGGGTCCACCGTCGAGGACTCGCAGCAGAAGCTGCAGTACGACCTCTACTACGTGAAGAACCACTCGCTGTTCCTCGACCTCGTCGTGCTGTTCGAGACGGTCGGCGTCGTGCTGACGGGCAAGGGGGCGCGCTGACCCTCCGGCGGGGCTCCTAGAATCCTCCGCTCCGTCCACGGAGCGCCCGCCGGCGCAGCCTGAACCATGGAACGCCCCGAGGCCGAACTCGCCCTGCTCGGTTTCGCGCTCGCGGCGCTGGTCCACGCCGGCTTCGTGCTGTCGCTCGCACGCGGCGCCGAGTGGCGCCAGCAGCACGGCCGCAGCGCCCAGAACTTCCTCGCCGCGCTCGTGGCCACCGTGGTCTGGGCGCTGGCGTCGTTCTGGCAGGCCGCCCATCCGACGCTGGCCGGCGGCTACGCTGCGGCGCTGCTTGACCTGCTGCGCCTGGGCCTGTGGCTGCGCTTCATGCTCGCGCTGCTGGAGCCCGCCGGCCGCGACACGGCCGACCCGGCGCTGCGCCCCTTGCGCAGCGCCGCCGGCCTGGCGCTGCTCATCACGCTGTGCACCCTGGTCGGCATCGGCCTGGCGCGCGAGCCCGCGGCGCTGCTGCGGCTGCTGTTCGGCGGCTGGCTGCTGATCGCCGTCGTCGGGCTGGTGCTCGTCGAGCAGATCTTCCGCAACCTGCCCGAGGACTCGCGCTGGAACGCCAAGCCGGTGTGCCTGGGGCTGGCGCTGCTGTTCGCCTTCGACCTCTACGTCTACGCCGAGGGCGTGCTCTTCGGCCGCCTGGATGCCGACGCGCTGGGCGTGCGCGGCCTGGTCGTCGCGCTGGCGATGCCCTGGCTGCTGGTGGCGGCGCGGCGCCGGCGCGACTGGATACGCGGCCTGCAGGTCTCGCGCTCGGCGGCTTTCTACTCGGCGACGCTGATCCTGGTCGGAGCCTACCTGCTGGTGATGGCCGGCCTCGGCTACTGGGTGCGCGACTTCGGCGGCGACTGGGGCCGCGGCCTGCAGATCGTGCTCGCCGCCGCCGGCGTGCTGGGGCTGGCGCTGCTGGTGCTGTCGGGCGCGGCGCGCGCGCGGCTGCGTGTCTTCGTCGGCAAGCACTTCTTCAGCTACCGCTACGACTACCGCGAGGAATGGCTGCGCTTCACCGCGATGCTGTCCTCGCGCGGCTCGCCGCAGGAGATCGGCGGCCTGGTCGTGCGCGGCCTGGCGAACATGGTCGAGTCGCCCTCCGGCAGCCTGTGGCTGCGCGGCGGCGCCGACGGCGTCTACCGCCAGGCGGCACGCTGGAACGTGCCCGAGGTCGAGGCCGGCGAGAGCGCCGACTCGGCGCTGGTCGGCTTCCTCGCCGAACCCGGCTGGGTGGTCGACCTCGACGAGTTCCGCGACTCGCCGCGGCGCTACGGCAGCCTGGTGCTGCCGTCCTGGCTGCCGACCGGCGGCGACACCTGGCTCGTCGTGCCGCTGCCGGTGGCCGGCGAGCTGCTGGGTTTCGTCACGCTCGGACGGCCGCGCACGCGGCTGGAGCTGAACTGGGAGGTGCGCGACCTGCTGAAGACCGCCGCGCGCCAGGCCGCCGGCATCCTGGCGCAGATGCAGGCAACCGAGGCCCTGCTCGAAGCCCGCAAGTTCGAAGCCTTCAACCGCATGTCGGCCTTCGTCGTGCACGACTTGAAGAACATCGTCACCCAGCTGTCGCTGATGATGAAGAATGCCCAGCGACTGCACGCCAACCCGGAGTTCCAGCAGGACATGCTGATGACGGTCGAGAGCTCGCTCGAGAAGATGCGCCGCCTGATGCTGCAGTTGCGTGAAGGCGCGACGCCGCCGGGCGGCGCGCGCGGCGTCGAGATCGCCGCCATCGTGCGCCGCATCGCCGCCACCGCCCGCAGCGCCGGGCGCACGATCGAGGCCGACTGCACCGAGGGCCTGGCCACGCGCGGCCACGAGGAACGGCTCGAGCGCGTGCTCGGCCATCTGGTGCACAACGCGCTCGACGCCACGCCGCCCGAAGGCCGCGTCTGGGTGCACGCGGCGCGCCACGGCGGCCAGGTGCGCATCGAGGTCGGCGACACCGGCTGCGGCATGAGCGAGGACTTCGTGCGCAACAAGCTCTTCCGCCCGTTCAGCAGCACCAAGGCGAGCGGCATGGGCATAGGCTCCTACGAGAGCTTCCAGTACCTGCGCGAACTCGGCGGCAGCATCGACGTCGCCAGCCGCGTCGGCGAAGGCACCGTCATCACGCTGCTGATGCCGCTGTTCGAGACCCACGCTTCTTCCGACCTCCGGATGTCCGCATGAGCCTGAACCCAGACAACGCCGGCCGCGTGCTGATCGTCGAGGACGACCTCGCGCTGCAGAAGCAGATCAAGTGGTCGCTGGACCGCTACGACTGCGCCACCGCCGCCGACCGCGAAGCCGCGATCCTGCAGTTCCGCCGCGTCCAGCCCTCGGTCGTGACGATGGACCTGGGCCTGCCGCCCGACCCCGACTCGGTGTCCGAGGGCTTCCGGCTGCTCGAGCAGCTGCTGGACCTGGACCCGCACGCCAAGGTGATCGTGCTCACCGGCCAGAACGACCAGGCCAACGCGCTGCGTGCGGTCGCGCTGGGCGCCTACGACTTCCTGGCCAAGCCCTTCGACCCCGAGGTGCTGGGCCTGACGATCGAGCGTGCGATGCGCCTGGCCGAGCTGCAGGCCGAGAACCGCCGCCTGCAGGCGCTGCAGCAGCCCGACGCACTCGCCGGGCTGATGACGCGTGACCCGGAGATGCTGCGCATCTCGCGCATGGTCGAGCGTGTCGCCACCAGCGGCGCCACCGTGCTGCTGCTGGGCGAGAGCGGCACCGGCAAGGAGGTGCTGGCCCAGGGCCTGCACCAGGCCTCGCGGCGCAGCGGGCGCTTCGTCGCCATCAACTGCGCGGCGATCCCCGAGACCCTGCTCGAGAGCGAGCTCTTCGGCTACGAGAAGGGCGCCTTCACGGGCGCGGCCAAGACGACGCCCGGCAAGATCGAGACCGCCAACGGCGGCACGCTGATGCTCGACGAGATCGGCGACCTGCCGGCGGCGCTGCAGGCCAAGCTGCTGCGCTTCCTGCAGGAACGCAAGATCGAACGCCTGGGCGGGCGCCAGGAGATCGCGGTCGACGTGCGCGTCGTCGGCGCGACGCACCAGAACCTGCAGACGCTGATCGCCGACGGGCGCTTCCGCGAGGACCTCTACTACCGGCTCGCCGAGATCGAGGTGAAGATCCCGCCGCTGCGCACGCGCCAGGGCGACGCGGTGCTGCTGGCGCATGCCTTCCTGCGCCGCTTCGCGCAGGAGCAGCGCCGCGGTGCGCTCGTCTTCAGCGAGGACGCGCTGCAGGCCATAGACGCCCACCCCTGGCCGGGCAACGTGCGCGAGCTGCTCAACGTCGTCAAGCGCGCCTCGATCATGGCCGACGGCACCCGCGTCACGGCCCCGGACATGGGCCTGCAGGCGCCGGCACGCGAAGGTGCGGCGGCGAGCACCGAGTTCGACCTGCGCGCGGCACGCGAGGCGGCCGAACGCCAGACCGTGATCGCCGCGCTCGCGCGCACGAACAACAACATCGTCAAGGCTTCGGAGCTGCTCGGCATCAGCCGCCCGACGCTCTACGATTTGATGCACCGACTGGCCATCAAATGAACGGCCGGCAACAGGGGGACAGCGTGAGACTTCACTTCCAGCGCATCGCGATCGCGGCCGCCATCGCCGCGGCGCTCGCGACGGTGGCCGGCTGCGGGCGCAAGTCCGAAGGCGAAGGCATCGCCGCGGCCAAGACCCATCTGGCGGCCAACGACCGCGGCTCGGCCATCATCGAGCTGAAGTCGGCGCTGCAGCAGGACCCGCAGTCGGGCGAGGCGCGCTACCTGCTGGGCAAGACGCTGATGGAGAGCGGCGACGTCGCCTCCGCCGAGATCGAGCTGGGCAAGGCACACGACCTGCGCTTTCAGGACAGCCTGGTGCTGCCGCTGCTCGCCAAGGTGATGCTGGCGCGCGGCGAAGCCAAGCAGGTCGGCGACCTGTACGCGCGTGTCGAGCTGCCGGACCCGGTCGCCGCCGCCGAACTGAAGGCACAGGTGGCGCTGGCCTTCGCCGCGCAGGGGCAGGCCGAGCGCAGCCAGGCCGCGGTCGACCAGGCCTTGCGGTTGAACCCGAAGAACATTGCCGCCCGGCTGCAGGAAGCGCGGCTGCAGGCGCGCAACGAGAAGCCGGCGCAGACGCTCGCGCGCCTGGACGGCATCCTCGCCGACGACCCGAAGAACGCGAACGCCTGGCTCTTCAAGGGCAACGTGCTGCGCTGGGGCCTGGGCGACAACGAGGGCGCCGGTGGCGCCTACCGCCAGGCGCTGAAGGTCGAGCCGCGCCACCTGCCCTCCTACGCGGCGCTGGTGCCGCTGCTGCTCGAGAAGGGCGACGTCGCCGGCATGCGGGCGCTGGTCACGTCGATGAAGCAGGTGCTGCCGCAGCATCCCGACACGCGCTACTACGGCGCCCAGGTGGCGCTGCTGGACAACGACGTCAAGCAGGCGCGCGACAGCGTGCAGCAGTTGCTCAAGATGGCGCCGACCAGCGTGCGCCTGCTGCAGCTGGCCGGCGCCATCGAGCTGCGCGACGGCCGGCTGCTGCTCGCCGAGACCTACCTGAACCGGGCCATCCAGCAGGAGCCCGAGCTGGTGACGGCGCGCCGGCTACTGGCGCAGTCGCAGCTGCGCTCGGGCCAGCCGGCCAAGGCGCTGGCGGCGCTCAAGCCGCTGCTGGACATGCCCCGGCCCGACGCCGCGACGCTGGCGCTGGCGGCCGAGGCCCATCTGCAGAACGGCGAAGCGGCACTGGCAGAACGCTACTTCACGCGTGCGGCGACGCTGGACCCGAAGAACCCCAAGGTCTCGACCGCGCTTGCGCTGACCGAGATCTCCAAGGGCCACGTCGACGAGGGCTTCGCCAAGCTCGAGGACATCGCCACGCATGACCCGGGCACCTACGCCGACCTGGCGCTGATCAGCGCCCGGCTGCGGCGCCAGCAGCCCGACGCCGCGCTCGCCGCGGTCGACCGGCTGCAGAAGAAGCTCGAGAAGGAGCCGCTGCCCTACTTCCTGCGCGGCCGCATCCTCGGCCAGCGCGCCGACGCCGCCGGTGCCCGCGCCGCCTATGCGAAGGCGGCCGAGCTCGACCCCGCCTACTTCCCCGCCGTCGCCGGCCTGGCCGCGATCGACGTCGCCGAGAACAAGCCCGAGGATGCCCGCAAGCGCTTCGAGGCCCTGCTGGCACGCGACCCGCGCGACTACCGCGCGCTGCTCGCCGTCGCCGACCTGCGCCAGCGCGCGGGGGCAAAACCGGCCGAGATCGCGGCGCTGCTGGCGAACGCGGTCAAGACCAACCCGGGCGAGGCCACGCCCCGGCTGCTGCTCATCGAACACCACCTGGGCCAGGGCGACAGCAAGGCGGCGCTGACGGTGGCCAGCGAGGCCGTCGCCGCGCTGCCCGACGACATGCGCCTGCTCGACGCGCTCGGCCGCTCCCAGCTCGCCACCGGCGACCTGCAGCAGGCACTGGCCTCCTTCGGCAAGGCCGCGGCCGCCCAGCCCGAGTTGCCGGGGCCGCAGATGCGGCTGGCCGACGCCTACCTCAACGTCAAGAACGGTGACAAGGCCACCGAGACGCTGCAGCGGCTGCTGAAGCAGACGCCCGACTACCTGCCGGCGCAGCAGCGCCTGGTGCAGCTCGCGGTGCTGGACAAACGCTACGACGACGCGCTCGCCATCGCCCGGACGGTGCAGAAGCAACGCCCGAAGGAGGCGGTGGGCCTGCTGATGGAAGTCGAGATCCGCTCCGGCCAGAAGCAGTGGGCTGCGGCGCTGGACGTGACGCGCGTCGCGCTGCAGCGCAGCCGCACGACACTGGTCGCGATGCGGCTGCACGCGTTGACGACGCTGGCCGGCCGCCAGGCCGAGGCCGAGCGCTTCGCCGCCGCCTGGGAAAAGGAGCATCCGCGCGACGCCGAGTTCCAGAACCACCTGGCGGGCGTGGCGCTGGAGCAGCGCCAGTTCGCCGCCGCCGAGGCGCGCTACCGTAAGGTCGCGGCACTGCGCCCGAACGATGCGCTGGCGCAGAACAACATCGCCTGGCTGATGGTGCAGCAGGGCAAGCCGGGGGCGGTCGCCGTCGCCGAGCGGGCGCTGCAGCTGTCGCCGGGCAATGCCTCGCTGCTGGACACGCTGGCGCTGGCGCTGGCGGCCGACAAGCAGATGCCGCGTGCCCTGCAGACCCAGCGCGAAGCCATCGCCAAGGCCCCCGAGGTGCCGGACTACCGCCTCAGCCTCGCCCGCCTGCTGATCCTGTCGGGCGACAAGGACGGCGCGCGCGGCGAGCTCCAGGCGCTGGCCAAGATGGGCACCAAGTTCAGCGGCCAGGCCGAAGTCAGCCGCTTGCTCAAGACCTTGTCATGATCCGAACCCGTACCGTCGCCGCGATCGCCGTCGCGGCGCTGCTGGCCGCCTGTGGCGGCCCGTCCGAAGAAGAACTGCTCGC
Source organism: Rubrivivax gelatinosus (assembly GCF_016583785.1). Lineage (GTDB taxonomy): Bacteria > Pseudomonadota > Gammaproteobacteria > Burkholderiales > Burkholderiaceae_C > Rubrivivax > Rubrivivax gelatinosus_B. Next base: position 1,419 of record NZ_NRRU01000063.1, on the reverse strand, counting down.
GTCGGCGCAGCAGGCGCTGGCCCAGCACGACAGCAAGTCGGCGACGATCTCGCTGAAGGCCGCGCTCCAGAAGAACCCCGATCTGGCCGAAGCCCGGCTGCTGCTGGGCACGACACTGCTGGCCAGCGGCGACGCCGCCGGCGCCAGCGTCGAGCTGCGCAAGGCCGCCCAGCTGAAGCTGCCCGAGGCCCGCGTCGTGCCGCCGCTGGCGCGCTCGCTGCTCGCGGCCGGCGAGGAACGTCGCATCGTGCAGACCTGGGCCACGACCCGGCTCGGCGACGCGGCCGCCGACGCCGACCTGTCGACGACGCTGGCGCTGGCCTACCTGCGGCTGGACCAGCCCGCCAAGGCGCAGGAAGCCGTCGCCGCGGCACTGCAGGCGCAGGCCGGCTTCGTGCCGGCCCAGTTGCTGAAGGCGCGCATGCTGGCGGCGCAGCAGGACCTGGACGGCGCGATCGCCCTGCTCGACGCGGTCACGGCCCAGGACGCCGGCCGCGCCGACGCCTGGGTGCTGAAGGGCCAGCTGCTGCAGCACGGCCGCCACGACCGCGACGCGGCGCTGGCCGCCTACCGGCGCGCGATCGAAGCTGACCCGAAGCAGATGGCCGCGCACCAGGCGCTCGTCGGGCTGTTGCTGGCGGCGGGCGACCTGCCCGCGGCGCAGGCCCACGTCGAGCAGCTCAGCAAGACGCTGCCCGACCTCGCCGGCACCCGGCTGCTGCAGGCCCAGATCGCCTACCTGCGCGGCGACTTCGAAGGCGCGCGCCGGCTGACGCAGCCGCTGCTGCAGGCGACGCCGAACAACGCCGTGCTGCTGCAGCTGGCCGGCGCCACCGAGTACCAGCTGCGGGCGCTGCCGCAGGCCGAGACGCTGCTGGCACAGGCCGTCAAGCTGGCGCCGGGCCTGCCGCTGGCGACGCGGCTGCTGGCCGAGACCTATCTGCGCACCGGCCAGGCCGACAAGGCGCTGGCGCTGCTGGAACCCGAGCTCGACGGCGGCAAGGCCGGCGCCGAGACCCTGCTGCTCGCCGGCCAGGCGCACCTGCAGAACGGCGACCTGCGCCAGGCCGACGCCGCTTTCGCCCAGGCGGCGAAGCTGGCACCCGACGACCCGCGCGCGCGCACCGCGCTCGCGCTCGGCAAGATCGGCCGCGGCGACAGCGGCGCCGGCCTGGGCGAACTCGAGGCGCTGGCCGCGCGCGACACCGGCATCACCGCCGACATGGCGCTGATCGCCTCGCAGCTGCGCCGCGGTGAGCGCGCCAAGGCGCTCAAGGCCATCGCCGCGCTCGAAGCCAAACGGCCCCAGGACGCGCTGCCCTCGCTGATGCGCGGCCGCGTGCTGCTCGCCGGCAGCGACCGCCCCGGTGCCCGCGCCGCCTTCGAGCACGCGCTGGCGCTGGACGCCGCGTACTTCCC
>NZ_NRRU01000062.1 GCF_016583785.1 Rubrivivax gelatinosus | reverse complement strand
ATCGCGGCCAGCCACGGCGGCGGGGCGACGAGCGCGGAGTCGATCTCGGCGACGAGCTCGGCCAGCAGCTCCGCCAGCGGCGGCAGCGCGGCCGCGGCGCCGGCGGCGTCGGCCGCGGCTGCCGCCTGCTCGAGGGCCAGCGCGTGCTCGCGCAGCCGCGCCGCGCCTATCGTGCCGGCCAGCCCCTGCAGCGTGTGCGCGGCGCGGCGCAGCTCGCTCCAGCGCAGCGCCTGCAGATCGTCGTGCCAGCCGGCGATGCCCTCGCCGTACTGGCGCGCGAACCCCGCCAGCGTGCGCCGGTACAGCGCGACGTTGCCGTCGAACTGGCGCAGCGCGCGAGCGGTGTCCAGCGTCGGCAGCGGCGGCAACGACGCCGGTGCCGGGGCGGGCGGCGCCGGAGCCGCGTTCTCCGCCTTGCAATAGGGCGCCAGCGCCGCTTCGAGCACCCCGATCTCCAGCGGTTTGGCGATGTGGCCCTGCATGCCGGCGCTGCGGCAGCGGCCGCGTTCTTCGTCGAGCGCATGCGCCGTCATCGCCAGCACCGGCAAGGCGTCGAAACGCGGGTCGCGGCGCAGCTGGCGCGTCGCCTCCAGACCGTCGAGCACCGGCATCTGCACGTCCATCAACACGACGTCGAAAGCCTCGGGGCCGCGGGCGTTCAGGGTCTCGATCGCCGCCAGCCCGTTGTCGGCCAGCTCCACCGTCGCGCCGCGGCGGCGCAGCAGCGCGGCCGCCAGCTCCTGGTTCAGCGGGTGGTCCTCGACCAGCAGCACACGCAGCCCGCCCAGGCCACCGGCCGCGGGCACCGGTGGCGGCGCGGCATCGGCGGGGCGGAACAGCCGCCGCAGGTCCTCGGGCAGCACCGGCTTGGCGATGAAGTCGGTGGCGCCGAGGCGGCGCACGCGGCTGCGCAGCTCGTCGCTGCCGTAGGCCGAGATCACCGCGACCCGCGTGCCCGCATGCAGCGCCTGCAGCCGTTCGAGCACCGCGGCGCCATCGGCGTCGGGCAGCACCCAGTCCAGCAGCACGCGGTCGAAGGGACGGCCGGCCTGCGCCGCCTCCTCGGCCAGCGTCAGCGCCTGGGCGGCGTCGCGGGCGCCGGCGATGCGGCCGGCGGCCCCGATGCCCAGCGTGTGCATCTGGCCCAGCAGCACCAGCCGCGTGTCCTGCTGGTCGTCGACGACGAGCACACGCGCGGTGGCCGCTTCCGGCGGCGCGCCCAACGCCTCGGCCGCACGCTCGCGCGGCAGCGGCAGGCGCACCTGGAAGCGGCTGCCGACGCCGGGCTGGCTGCTGGCCTCGACCGTGCCGTGCATCAGCTCGACCAGGCGGCGTGTGATCGCCAGCCCCAGCCCGGTGCCGCCGAAGTGGCGCGTGGTCGAGACGTCGGCCTGCATGAACTCGCGGAACAGGCCCTGCACCTGCTCGGGCGTCATGCCGATGCCGGTGTCCTCGACCACCAGGCGCAGCTCGACCTGGCTGGCGTCGGGGCCGGGGCCGCTGTCCACCGTCAGCCGCACCTGGCCGCGCGGCGTGAACTTCACCGCGTTCGACAGCAGGTTGACCAGCACCTGCTGGATGCGCAGCGCGTCGCCGCGCAGCGTGCCGCGGTCGGCCAGCAGCGACGGGTCGGCCCAGTCGCACAGCAGCTCCAGCTCCTTTTCCTGCGCCGGCTGGCGCACGAGCTCGATCGCCTGGCCGACCACCTCCTCGACCGAGAAACGCGCCGCCTCGATCGTCATGCGCCCGGCCTCGATCTTGGAGAAGTCGAGCACGTCGTTGACCAGCGCCAGCATCATGCGCGAGGCCGCCTGCGCCTTGTCGAGGTAGCCGCGCTGCTCGGGCGTGAGGTCGGTCTGCAGCGCCAGGTGCGTCATGCCGAGCACGACGGTGTTCATCGGCGTGCGCATCTCGTGGCTCATGTTGCGCACGAAACGCGACTTGGCCTCGTTCGCCTCGTCGGCCTCGTCGCGTGCCAGCTGCAGCTCGCGGCCGGCACGCTCGCGCGCGGCGAGCTCGCTCTCGAAGCGGTTGGCCATCGCGTCCAGCGCCGCGCCGAGCGCGACCAGCTCGTCGACGCCGCGTGTGCCCAGGCGCGTGCGCGCGGCGTTGTCGCCGCCGCTGATGCGCGCGGCCACCGCGCTCATCTCGCTGATCGGCAGCAGCACGCGCCGGCGCAGGATCAGCGTGACGGCATAGAACATCGCCACCATCGCGACGTTGACGCCGACGCCGGCCTGGATGCCGGCATGCAGCGCGCCGCGGCTGGCGGCGATCGCGGCGTCGGTGCGCTGGCGCACCTGCTCGCGCAGCGCGCCGACCGCGGCCGCCAGCTCCAGGCGCCGGACCTCGTAGTCGGCCGAGCGCACCAGGTCGAAGGCGAACTGGGGTTCGGGCACGCCGTCGTCGACGAACTCGCCGCTGCCGGCGTCGACCAGGCCCTGGGTCGCGGCGAAGGCCACCTTCTCGACCTGCTGCAGCCGGCCGGCGGCCGCCAGCATCGTCGCCGCCGAGTCGAGTTCGGCGGCGCTGAAACCCAGCTCGCTCATGTGCTGCAGCATCGGCACGCGCGGGCCCGACAGCGGCGCGCGCGGTTCGCCCTGCAGCACGCGGTTGCGCCAGAACATCGTCGCGTCGGCCGGTTCCGGCGCGCCCGCCTGCCCGGCGCGCGTGGCCAGCAGCTCGTAGTAGGTCGTCAGGTAGCGCAGGTCGCCGGGGCGGTCGGGGCGCGCGGTGAAACCCTGCACGAACTCGGCGAGCAGCGCGTTCTCGTACTCGATCTGCTGGACGAAACCGAGCGCACGTTCGCGGTCGTCGGTGGCGTGGCGCATCGCGTCCTCGGCCGGCATGACTAGCAGCCGGAACACCAGCAGGTTGGCCAGCAGGGCGAGCAGCACGGCCACGAAGAAGCCGCGCGAGATCGAGCGCAGCTTCATCGGACTGTCAGATGGAAAATCGCAAAAACGCACATCCGGTATCAATTCGACCACTTTTCGCCGTGCTTGAGGAGTGGACTGCCGGATGCACGTGAACGATGCCGCGAAGGGGCGAACAAAGGCGGTCCCTACAATCGGCGCATGGCTGCTGAAAACCAGTTCGTCCTCACGCTGTCGTGCCGGGACACCACGGGCATCGTCTACGCCGTCTCCGGGCTGCTGTACCAGGCGGGTTGCAACATCATCGATTCGCAGCAGTTCGGCGACCTCGACGGCGACGACGCCACCGGGCTGTTCTTCATGCGCGTGCACTTCGAGGCGCCGGATCAGCTGGCCGACGTGCAGACGCTGGACCGGCTGTTCGCCCACACGCGCGAGCAGCACCAGATGGACGTGCGTTTCCACGCCGTCTCGCGCCGCCCGCGTCTGCTGCTGATGGTCAGCCAGCACGGCCACTGCCTGAACGACCTGCTGTTCCGCTGGAAGAGCGGGCAGCTGCCGGTGGAGATCCCGGCGATCGTCTCCAACCACACGAGCTTCGTCGGCCTGGCCGAGAGCTACGGCATCCCCTTCGTGCACCTGCCGCTGATCGGCGGCAGCAGCGCCGAAACCAAACGCGCCCAGGAGCGCGAGGTCGAGGCCATCATCGAACGCGAACGCATCGACCTCGTCGTGCTCGCGCGCTACATGCAGATCCTGAGCCCCGAGTTCTGCGAGGTGCTGCGCGGCCGGGCGATCAACATCCACCACAGCTTCCTGCCCAGCTTCAAGGGCGCGCGCCCGTACTTCCAGGCGCATGCGCGCGGCGTCAAGCTGATCGGCGCGACCGCGCACTACGTCACCGCCGACCTGGACGAAGGCCCGATCATCGAGCAGGACGTCGAACGCGTGGACCACACGCTGTCGGCCGAAGACTTCACCGCCGTCGGCCGCGACATCGAGTCGCGCGTGCTGGCACGCGCGGTGCGCTGGCACGTCGAGCGCCGGGTGCTGCTCAACGGCCACAAGAGCGTCGTCTTCCGCTGACCCGAAGGCGCATGGCACGCAACAAGCTGCCGGCCGCGCCGACGGTCGCCGAGACACCCGACGAGGCCGAGGCCGCGTTCTACGAAGCCCTCGCCGCCGGCGACCTGGGCCGCGTGATGGCGCTGTGGGTCGACGACGAGGACGTGCTCTGCGTTCACCCCGGCGGCGGCCGGGTCGTCGGCGTCGCGGCGATTCGCGCCAGCTACGAGGTCATGCTCGGCGACGGCGGCCTGCCGATCCTGACCGAGGCCCTGCACCGCATGCAGCGCGCCGACTGCGCCGTGCACCACCTGGTCGAACGCATCGCGGTCGACACCGCGCGCGGCCGCAGCGAGCTGCGTGTGCTGGCGACCAACGTCTACCTGAAGACCGCGCTCGGCTGGCGCCTGGCGGCGCACCACGCGACACAGGCGGCCCCCGACGACCGCCCCGCACCCGAACCGGTGCCGACGACGCTGCACTGAAAGCTGCGGGCCCCGGCCCCGTCGCGATGCACGACTACCGCGCCCCGCCCTGGCTGCCCGGCGGCCACCTGCAGACGATCTGGCCCTCGCTGTTCGCGCGGCCGCGCCAGGCCGACGCGCCGCCGTACCGGCGCGAGCGCTGGAGCACGCCCGACGCCGACTTCGTCGACCTCGACCACCTCGACGCCGCCGATCCGGCCGCGCCGCGCCTGGTGCTGTTCCACGGCCTGGAGAGTTCGTCGACCAGCCGCTACGCGCTCGCCTTCGCGCTCGCCGCGCGCGCCGCCGGCTGGTCGTTCACGGTGCCGCATTTCCGCGGCTGCTCGGGCGAGCCCAACCTGGCGCCGCGCGCCTACCACTCGGGCGACTTCGAGGAGGTCGGCTGGATCCTGGAGCGGCTGCGCACGCGCGAGCGCCGGCCGCTGCTGGCAGCCGGCGTCTCGCTCGGCGGCAACGCGCTGCTGCGCTGGGCCGAGGAGCAGGGCGAGGCGGCTGCCGCCACCGCCTGCGCCGTCGCCGCGGTCTCGGCGCCGCTGGACCTGGCGGCCGCCGGCCGCGCGATCGACCGCGGCTTCAACCGCGCCGTCTACGCGCGCCGCTTCCTGCAGACGATGAAGCCGCGTGCGCTCGCCAAGTGGCAGCAGCACCCGGGCCTGTTCGACCGCCAGCGCCTGCTGCGGGCGACGACGCTGTGGGCCTTCGACGACGTCTTCACCGCGCCGCTGCACGGTTTCGCCGGTGCCGACGACTACTGGCGCCGAGCCTCGGCGAAACCGCTGCTGCACACGATCCGGGTGCCGACGCTGGTGTTCAACGCCCGCAACGACCCCTTCGTGCCCGGTGACTCGCTGCCCGGCGCGGCCGAGGTCGGTGCCCACGTGACGCTGTGGCAGCCGGCCGAAGGCGGCCATGTCGGCTTTCCGCGCGGGCCCTTCCCGGGCGACGTACGCCCCTTCGCCGACGCGGTGCTCGGCTGGCTGCGGCACGCCGGCTGAAGCACTGGGCTAAGGTCGGGCGATGGACGAGATCGTCAAGGCGGCGCTGCGCAAATGGCCCGACGTGCCGCACTGCTGGGGCTGGCTGGCGCTGGACGCACGCGGCGACTGGTACATGCGCGACGAACGCGTGCAGGCCGCCGGCCCGTTCCCGCGCATCAAGGGCAGCCGCATCGAGCACGACAAGCTGCGCAGCTTCATCGAACGCAACTACGGCCACGACGAACACGGCGCCTGGTTCTTCCAGAACGGGCCGCAGCGCGTTTACGTCGAGCTCGAAGCCGCGCCCTGGGTCTGGCGCCTGGACGCGGCGCTGGCGCTGCACACCCACACCGGCCTGCCGGCGCAGGCGCGCAGCGCCTGGCTGGACGAACACGGCCGGCTCTTCCTGGACAGCGACATCGGTTTCGGCCTGGTGCACACGCTGGACACCGGGCACGCGGCCGATGCCGTCGAGGCCGGCATCTGGCAGCCCGAGGAGCTGGCGTTCGCGGCGATGCCGGAGCGCTTCGGCTACCGGCTCCAGCCGCAGCCGGCCTGAAGACGCCGGCGGCAGCCGCGTCGCTGCACCGCGCTCAGTTCGCCGCGCTGGCAGCCGGTGCCGGCGGTTCGGCGAACTTGGCGCCGCCGTCGTTGGCCATGTAGACCACGGCACGTGCGATCTCGTAGTCGGAGGTCGCGCCGCCGCCCTGCGGCGGCATCGCGTTCTTGCCCTTCAGCGCCGAGTGCAGCAGCGCGTCGAAACCCTGGGCGATGCGCGGCGCCCAGGCCGCCTTGTCGCCGTGTTTGGGCGCGCCCAGCGTGCCGTTGGTGTGGCAGGCGCCGCAGACGGCCTGGTAGACCTGTTCGCCGGTGCGCGGCTCGGCGTTGCCGGCCGGCGCGTCACGCAGCGCAACCCGGCCCACCGGCTGCAGCCGCAGCGCCACCGCGTGCTCGTCGAAGGCGTCGCTGCCGGCACCGGTGCGCGGCTGGGCGCCGAAGTAGCCTGCGACGAGCAGCAACAGCGTGATCGGCACCAGGAAGGCGGCGACAACGGTCGCGGCCAGTTGTTTGGGCGTCTTGATCGGGCCTTCGGCCGCCGGGGTGTCGTGATCGTCGGTCATGCGTTTCTCTTCGGCTCGGCCTGGGCCCAGCTCTTGATTGTCGTCAACCACGACCGAGCCTTGGCGGCGGCTGGGGCGGGACCAGTCGGCGCAGGCTAGAATGCCGGCAACCCTGGCGACCGTGGTGAAGTGGATATCATGCGGCCCTCCGAAGGCCACGTCGCAAGTTCGATTCTTGCCGGTCGCACCAGGTCACCGGGCCCGACGGGCCAAAACCCCTCGCACGAAAACGGCTGCCTCCCGGCAGCCGTTTTGCTTTGCGCGCTTCGCAGGCGCCGTCAGCGCTCGAAGTCCACTTCGGCCGCCACCAGCGTGCTGCCGTCGGCGCCCAGCACGCCCTGGACCTCGATGCGCGTGCCCACCGCCAGCTGCGCCGCGCTGCCGTCCTCGAAACGTGCGCCCGACCAGTCGACCGTGACGCCGCGCAGCACGAGCGTCTTCGCCGTCGCATCCAGCGCCTCGATCGCAGCGCTGATCTCCAGGCCGTCGTCGTCGCCGCGGTCGGCGTCGTGCTCGATCTCGACCTTCGTGGCGCGCAGCGTGCCGCCCGCGAACACGCCCTCGACTTCGACCCGCACGCCGGCGGCCAGGCCCGCGGGCAGGCCCGCCAGCCCGGAAGCGTCGACGGCGACACCGGCGACGCGGAAGCTGGCGGCGCTCGTGTACGCCGTCACCAGCCCCTCGAGTTCGGCACGCACGCCGTCGGTGGCGCCGGCGCTCGTGTCCAGCACACGCAGCGACAGCGCCGGCCAGGCGCCGCCGGCGGCGGGCGCGGTCGCCAGCGTCACGCGCACCGTGCTGCCGGCGGCCAGCGCGGCCGGCCAGGCGCCGCCCCAGGAGATGTCCAGCGCGCCGATGCGAAGCGTGCCGGCCGCCGCGTCGGCGGCGGCGACCGTGCCACGCAGGTCGTAATCGTCCTCGTCGCCGTCCTCGCGGTCGATGCGCGAGGCGACGATGACGCCGTCGGCGTCGCGCAGGCCGTGGACCTCGACGATGTCGCCGACGGCCAGCGTCGACAGCCTGGCGTCCTCCCAGACGGTGGCGGCGTTGACCGTGACCGCCTGGCCCAGCACCGTCAGCGTGCCGGCGGCGGCGTCGAGTGCCGTCACCGGGCCTTCGACCTCGCTGCGCACGACGATGCTGGTGGCGGTGGCCGCCGTCGCCGTGCTGGCGGCCTGGGCCTCGATGTCGACCACCATGCCCAGACGCAGATCGTCGCTGGCAGCGGCCTCGCCGCCTTCGGTGCGCACGACGGCGCTGCTGTCGTCGTAACGCACGCCGTTGACGACGACCGAGCCAAAACCGTGGATCACGCCGCTGGCGAACACCCCGGTATCGCCGGCGGCGACATCGTCGTCGCTGCCGCCGCCACCGCCGCAGGCGGCCAGCGCCGCGACGGCGAGCACGGCCAGCGCCGGGCGCCAGTGTTTGAAGGAAGAGGTGTGCTGCTGGTTCATCGTCGACTCCATCGGGTTGGGGCAGCCGCGCTGCCAACCCGAGTCATTCTTCGAAGCCGGCTTGAACCGGCGGTGAACCGGCCGTTCATGCGCCGTTCAGACGCCAGGCCCTACCATCGCCGCACGATGCGTGTGTCCCGGATGTTGCTGTCGACCGTTCTCGCCGTCGCCGCCTTCGCTGCCGCGGCCGACCAGGACAGCGTGCGCCGCGGTGTGCAGACGGGCACGATGAAGCCCCTGGCCGAGATCCTGGCGCGCGTGCAGAACCAGCACGCCGGCCGCGTGCTCGACGTCGAACTCGAGAGCGACGAACTCGGCCGCTCCTGGTACGAGATCACGCTGCTGCACAAGGACGGCCACCGGCTCGAGATCTACGTCGACCCGGCCACCGGCGCCGAGATCGACCCGCGCCTGGCCGGCACTGCGATGCGGCCGATGGCCGAGGTGCTGCGCCGCGTCGCCGAGCGCCACCCGGGCACGGTGCTGCACGCCGAGCTCGAACGCCGCGCCGGTGCCGGCCCGGTGTGGGAGGTGACGGTGGAACGCGCCGACGGCAGCGAGCAGCGGGTGCTGGTCGACGCTGCCAGCGGCCGCATCGTCGAGCAGGCGGCGCGCCCGGCCCGGTTGCCGGCCGGCGCCAAGCCGCTGCCGGTGCTGGTCGAGAGCGTCGAGCGCCGCTACGGCGCACGCGCGGTCGAGGTCGAGATCAAGTACGACACGCGCCGCGGCGCCTATTACGAGATCGAGCTGCAGCTGCCCGGCGGCCGCGGCATCGAGGTCAACGTCGACCCGGTCAGCGCCCAGGTGCTGCGCACGGAGTCCTGAAGCGGTGCGTGTGCTCGTCGTCGAGGACGACCCGGCGCTGGGCCGCGCGCTGTGCGAGACGCTGCAGGCCGCCGGCATGCTGGCCGAACACTGCGCCGACGGCCAGCAGGCCGCGTTCCTGGGCGCCACCGAAGGCTACGACGCCGCGGTGCTCGACCTCGGCCTGCCCGGGCTGGACGGCGTCGGCGTGCTGCGCCACTGGCGCGAGCAGCAGGCCGCCTTCCCGGTGCTGGTGCTGACGGCGCGCGGGCGCTGGAGCGACAAGCTGCAGGCCTTCGAGGCCGGTGCCGACGACTACCTGACCAAACCCTTTCTGCACGACGAGGTGGTGCTGCGGCTGCGTGTGCTGCGCCGCCGCGCCTGGGGCCGGCCCGATGCCCAGCTGCGCGCCGGCGCGCTGGCGCTGGACACGACCTCGCAGCGTTTCACGCTCGACGGCCGCACGCTCGCACTGACGGCGCAGGAGCACCGCATCCTCGCCCACCTGATGCACCGCCAGGGCGCGGTGGTGTCGCGCGCCGAACTGGCCGAACACGTCTACGCACGCGACACCGACCCCGACTCGAACACGCTGGACGTGCTCGTCGGCCGCATCCGGCGCAAGCTCGGCCGGCCGCTGGTGCACACCGAACGCGGCCGCGGCTGGCGCCTGGCGGCCGAGGACGATGGCGCCGAGGACTGACCGTTTCGGCCTGGCCGCGCGCCTGATCGCGCTCGGCGTGCTGTCGGCGCTGCTGGCCGGCGTCGCCGCCAGCGTCGTGCTGCAGCGCAGCCTGCAGGAGGTGGTGCTGCGCAGCGTCGAACAGGGGTTGCTGCAGCGTGCCGAACGCGTCGCCGCCGAGCTGCGCGCGGCGCAGGAGCGCGGCCGGCCGCTGGGCGGCGTCGCCGCCGGGGCCGAGTTCGAGACCATTTTCTCGGGCTGGTACTGGCAGCTGGGCGAGGATGCCGGCGCGCCACGTTCACGCTCCTTGTGGGACGGCGGCATCAGCGCCGACCCGGCGCAGGCGCGGCCGCCGCTGGCACGCGCCCGGGGCCCGCGCGGCGAGCCGCTATGGGGCCTGGCGACAGCGCTGGAGCTGGCGGGCGAGGCCCCGCGCACGCTGCAGGTCTGGGCACCGGCGGCCGAGAGCGACGCCGAGATCGAACGCATACGCCGCGTGCTGCTGGCGCTGCCGCTGGGGCTGACGGCGCTGCTCGGCGGGCTCGCAGTGCTGCAGGCGCGGGTCGGCCTGGCGCCGGTGCGGCGGCTGCAGGCCGCGCTCGGGCGTGTGCGCGCCGGCGACGCGGGCCAGCTGGGCGAGGACTTCGGCCCCGACCTGGCGCCGCTGGCGCGCGAGATGGACGCGGTGCTGCAGCGCAACGCGCAGATCGTCGAACGTTCGCGCCACCACGCGGCCGACCTCGGCCATGCGCTGAAGAAGCCGCTGGCGCTGCTGTCGGCCGCGGCCCAGGCGCCGGCGGTCGACGCCGGCGCGGTGCAGCAACAGCTGCACTCGATGGCGGCGCTGATCGACCGCCACCTGGTGCGCTCGGCCAGCGGCGCCGGCGGCGCCGGGCGCATCGAAGTCGCGCCGGTGCTCGACGGCGTGCTCGCGCTGGTGCGCCACCTGCATGCCGCGCGGGCGCTCGAGTGGGACGTCGAACTCGAACCCGGCCTGCGCTGGGCCGGCGCCGCCGGCGACCTGGAGGAGATGGCCGGCAACCTGCTGGACAACGCCGGCAAGTGGGCCGCGGCCCGGGTGCGCGTGCGCTGCGCCCGCGACGGCGAGCGCATCGTGCTGACGGTCGAGGACGACGGCCCCGGCCTGTCGGCCGGGCAGATCGCCGAGGCCGGCCAGCGTGGCCGCCGCTTCGACGAGAGTGTCGCCGGCAGCGGCCTGGGGCTGGCGATCGTGGACGACCTCGCCGCCACTTACGGCGGCACGCTGGCGCTGGAGGCCGGCGCGCTCGGCGGGCTGCGCTGCCGGCTGGCGCTGTGACTCAGCGCGCGATCTTCAGCACCCGGCAGGCGTTGTCTTCGTAGATCGCCTGGCGCTCGGCCGGCGTGATCGGCGCGTTGTCGAGGAACTCGACGTGCTCGGCAATCGACTCGTAGGGGTAGTCGGCGGCGAACAGCACCCGCTCGACACCCAGCTGCGACAGGCACAGCTCGAGGATGTCGGGGTCGGTCATGCCCGAGGTCGTGACGACGAAGTGATCGCGGAAGTACTCGCTGGGCTTGCGCGCCATCCTGGGCACCGCGCCGATCTTCACCTGCAGCTCGTAGCGGTTGTCGATGCGCTTCAACCAGTACGGGATGCCTTCGCCCATGTGGCCGAGGATGATGCGCAGCCGCGGGAAGCGGTCGAAGACACCGCTCATGATCAGCCGCATCGCGTGCAGGCCGCACTCGATGGCGAAGCCCCAGCCGGCGAAGTACAGGCCGTAGTCGAGATAGGGCGTGACCTGGCTCGGCGCCGGCTCGCGCGGGTGCAGGTAGATCGGCACGTCGGCGGCTTCGGCCGCTTCCAGGATCTCCCAGTACTTCGGGTCGTCGAGGTACTCGCCCATCGTGTGCGAGTTGATGATCAGCCCCGACAGGCCCAGCGTCTTCACCGCACGCTCGACCTCGAGCGCGGCCCCGGCCGGGTACTGCGGCGCGACGGCGGCCAGGCCGACGAAACGTGTCGGGTGGCGGCGCACGGCGTCGGCCAGGACGTCGTTGGACTCGGCGGCCAGCAGCGTGGCGGTGACGGCGTCGAAGACCTGCACGCCGGGCGAGGTCAGCGACAGCACCTGGACGTCGATGCCGGTCTCGTCCATGTGGGCGATGCGGCCGGCGCCCAGGTCCAGCAGCCGGTGGTGCAGCTGCTGGTTGCCGGGCGTGTTGGCGAGGATGCTCTCGCCCATCTTGCGGAAACCCGGCTCGACGTTGCGGTGCGACAGCACCTTGGCCCATTCGTCGGCGATGTCCTGGGTGACGAAGGCTTCCTCCAGCGCGATGCGGCGGTACGACATTTCGATTCCTTGTCTTGCGGTGTTCGATGGAAATAGGCGCGGAGCCGGCTGCGGCCCCGCGCCTGGCCGATCAGGCGATGGCCGGTTTGGCGCCCTGGCTCGGCGGCGGGCCGCGGCGTTCGGGCGGGAAGGCGTAGGTGCCCAGGCGCAGCACCAGGCCGCTGGCGATCACGAGCGCGACGACGAAGCCGGCGAGGCAGGTCTCGTAGCCACCCATGCCGAACGAGACGCCCATCAGGAACGGGCCGACGGCGTTGCCGAGCATGAAGATCATGAACAGGTAGCCGTAGATCTCGCCGAAGCTGCGCATGCCCAGGTAGCGCGACACCAGGTAGGCGATCAGGTCGACCTCGGCGCCCAGGCCCAGGCCGATCATCACGACCGCGATCGTCGCCGTCATCTGCCCCGGTGCCATCAGCAGCAGCGCGATGCCGCCCAGCGGGATGACGAAGAAGAAGGTGGCGACGTAGGGCGCGAAGATGCGGTCCAGCAGGTAGCCGGCGACGAAACGCCCGGCCACCAGCGCAACGCCGGCGAAGGTCATCGCACCGGCGGCGATCTGGGGCGAGAAGCCGCGGTCGGTCAGCAGCGGCACGATGTGGCCGATGGTGCCGTTGGAGGCCATCGCGACGCTGAAGAACGCCACCGCCAGCGCCCAGAACTTGCCGGTGCGCAGCGCTTGGGCGCCGGTCAGGCCCGGACGGGCGATCGGCGCACCGGCGCTGCCGTGTTTGACGGCTGGCTCGGTGTTGACGAACAGCGCCACCGCCGGGAAGGCGAGGCAGAAGGTCAGTGCCGCCAGGCCGACGTAGGCGCCGCGCCAGCCGTAGTTCGTCACCAGGTACTGCGCGATCTGCGGCACCAGCGCCGCGCCGATGCCGACACCCGCCATCGCGATGCCCAGCGCCAGGCCGCGCTTGTCGTCGAATGCGGCCGTGATCGCCTTCGAATAAGGCATCGGCGTCTGGCCGGCCGCCGCCATGCCCATCAGCGCGTAAATGATGACGAAGGCCATCGGCGAGTTGGCGAAGAACGCCAGCGCGATCATCGCCAGCGCGAAGGCGGTGATCGACGGCAGCGTCACGGCGCGCACGCCGTACTTGTCCATCAGGCGGCCGGCGATCGGCACGCACAGCCCCGTCCCCAGCAGGCCGACGACGAGCGCGGTGGACGTCGTCGAACGCTCCCAGCCGAACTCCTGTGTGATCGGCTTCAGGAAGACGCCGAACGTGAACTGCATGATCGGCCCGTTGCCGACGATCAGGCCGAAGATCGACCCGAACACGACCCACCAGGGGTTCGCGAAACGTTTTTCCATTGGAGACTCCACTGCGCCGGCGCATGGCGGCTGCGGCGGGGGATGCGACGCCAGCGCGCCGCTCCCATCCGCCACGCCGGCTGCAAGGCCGGACGCGTTTCGTTGTATCAGGCGCTTGGAAGCGTCAGAAGTAGAACAGCGCGTCGACCGAGACCGTCGCCTGCTGCGTCTCCGAGCCGCCGCCGAAGGCCTTCAGCGCGCCTTGCTTGTCCTGCCAGTCGTAGCGCAGTTCGGGGCGCAGCAGCACGTTGGGCGTGAGCTGATAGCGCAAGCCGGCGGTGACGGCGTTGAAGCGGCCCTTGGCAGCCGACAGCGGGAACAGCGCGACACCCTTCGGGTCGTCGAAGGTCTCGGCGCGCAGGCCCCACTGCATCGTCGGCGACGTGCGGTAGCGGACCTCGGCGTTGTAGCCGGTGTACGAGCCGCCCTTGTAGAAGTTGCCGTCGAGGATGTCGATCGTGCCGGCCTTGCCGTCGCCGTCCTGGCGACCGTGCAGCGCCTCGGCGTGCAGCGCCCAGGTCTGGTCCGGGCGCCACCAGGCGCTCAGCGAATGGTGCTGGCGCAGCTGGTCACGCGGGGAGATCACGCGTGCGGTCGGCGCCTGCACGTGCTCGCCCGGGTCGTTCTGCTCGTTGCCGCGCATGAAGCCGTAGTCCAGCGAGTACTTCATGTCCGGGCTGCGCCAGTGCAGGTAGCCGATGACGCTCTTGGAGTCGTTGTTGTCCTGCCAGTTCTGGCGCCCCTGGACGACGCCGAGTTCGGCCATCACCAGGCCGTAGTCGCCGTTCATCAGGTTCACCGAGCCCAGCGCGCCGGCGACCTGGTCGGGCGACGACAGGAAGCTGTAGCTGCGCGAGTAGAAGAAGTTCGGCGTGTAGGTGTGGTTGGTCGGCGCTTCGTAGCCGATGCCCGAGCCGAAGCGGCCGATCTGCAGCGTGGCGCCCTTGAGCACCGGGAAGTACATCTGGCCGTAGACCTGGCCGAGCGACAGGTAGTTCTGGCGGTTGGTGCCGGCCGTCGTGCCCTCGGTGGTCTCGTTGATCCCCCAGTTCGTCTCGATGCCTTGCATCTGCGCCGGCAGGCCGTTGCGGCCGTAGGTGCCCTCGAAGTGCAGCCCCCAGGAGAACTGCTGCGGCATCGGGCCCGGCAGCGGCGTGAAGCGCGGCACGATGTTGCTCTTGATGTTGCGCTCCAGGACCAGTTGAAGTGCGTTCAGCTGGAGGCCTTCATCGGACGGGCCGGCAATCGGGCCGTTGCTGTGGCCCTTGGTCGCCTGGTCGTGCGTCGTCGTGTCGTTGCTGGAGAAGCCGACCCACAGGTAACCGTAGGCCTTGAAGCCGGTCTTCGCCTCGAGGCCATCGAACAACTCGTAGCGGCCGTCGGCCGCGGCCGCGGCACCGGCCAAGGAGGCCAGGGCAGCTCCGGCGATGAGCGCGTGGGGGAATTTCATGATCGTCTACCTCTTCTCGCTGTCGTGTAGTTCCCCGCGGCGCTCGAACGACGTCCTTTCGGACCACCTTCAGGCCGGCACCGGCTCGGGGAGAAACGCTCGTGGGCTGTCGTCTGCGGTCTGCTCCGTGGCATCACTCGTCAGGCGGTCAGCGTTCCTCGGCGTGGTTCATGGCCTTCAGGTGGTTAAGCACGCGCTCGCGCAGTTCGGCCTGTTGCTCGGGCGTCCAGCGGCGGAATCCTTCGCCGCTCTTCATGCCGAGCCGGCCGTCGGCGACGAGCTGCCTCAGGTACGGTGACGGCCCGGCTTCGGCGTTGATCGCCGGCAGCACCGTCTCGTGGATCGCCAGCGTCAGGTCGGTGCCGACCAGGTCCGCGTTCTCCAGCGGCCCGAGCACCGGCAGGCGCCGGCCGAAACTTGCCTTGACGACGGTGTCCACCGTCTCGGCGTCGCAGATGCCTTCGGCGACGATGGCCACCGCCTCGCGCCACAGCGCGTGCTGCAGGCGGTTGCCGATGAAGCCGGGCACGTCCTTCTCGACCATCGCCGGCGTCTTGCCGCAGGCGGCGAGCAGATCGAACATCTGCTGCGCCAGCGCCGGGTCGGTCTCGGGCGTCTTGATGACCTCGACCAGCGGCACCAGATACGGCGGGTTCCACCAGTGGGTGCCCATCGCGCGGTGGCCGCTGCGCAGGCCGCGCATGATCGACGTGATCGGCATCACCGAGGTGTTGCTGGCCAGCAGCGTGTGCGCCGGGCACAGCTCCTCGAGCCGCGCGAACAGCTCGCGCTTGAAGGCCAGGTTCTCCGGGCCGCATTCGACGACGGCGTCGGCCGTGGCCACGCATTCGGCCAGCGTCGCGCACGGGAACACCCGTTCGGCGGCCGCCGGGTCCTGCCCCAGGTCGACGAGATTGCGGGCGATGCGCTCGCGCAGCGTCGCCAGCGCCTGCGCCGAGGCGTCGTGCACCGTCACCCGGTGGCCCGCCTGGGCAAAAACCTGGGCGATGCCGTGACCCATCAACCCGGCGCCGATGACGGCGATCTGTGCCTTCTCGTTCATGTCTGCAACTCCTCTTCGTGGCCCGCGTCGGGCGGGCAGGTCTGCGGCCGGACCACGCCTGGCGTGGTCCGGCACTGAAGCTTCGGCGCCCTTGCCGGCAGGACGCGGTGAGCACGCCCCGGAATCCACCTCCGGGTCTCCAGAGTGGCCGCCGAGATACCCGATGGAAAACCCGGAATGAATATTTCGGGCGCGCAGGCAAAGCCACAGGAATCCATCGAGGTAGCGCCACGCAAACCGCGTTCGATACTCAAACAGAGGGTTTTCCTGATTGCCACAGCCATCTCGATCGCTTAGCCCGCGCCCGGTTATTTCGAGCGCCGAAAATTACTTCTCTGGATTTATTCGGGACGGGCAGACGATATCGCCGCAGGCGGCGCCGTTCGGGCGCGAATTGTCAGCGGTTGACATTGCGTTTTTGATCTGCCGCAAAGCTGGATTCGCGCCTGGCGAAATGACGCTTGCGCTCACGCGGGGGGCTGTGAACACGCTCGCCGAAGGCAAAAAAGAGCCGCCCTCGGGCGGCCTGTCGGCGGGGAGGGAGGCGCTCAGCCGAGCGTCTTGCCCTTGCAGCGGCTGGTCGTCAGCAGCACCAGCACGACGGCGAGAACGTCGACGCCGATGAACACGAGGTAGGCCGCGCTGAGCGTGTGGAACTCCTGCATGCACAGGCCCATGATCGGGAAGCAGAGCGTGCGCACGATGATCGCCAGCGGGATCACGATGCGATAGGCGGCGGTGAAGTCGTAGCGGCCGTACACCGAGCCGACCATCGACGTGATCAGGTTCTTGATGCCGCCCAGCCCGGCGCCGACGAGCACGATGGTCAGGAAGGTCATCACCGGGCTGTGGGTCTGCGTGATGAGCAGGACCAGCGTGACGATGTACATCGCGCCGTAGATCGCGCTGGCGACCTTGGTGCCGAACTTCTGGTCCAGCCAGCCCCACATCAGCCCCCCTGGCAGCGCGCAGAGCGCCGCGCCCGACAGGAAGCCCAGCGCCTGCGGCTCGTCGTAGCCGAGCTCCATCAGGCGCGGAATCAGCTGCACGACGATGCCCACCGTGACCATCCACAGACAGCCCCAGCCGACGCTGATGAGCCACATGTCGCGGTCCTTCAGCAGCCGGCGTACGGTGAGCGGGCTGACGTAGCCGGCCATCTCGTCCAGGCGCGCCCGGTCGACCTGGGGGTCGTTGTCGGGGAAGCAGCCGATCTCCTCGGGCGTATCGCGGATCACCAGCCAGGCCGCGGCAGCCAGCAGCAGGAAGACGCCGGCCCAGATGGCGGTGGACGCGCCGATGCCCACGGTGTTGAACATCACCGCGATCAGCGGCACGAACAGCGCCGTGGCCAGCGGGTAGCCCGAGGTCGCGATCGCCAGCGCCATGCCTTTGCGGCGCGGGAACCAGTAGTTCATCAGCGCGCCCGGGGCGATGAAGCCGAAGCCCGCAGCGAAGAAGTTCATGACGATGAACACCGCCGTGAACTCCCACAGCGTCGTGATGCGCCCGAACCAGAACACCGCCACCGCCGTGCACGCGGCACAGAAGCTCATCACCCAGCGCGGGCCCTTCTTGATCAGCACCTGGCCGAAGACCGCCGAGCCGACGACGCCGAACAGCGCGCCGGGGGTCACCAGCGTCAGCACCTGGCCGGTGGTCCAGCCGTTCTTCGCCGCCAGCGCCGGGGCGAAGATGTTGATGCCGTCGACGCACCAGCCCGCGTAGGCGAAGTACATCAGCACCGAGAAGAGGATCATGCGCCAGCCGGCCGCACCGAAGCCGGTGCGGCGTGCGGGATCGGCCGGCGTGCTGCCGGCCAGGCTCAGGGTCTTGTCCATGGCGACCTCGCGCGGCGGCGCGTCAGAGATAGTCCTCGAGCCGGTCGGCGCGGTCCTTGTTCTCGGCCCAGACGGCCGGCAGGATCGCCGCGAGGTTGTGGTACTCCTTCGGGCAGTGGCGCACCAGGCCCTTGGCCAGGCCCAGGAACACCTCCTGCGGCACGCCCTGCCCCACGCGCACCGGCTTGCCGTCGACGACGTTCCAGCCCAGCCAGAAGCGGCTGCGCAGCTCGATGCCGCCCTCGATCTCGCGCGCGACGTGCGAGAAGCAGACCAGCGAGGGCCCGCTGCCGTGGCGGATGTTGGCGCTGATCGCGGCGCAGGCGCCGCGGCCGAAGGCCGCCATGTCGTAACCGAAGGCCTCGGGGCTGACGAAGGAGATGTGGAGCTCGGTCGGGCCGGTGCCGACGTCCTCGAGCACGATGTCGGTGGTGTTCCAGCCGCGTTCGCGGATCGACAGCGTCGGGTCCAGGCGGCGGCGGATGGTCTCGGGGCTGACGCGCGCGTCGTAGTGATCGTCGGCGTCCCAGATCGCATAACGCAGCCCGTGCAGGCCGTGCCAGTAGAACCACCACTCGAGCATCTCGGCGCTGACGCCGGGCATGCGCGTCAGGCCGGCGACGAAGGCGCTGCCGTCCGGCAGCATGCACCAGCCGCGTTCGGCGGGCAGGTAGCCGGGTTCGAGCAGCTTGTCGCGTTCGGCCAGCGGCAGCGCCAGCGCCGGGTCCAGCGCTCCGCCGTCGAGTTCGTCGTAGATCGATTGCGGAGCCGGCGTCATCGGCCGGTCGAACCAGGGGGCGTAGGGTTGGGCCTTGTCTTGGGCCGAGAGTTCGCGACGCATGATGCTTCCTTTCAGGTCAATGCCTGTCGGAGCTGCGTGCCGGCACGAGAAGGCACGAGGTCGCCGGGAATATCGACCATATATCCTGGTCGCTGCTGAATACCGTCGACGGACGATTCAGCGGCGCGCCCGAGAAACTCCTCGCGGCCCGCACCCACCCATTGCCCCCGGCGTGGAATCCTCGTGTCTCGGTCCGCGAACGGCTCCCGTCAGGACATCGTCAGATTGACTTGGGACGGATGCACGATATCCCCGGGGGAACCCTTGATTCCGGATTCAAATGTTAGCCGTTGACATTTTCATGTTGCGCCAGCGCAAGTCTGGATTCGCCTGCGGCGAAGCCCCACCGCGCCGGACGCGTGATGCCGCCGGCGTCACCGCTGGACGCGTCAGTTCCCAGTGCCCAGCGCCGCCGTCAGCAGGCAGCGCGCGCGGCCATCGGCCTCCGTGACCAGCTCGCGGCAGCTGCGCATCGCCGCCAGGTAGCGCGTGTCCTCGGCGTAGGTCGTCGGGAACACCGGCGGCACCTCGTGCGGCGCGAGCGCGCCGTCGACGTTGGCGAAGGTGAACAGGCAGGAGTTGGACAGCGCCTTGCTGCTGCGGTCGCGGCTGATGCGCTCGATGCCGGCCTCGACGCAGATCAGGCTGCGGTCGGTGTAGACGACGCGGCTGGTGAAGTGCAGCGTGTCGCCCAGGCGCACCGGATGGAAGAAGTTGATGCGGTTGACCGCGGCGACGATCGGCCGGTGCGGTGCGAGGCGTTCGGCGCAGATCGACGACAGCTCGTAGGCGCGGCGCATCAGGTAGCCGCCGAAGATGCGCGTCGGCACGTTCTCCTGCTCGGGGAAGGTGCGCTCCCAGGCGTCGACCTCGAGCCGGCCGCAGAGCTGGCCGGCAAAACCCGGTGCTTCCTGCGCCGCGTGCAGCGCCGCGAGTTCGAGGTACTCCTCGCGTGTCGGCGGCTCCTGCATCGCCAGCTGCTGCAGCCGGTACCGCTCGCGCCGCTGCTCGGCCTGTTCGGCGCGGCGGCGTTCGGTGTCGCTCGTGATGCGCATCGGCGGCAGCTCGGCACCGGTCTCGGCGCCGCGCACGCTGCGCCGCGCGACCATCGTCAGGTAGCACGAGGCCACGTGCGAGGACGGCTCGCCCGGCTGCTCGATACGGATGCCGACTTCCATCGAGGTGCGGCCGACGTGGTTGATGCTGGCGTGACAGACCAGGTCGCGGTCGATGTCGACGACCTGGCGCACGAGGATGCGGTCGATCGCCGCCGTCACCACCCAGGCGTCGCCGTGCAGCTGCTCGGCGTAGTTGCGCGCGATGCGCTCGGCGAGCTTGTCGATCACCTCGAGCAGCAGGCCGAAGCGGAAGTTGCCGGGCAGCTCCTCGTCGAGCACGCGGTAGCGCCAGCGCAGGTTGCGGTCTATGGACAGGGGCAGCACGTATTCGAGCTGCCGGACGCGGTCGTTCAAGGGATCACCTCCAGGGGAAAAACACGCCAGTCGGCACGCCGCCGCGCACGCGGCGGCGCAACGGCGGACGGCCGGCCAGGGCTGGCGCTCATGGCCGCCCGGGCGGCGGCAGGCGGCGCACCAGCGTCCAGGCCAGCGTGGCCGTGGCCGCGGCGAGCACGCCCAGCGTCAGCGCGTAGGGTCGCACATCGGCGCCCTGCACCGCGCCGAGCCAGGCGCCGATGGCGAAGGAGCCGAGCGCCAGAACGAAACCGGACAAGGCAGAGGCCGCGCCGGCGTGGCGTGGGAACGGGCCGACGGCGCCCGCCTGGCCGCAAGGCTGGTGCACGCCGTGGCCGAAGGAAAACAGCCACTGCGCGACCAGCCATGGCCAGATCGATTCGACGCCGGCGAAGGCCGCGGCGACGCTGCCGGCGCCGCCGGCGAGCGTGAAGAAGGCGCCGCGGCCGACCGCGTCGGCCATGCCGCGGGCGGCGATCCGGCGTCGGCAGAACACGGTGCCCGCGAGGAAGGCAAGCGAGCCCGAGGCGACCGTCAGGCCGGCGGCGCCGGCCGACAGGCCGAAGCGGTTCATGTAGACGAAGGACGAGCCCGACAGGATGACGAACAGCCCGCCGTAGCTGCAGGCGTTGAGCAGCGCCCAGGCGACGAAGACCGGGTGGCGGCCGATGTCGCGCCAGGCCGCCAGCAGCGGCCCCGGCGCTGCCGCACGCGGGTCGCGCGTGGCGAGGGTCTCGGGCAGCTTGAGGGCGATGAACGCGAGCGCGGCCAGGCCGATCGCGGCCATCAGCGCCAGCGCCGCGCGCCAGCCGCCCCAGCCGACCGCCAGGCCGCCGAGCGCCGGCGAGACGATCGCGATCAGCCCCAGCCCCGACTGCGCCAGCGCCATCACCTGGGCGCCTTCGCGCGGCTCGTACAGGTCGCGGATGATGGCGCGCGCGACGACGATGGCCGCGGCCATCGCCGCGCCCTGCAGCGCACGCCAGGCGATCAAGGCGCCGATGCCCGGCGCCAGCGCGCCGCCGACGCTGGCCGCCGCGAACAGCGCCAGCCCGGCGAGCAGCACCGGCCGGCGGCCGACGCAGTCGGCCAGCGGCCCCCAGACGAGCTGGGCGAGGCCGAAGCCGAGGATCATCGCTGCCATCGCCAGCTGGGCCGCTGCCATCGGCGCGCCCAGCTCGCGCGCGGCCACCGGCAGCGCCGGCACCATGACGTCGGTGCACACCGGCTGCAGCGCCAGCAGCAGTGCCAGCGCCGCGGCGGCCAGCGGGCGCGAGACCCGCGGCCCGGCCGCGACCTCGCCTGACGGGACAGAGCTCATCGCAGCGCTCTCGGCGGCACGGGCTGCGGGCACCGGCCCGCCCCGTGCGCCACGGCGGTGCCGGTGGGGGCGGGGTTCAGCCATCGTGCGTGAAATCGCACTCTGGCCTTCGGCTGGCGCATGACGCCTTCCGGCGTCCCGCGTCCGGCCTCAGCCCTGGATCGACGTGAACGCGCGCGACAGCGCCACGCGCACCGTGCCGGCGTCATCGGTGGCGCCGGGCGCCGTCTGCAGCGTCAGCACGAGCAGCGCGACGAGGCCGTAGAACGTGTGCCGGGTCGCCAGCCGGCGGTCGCCGCGCGGAGCCTGCTCCGTGCCGCGGCCGCTCCAATGGTCGAGCACCTCCTTGGCCAGTGCGCGCATGCGCGACTCGTCGGCCCAGTCGATGCCCATGGCAACCCCGACGCGCGCCAGCTCGGCCTCGATCTGGTGCAGCGTCCTGTCGTAGTCGATGAACACGGTGTCCTCCGGTTCTCGTCGTGGGGGGCGCGTTAGACGCGCTCGAAGATCACAGCGATGCCCTGGCCGCCGCCGATGCACATCGTCACCAGCGCGTAGCGGCCCTGGATTCGCTGCAGTTCGTACAGCGCCTTGGTGGCGATGAAGGCGCCGCTGCAGCCCACCGGGTGGCCGAGCGCGATCGCGCCGCCGTTCGGATTCGTCTTGGCCGGGTCCAGGCCGAGCAGCTTGGCCACCGTCAGCGCCTGGGCGGCGAAGGCTTCGTTGGATTCGATGACGTCCATCGCGTCCAGCGTCAGCCCGGCCTTCTTCAGCGCTGCGCGCGTCGCCGGCACCGGGCCTTCGCCCATGACGTCGTTGCACACGCCGGACACGGCGTAGCTCACCAGGCGCGCCATCGGCTTCGTCTCCGAACGCGCGGCGACCTCGCCGTTGGCCAGCACCAGGAAGGCGGCGCCGTCGTTGATGCCCGACGCATTGCCCGCGGTCACGGTGCCGCCGTCCTTCTTGAAAGCCGGGCGCAGCTTGCCCAGCGACTCCATCGTCGTCTCGGGCTTGCAGTGTTCGTCGGTGTCGAAGATGACCTCGCCCTTGCGCGTCTTCTTGACGATGGGGACGATCTGCGAGGCGAAGCGGCCTTCGGCGATCGCCACCGCGGCGCGGCGGTGCGACTCGACGGCGCAGGCGTCCTGCTCCTCGCGCGTCAGGCCGTACTTGGTGGCCAGGTTCTCGGCGGTGACGCCCATGTGGCCGACGCCGAACGGGTCGGTCAGGATCGACAGCATGCCGTCGAAGGCCACCGTGTCACCCATGCGCGCGCCCGAGCGCAGCGTCGGCAGCATGTAGGCGGCACGCGACATCACCTCGACGCCGCCGCCGATGCCCGCGGCGACGTCGCCCAGGCGGATGTTCTGCGCCGTCGTCACGACTGCCTGCAGGCCCGAGGCGCAAAGGCGGTTGAGCTGCATCGCGGTCGAGGTCATCGGCAGGCCGGCCTGGATCGAGGCGACGCGCGAGACATAGGGGTAGCGCGAATCGGTCGGCATCGTCGTGCCGACGGTGACGTACTCGAGCAGCGCCGGGTCGAGGTGCGAGCGCGCGACGGCCTCGCGCATGACGAGGCCGCCAAGTTCGCAGGCGTGGAAATCGGCGAGCGCGCCGTTGAAGGTGCCGATGGCCGAGCGCACGGCGCTCATCACGAAGACTTCTTGCAGCATGTGGTTCTCTCTCAGTGGGGTTCTGGTTGCCGGGCGCGCTTCAGCGCGCGCCGGCCGTCTTGGCGCCAAGGGCGCGCGGGCGCCTCGCTGCCTGCAGCAGCGAGGCCACGGCGCGCCGGGGCGCGCTCGGAGTCGCCGGCCGGGCGGCCGGGGTGGTGGCATGCGACTGGCGCAGCAGCGCGAGCGCGTGCTGGGCAATCATCAGTTCCTCGTTGGTGGGCACGATGAAGCTGCGCACGCGCGCGCCCTCGGCGCCGATCTCCTGGCGCCGGCCGCCGTTGGCGTGTTCATCGAGCTGCACGCCCAGCCAGCCCAGGCGCTCGGCGATCAGCTCGCGCACGCGCCCGGCGTTCTCGCCGATGCCACCGGTGAAGACCAGTGCGTCCAGACCGCCGATCGAGGCACTCTGCGCCGCCACTTCCTTGGCGACGCGGAAGCAGAACAGCTCGACCGCCTGGTGCGCGTGGGCGTCGTTGGACTCCAGCAGCAGCTTCATGTCGTTGCTCACGCCCGAAACGCCGAGCAGCCCCGAGCGCGTGTAGAGCATGTCCTCGACGGTCTTCAGGTCCATGCCGTACTCGCGCACGAGGTAGAAGATCACCGCCGGGTCGATCGCACCGCAGCGCGTGCCCATCGGCACGCCGTCGAGCGCGGTAAAGCCCATCGAGGTGTCGACGCTGCGGCCGTTCTGCACCGCGCACACGCTCGAGCCGTTGCCCAGATGGCAGATGACCATGCGCGACCGCGCCAGCTCGGGGCGGGCGCCGATGAGCGCACGCGACACGTACTCGTACGACAGGCCATGGAAGCCGTAGCTGCAGATGCCGTCGGCCGTCAGTTCCTTGGGCAGCGCGTAGGTGCGCGTGACCCAGGGCTGGCCGCGGTGGAAGGCGGTGTCGAAACACGCGACCTGCGGCAGGTCGGGGAAACGCTCGGCGATCAGCCGCATCGGCGCGATGTTGTGCGGCTGGTGCAGCGGCGCCAGCGGCACCAGGTGCTCGAGCTCGTCGAGCAGCGCCGGCGTCACCATGCGCGGCTCGGCGATGTCGGGGCCGCCGTGCACGACGCGGTGGCCGACGGCGACGATGTGGTCCTCGGCCAGCGTCGACGAGATCCAGGCGAGCACGTGGTCGAGCAGGCCCTGGCGCGAGACCGACTCGTCGGCGTTCCAGTAGCGCTCGGCGATGACGCGGCGCTCGGCGTCCTTGGCCTCGAGCCGCGCCGTGCCGCCGATGCCCGAGACCTGGCCCGACAGCACCGGCTGCAGCCGGGTGCTGGCGGGGTCGTCGCGGAAGACCGAGAACTTCAGGCTCGAGGAGCCGGCATTGAGCACCAGGCAGGCGGGATGTTTGGCCATGGTCGGACTCCTCAGGCGCCGGTGGTCGCGCGGCGCGCGGCGGTCATCAGCGATGCGATCGCGCACGAGGCCAGGCGCGATCGCAGGCTGTCGGCACGGCTGGTCAGGATCACCGGCACCTTGGCGCCGAGCACGATGCCGGCGGCCTCGGCGTTGGCCAGAAAGGCCAGCTGCTTGGCCAGCGTGTTGCCGGTCACGAGGTCGGGCACCAGCAGGATGTCGGCGGCTCCGGCCACCGGCGACGTGATGCCCTTGGTCTGGGCGGCTTCGGACGAGATCGCGATGTCGAGGGCCAGCGGGCCGTCGAGCACGCCGCCGCTGATCTGGCCGCGGTCGGCCATCTTGCACAGCACGGCGGCTTCCAGCGTCGACGGGATGCGCGGGTTGATGGTCTCGACCGCCGACAGGATCGCCACCTTGGGCCGGCTGACACCGAGCAGGCGCGCCAGGTCGATCGCGTTCTGGACGATGTGGACCTTCTCTTCCAGCGACGGCGAGATGTTGACCGCGGCGTCCGTGATCAGCAGCAGCCGCGGATAGGTCGGCACGTTCATCGCGAACACGTGGCTGATGCGCGCCGCGGTGCGCAGCCCGCTGTCGCGGCGCACGACGGCACTCATCAGCTCGTCGGTGTGCAGCGAACCCTTCATCAGCGCACCGACCTCGCCGTCGCGCGCCAGGCGCGCCGCGGCTTCGGCCGCCTCGGCCGGGCGCAGCGCGTCGACGATGCGGAAGGGCTCGATCGACAGCCCGCAGCCGGCCGCCAGTTCGCGCATCAGCGCCGCCGGCCCGACCAGCACCGGCGTGATCAGCCCGGCCTGCGCGCCTTCGACGGCGCCGCGCAGCGCGGCTTCGCTGCAGGGGTAGACGATCGCGGTCACGACCGGCTCCAGCCCCTGGCAGCGGCGCAGCAACGCGTCGTGCTGGTGGTGGTGCACCAGCTGCACCTGCGGCAGTTCAGCGACCGGCAGCGTGGTCTTGCGGCGCGGCGCCAGCACTTCGGCGGTGCCGCGCACGATGGCCACGCCGTCCTGGTTCTCGCACAGGCAGCGCAGCACGACCGAGCCGGTGTCGGCGTTCTTCTCGACCACGGTGACGCTGGCGGTGATCGTGTCGCCCAGGCCGACGTGGTGCAGGAACTGCAGGTTCTGGCCGCGGTAGACGGTGCCGTAGCCCGGCAGCTGCGAGCCGAGCACGCCCGACAGCAGCGAGGCGCTCCACATGCCGTGGGCGATGACACGGCGATACGGGCCGGCGTCGGCGAACGCGGCGTCCAGCATCAGCGGGTTGTGGTTGTGCGAGACCGCGGCGAAGAGTTCGATGTCGGCCATCGTCACGCGGTGCGTGACGCTGGCCGTCAGGCCGACCTGGATCTCGTCGAAGGGCACGTTGCTCACCGTCGGCGCGCTGCCGTCGGCCTTGGCCTCGGGGCGCTTCGCAGCGCCTTCGACGACCGGTTTCTCAGCAATCATCTTGATTACTCGGCAGAATTCGTTTGATAGCGGCGGCGCATCGGAATTCGGCACGATTCGCCCCGGTGATTGACGGTTTGCGCCTGCCAGATTGGCGCAACATTTGCTAATTCACGGTGTCGTGACGGTATCGCCGGCACCCATCGGAATGGGGCGCGAAATGGCAAGCGTTGTCATCCTTGTTTTGCGCTGGATCAAAGCCGCCGGGGCGCCCCGAAAGGCTGCCCCGGGGCTCGTCTCGCACGCTCAGGCGGCGAGCGCAGCGAGGTCCATCTCGCGCAGCTTCGGCGACACGCGGTAGTCGGCGCCGGTGCAGCGGCGCACGTCCTCGGCACTGACGCCGGGGGCGGTCTCCTCGAGCACCAGGCCGTTTTCGTCGCGGCTGAAGACCGCCATTTCGGTGACGATCATGTCGACGCAGCCACAGGCGGTCAGCGGCAGGCTGCAGCGCTGCAGGATCTTGGCTTCACCCTTGCGCGTGCAGTGTTCCATCGCGACGATGACGCGGCGCGCCCCCGTCACCAGGTCCATCGCGCCGCCCATGCCCGGCACCATCTTGCCCGGCACCATCCAGTTGGCAAGGTTGCCGTCCTGGTCGACCTCGAGGCCGCCGAGCACCGTCAGGTCGACGTGGCCGCCGCGGATCAGCGCGAAGGACATCGCGCTGTCGAAGGTCGACGCGCCCGGCAGCATGCCGCAGGGCTGGCCGCCGGCGTTGACGACGTTGGCCTCGGGCTCGCCGACGAGCGGGCCCATGCCGAGGAAGCCGTTCTCCGACTGCAGCGTCACGTGCACGTCGGGGCTGACGTAGCGCGGCACCAGTGTCGGCGTGCCGATGCCCAGGTTGACGACGAAGCCGTCCTGCATCTCCTGCGCGACGCGGCAGGCGATCACTTGCTTGGCGTCCATTCAGTTGCTCCTTGCCAGCACGATGTGGTCGACGAGCACGCCCGGCGTCATCACCTGGTCGGGGTCGATCGAGCCGGCTTCGACGATCTCGTCAGCCTCGACCAGCACCAGGTCGGCGGCGAGCGCGATCAGCGGGTTGAAGTTGCGCGCGGCACGTTCGTAGACCAGGTTGCCCTGCGTGTCGGCACGACGCGCCTTGATGATCGCGATGTCGGCGCGCAGCGGCCGCTCGAGCAGGTAGTCGCGCCCGTCGAGCGTCAGGCGCTGCTTGCCCTCCTCGACGACGGTGCCGACGCCGGTGGGCGTCAGCACGCCGCCGAGGCCAGCGCCGCCGCAGCGGATGCGCTCGGCCAGCGTGCCCTGCGGCACGAGCTCGACCTCGAGCTCGCCGGCCAGCATCTGCTTGCCCGTTTCCGGGTTGGTGCCGATGTGCGAGGCGACGAGCCGGCGCACGCGCCGCTGCGTGATCAGCGGCGCGATGCCGGGGATCGGCACGCCAGAGTCGTTGCCGATCAGCACGAGACCGTGCAGATCGGCCGCGCACATCGCCTCGACGATGCCCGAAGGCGTGCCGATGCCCATGAATCCGCCGTACATGACGCTCATGCCGTCGCGGAACAGGGCGCCGACGGCGTCCCAGGCGATCTGTTTGCCGCTCATCATTGCTCGTCCGGCAACTCGAACTCGAGCAGGTAGGAGCTCAGGCACTTGCCGTGCGGGTCGAGCGCGAGCGAACGCGTCACGCCGCCGCCCAGCGCCTGGGTCATGACGAAGTTCAGCGCGCCCAGCTGCGGCAGCTCGTAGCGCTCGACCTCGCCCTTGACGACCCAGGCGAAGTGCCGACGCACGATCTGCGGCGTCAGCGCCTTGGCCAGGCGCTCGTAGTCCTTCGGGTCGAAGGCGATGATCGAGATGTTGGAGATGTTGCCCTTGTCGCCGGTGCGCGAGTGGGCGATGTCACGGACTTTCATTTCAGACCTCCACGTAGCTGACGACGGGCTTGACGCTCTCGCGCGGCAGCAGGACGGACAGGATGGCCAGCACTTCCTTGGCCGACTTGGTGGCGCCGCCGCCGGCGGCGGGGCCGTTGGTGTAGAGCGTCTCGACTTCGTTGCCGATGACCACCGCGTCCTTCAGCGTCGCGGTGCGTGCGGCCACGCGCACACGCACTTCGCCGGGCTCGGCCGGGTTGGCGCGCGTGTGGATCGAGTTGACGCCGATGAGGTCGTAGCGGATCTCGGAGAACTTGGCGCCGGTCAGCGCCAGGCGCTTCTCGACGATCTCGAGCGCGAGCTCGCCACGCGCCTGTGCGCCCGGGCCGGCGTAGGACATCTGGCCTTCGCCGATGTAGCCGTCGCGGTAGCCGACCGAGACCTTCAGCGTCGAGGTGCGTTCGCGGCCGGTGGCGCCTTCGACGCGCACCTGGTCCGGGCCGATCTGGGTCATCTTCACGTTCGAGAAGTCGGCGACGACGTCGGGCGTGAAGTAGGTCCGCGGGTCGTGGATCTCGTAGAGCATCTGCTCCTTGCAGGTCGCGGTGACGACCTTGCCGCCCGAGCCTTCGACCTTCGTGATCACGGCGGTGCCGTCTTCGCTGACCTCGGCGATCGGGAAGCCCAGGCGCGCCAGGCCGTCCACGTCCTTGACGCCCGGGTCGGCGAAATAGCCGCCGGTGATCTGGCCGCCGCACTCCAGCAGGTGGCCGACGAGCGTGCCCTTGCCGAGCTTGTCCCAGTCGTCGAGCTTCCAGCCGAACTCATGGATCAGCGGCGCCATGAACAGCGCCGGGTCGGCGACGCGGCCGGTGATGATGACGTTGGCGCCGGCCTTCAGCGCCTCGAGCAGCCCGGCGACGCCGAGGTAGGCGTTGGCCGAGACCATCTTGCCGTCGAGCGAGCGGATCGACTCGCCGGTTTCCATCAGCGGCAGGTTCGAGGTCTTCACGACCTCGAGCACGTCGTCGCCGCTGACGGCGGCGATCTTCAGGCCGGTGAGGCCCAGGCTGGCGGCGATCTCACGCGTCTTGGCGACGGCCTCGATCGGGTTGGCCGCGCCCATGTTGGAGATCAGCGTGATGCCGTTCTTCTGGCACAGCGCGAGCACCGAGCGCATGCGCGCTTCGAGCAGCGCGTCGTAACCCGCCTTCGGGTCCTTCATCTTGGCCTGTTGCGCCAGACCGATGGTGCGCTCGGCCAGGCATTCGTAGACCAGGTAATTGATGTTGCCTTTGGCGGCGAGTTCGACGGCGGGTTCGATGCGATCGCCGGAATAACCGGCGCCGGCGCCGATTCTGACCTTTTTCATTGGGTCCTTCTTTCTTCAGGTTTCGGCCGCGCGCACCGGCGAATTGGGGCCGGGCGCGCAGCGGCGAATAGCTGCTTCGTTAGATCGGGAACACCCCGAACAGGACACAGGCGAACGTCATCACGATGGATGCGGCCCACAGCAGCGGAATGGAGAACTTCTGGTGTTCCCCGAGTTCGATCCGGCACAGGCCGACGACGAGGAACGTCGCCGGGGTCAGCGGGCTGACCGGGAAGCCGGTGGTCATCTGGCCGAGCAGCGCGGCCTGGGCGACCTGGATCGACGGCACGTCGAGCATCTTGCAGACCTCGGCCAGCACCGGCAGCACGCCGAAGTAGAACGAGTCCGGGTCGAACAGCAGGCTCAGCGGCATCGAGATCAGGCCGAGCACGAACGGGATGTGCGTGGCCATGCTCGGCGGCACGTGGCCGACGACGCTCTGGGCCATCGCGGTCAGCATGCCGCTGCCCTTCATCACGCCGGTGAAGACGCCGGCGGCGAGCAGGATGCTGGCCATCAGCAGCGCGGCCTTGGCGTGCGCATCGACGCGCTGGCGCTGCATGTCGACGTTCGGGTAGTTGATGACCAGCGCCAGGATGGTGCCGATCATGAACATCACCACCGGTTCGACCTTGCCGGAAATCATCACGCCCATGACGACGAGCGTCAGGATGATGTTGATCCAGAAGTTCTTCGGGCGGCGCAGCTTCTCTTCTTCGGGCTTGAGGGTGCGTTCGACGACGACGTGCTCGGTGTTGCCACCGAGGCCCAGGCGCTTCTCTTCACGCTTGCCCAGGTACCAGGCGGTGCCGAAGACGAAGACCAGACCGACGACCTGGATCGGCAGCAGCGGCAGGAAGATCTCGGAGACGGGGATGTGCAGCGCGGCCGAGGCGCGGATCACAGGGCCCGTCCAGGGCAGGAAGTTCACGCCCGCCGCCAGCGAGGCACAAGCCGCGAGGATGCGCTTGTCCATGCCCAGACGGTCGTAGATCTGGATCATCGCGGGGATCGTGACCAGGAAGGTCACGGCGCCGGAGCCGTCCAGGTGGATGATCAGCGCCAGCAGCGCGGTGCCGACCGTGATACGCGCCGGCTTGGTGCCGACCGTCTTCAGGATGCGGTTGATGATCGGGTCCAGCATGCCGGCATCGGTGACGATGCCGAAATACAGGATGGCGAAGATGAACATGCCGATGATCGGCGCCATGTTCTTGACGCCGGCGACGATGAACTTGCTGGTTTCGAGCCCGAAACCACCAAGCGACGCTGCGATGATCGGTATTGCGATCAGCGCCACCATCGGCGACAACTTTTTCGTCATGATTGCCGCCAGCATCACGACAATCGTCAACAAGCCTAACAAAGCCAACATTAAGGATCCCCTCAGCCCTTGGTGATTACCCGGCGGGCGTTCAAAACAATCAACGGGACCGGACTCCGCATTTGGCTGGCCGAGATCGGGCGATCATTCGGGAAGCCCCGATGAGTCACCTTGAATCGCCAGTACCTTTGCCTAACTCAGGTCCGGTGCCCGTAGTGTCGACCGGGCTATTAATCTTGTAAAATTGTTGTTTTCGATGGATTGATCGGTCATGTCGATAAATGTCTCGTTCAAGCTGCTGAAGGCCTTCCTGACCCTGACCGAGCTGAAAAACTTCACGCGCGCGGCGGAGCACTGCCACGTGTCGCAGTCCACCTTCAGCGGCATGATCCAGCGGCTGGAGACCGAGGTCGGCACGCGGTTGTTCGCGCGCGACACGCGCAACGTCGTGCTGACACCCGAGGGTGCGCTGTTCGCCGAGGCGGCCGCGCACCTGGTGAGCGAGATCGAGTGGACCTTCTCCGACCTGAGCGACTTCGTCGCCAAGAAGAAGGGCCGGGTGGGCATCGCGACGCTGCCGTCGATCGCCGGCGACTGGCTGCCACCGGTGATCGCCGAGTACCGGCGGCGCTACCCGGGTGTCGCGCTCGAGATCTTCGACGTGCTCTCGGACAACTGCATCGAGCTGCTAAACAAGGGCGACGCCGACATCGCGCTGGCGGCGCCCAATGCCGCCCTCGACGAGTACGAGAGCGAGCACTTCCACACCGACCGCTTCTTCCTGATCTGCCGCCGCGACCACCGCGTCGCCACCCTGCCCTGCGTCACGCTCGAGGAACTGAACGGCTGCGACTTCATCCGCCTGTCACGCTCGACCAGCGTGCACCAGCACATCGTCAACGCCGTCGGCGCCACCGGCGTGACCTCGTCCTCGTTCGAGGTCAAGTACCTGTCGACGGTGGCCGGGCTCATCCTGCACGGGCTGGGCGTGAGCCTGCTGCCCGACCTGACGCTGCCGCAGTTCCGCCATCCGGACCTGGTCGCGGTGCCGCTGGCACCGCCCGGCATCAGCCGGCCTATCCACGTGATCTGGCGCAAGGACAGGCCGCTGTCGATCGCAGCCGAGGCGATGCTGGAGCTGATACGCGAGCGCAAACACGAGCTCGACGGCTGACGCGGCCAAAAAGAAGGGCCGGCGGATGCCGGCCCAACGAAAGGACGCAATGGAGACGAAGCCTGCTGGCCAGGCGAAATCCGTTTGCTGAGGTGCCGCCCGACACGAGGCCATAGACCAGATAACGTTCGACACTGCATTCACCCGGCCCGCTGCTGCCAAAACGCATCGCGACAGCCGATCGGAAGTGGGACAAAGACGAACGGGGCACAGTATCGGGCGTCACATCTGCGTCGTGAAACCGTTGTTTTCGATCGACTGATCGGCTGCGACGATCAGCCTTGATGGAGCAAAAAAAGAGGCCGGCAAGAGCCGGCCCCGTAAGAAGACGCAATGGTCCTGAAGCGTCCGTCCCTCTTATTCGATCGATTTGACCATGTCTTCGACCACCTTCTTGGCGTCGCCGAAGACCATCATCGTCTTGTCCATGTAAAACAGCTCGTTATCCAGCCCGGCGTAGCCCGAAGCCATCGAACGCTTGTTCACGATCACCGTCTTGGCCTTGTACGCCTCCAGGATCGGCATGCCGTAGATCGCGCTGCCCTTGACGTGCGCCGCAGGGTTCACGACGTCGTTGGCGCCCAGGATGATCGCCACGTCGGCCTGGCCGAACTCGGCGTTGATGTCTTCCATCT
>NZ_NRRU01000061.1 GCF_016583785.1 Rubrivivax gelatinosus | reverse complement strand
TCCGGGGCCGGCGCTGGCGGCTCCGGCACCCGCGGCGCGGCCGCACCGCCGCCGCCGCGGGGCTTGCCGGCGCACGCGCCCCTGCCACCTCCGGGCTTGCGCTGCGGCCACCTGCGAGAGTGTCTGGACGGCCCCTCAGGCCGCGGTCCCGTCCGGCGCCAGGTCGACCCACGGCCCCAGCGCCTGCCGGAAGTCCTCGACGGCCTCGCCCAGCCGCCGCGCCGTCTCCGGCGTCAGCCCGCCGGAACGGATCGACGCCTCCAGCGTGGCGACGGCAGCCGCCAGGTCGACCGCGCCCACCGTCAGCGCCGCGCCGCGCAGGCTGTGCAGTGCGTCCAGCGCCGGCTTGGCGTCGCCGCTGGCCAGCGCCGTCTGCACGCGTTCGGCGGCGTGCTCGGCCTGGTCGAGCAACTGCCCGCACAGCCGCATGAAGCGCCCGAAGTCGCCCTTCAGCAGCCGGTGCACGCGGACGCTGTCGACACCGTGGATCGTGGGCCAGTCGGCGGTGGCGGGATTGCCGGCGGGCGCTGCCACCGGCTCGGCCGGCAGCGCGGGCGCGGGCGAGGGCGCGGGCGCCGGCGTGGCGTCGGGCGCGGGCCCGGCGGCGCGCCCATGGCGCGACAGCACCGCCACCAGTTCCTCGATGTCGACCGGCTTGGACAGGAACTGCGTGGCGCCGGCATCCATCGCACGCTGCCGCTCCTCGGCCAGCACCGCGGCCGAGAAGATGATGATCGGCATCTGCGTCAGGCCCAGCTGCTGGCGGATCACGCGCGTGGCCTCGTAGCCGTCCATCACCGGCATCTGCAGGTCCATCAGCACCGCGTCGAAGGCTTCGGGCTGGCGCTTGAGCGCGACGACGGCCTGCTGGCCGTCGCGCACCGGCGTGGCCTCGGCGCCTTCGAGCAGCAGCGCGCGGCTCAGCAGGTCGAGGTTGGTGTCGTTGTCGTCCACCGTCAGCAGGTGCAGCCCCTGCAGCCGTGGGCCCTGCGGCGCCAGCGGCGTGCGGGCGTAGACCGGGTGCTGCGCGTCCTGGCCGCCGCCGAGCGCGAAGCCGATCTCGAACCAGAAGGTGCTGCCGACGCCCTGCACGCTGTCGGCGCCGATGCGCCCGCCCATCAGCTCGACCAGGCGTTTGCTGATCGACAGCCCCAGCCCGGTGCCGCCGTGGCGGCGCGCCAGCCCGGATTCGGCCTGCGTGAACGGCTCGAACATCTGCTGGATCTGCTGCGGCCGGATGCCGATGCCGGTGTCCTGCACCTCGAAACGCAGCCTGACCTGGGTGTCGTCCTGCTCGACGACACGTGTGCGCAGGACGATCTCGCCGTGCTCGGTGAACTTGATCGCGTTGCCGACAAGGTTGACCAGCACCTGCTCCAGGCGCTGCGGGTCGCCGACCAGGCTGCGCTGCAGCGACGCCGCCAGCGCCGATTCGATGCGCAGCGACAGCCCCTTGTCGCGCGCCATCGGCGCCAGCAGGCTGTCGATCTGGATCAGCAGCTGCCCGAGCACGAAGCTGCGGCTGTCCAGCCGCATGCGGCCGGCCTCGATGCGGCTCAGGTCCAGGATGTCGTTGAGGATGGCCATCAGCGAGCGCCCGGCCGAGCGCATGCGCTGCACCATGTCGGCCTGCTCGGGGCTCAGCGGCTGGCGCTCCAGCAGCTGCGTCAGGCCGATGATCGCGTTCATCGGCGTGCGGATCTCGTGGCTCATGCTGGCGACGAAGTCAGACTTGACGGCATTGGCCTGGGCCAGCTGTTGGTTGCGCTGCTCCAGCCTGGCCCAGGAGAACAGCACCACCGCCAGCATCACGGCGGCAGCGCCCGTGATCAGCCATTGGGCCGTCGTCGCGCTCAGCGCCGACCGCCGCTCGCGTTCGGCGAGCAGCTGCCGCTCCTCGGCCCGCATCTGCTCGACGGCGATGCGGATCTGGTCCTGCAGCCGCTTGCCTTCGCCGGTGGCGATCAGCGCGCGTGCGGCCGCGAAACCCTTGACGGTGTGCAGGTCCACCACCTGGTCGATCAGGTCCAGGCGTTTCTCCGTCATCGCACGCAGGTTCTTCAGCCTGTCGGTCTGCAAGCCGTTGTCGGCGACCAGGGTGGCCAGGCGCTCGAGTTCGAGCAGGCTGGAGCGCGCGGCGCGGCGATAGGGCAGCAGGTACGCGGGGTCGGACGTGAGCACGAAGCCGCGTTCGGAGGTCTCGGCGTCTATCGTCAGTTCCAGCGCCAGACCCAGCGCCGCCAGCACCTCGCTGGTGTGCGCCACCTGCCGGGCGTCGCTGCGCAGCTTGCCGATGCTGGTGACGGCCAGCACCGCCAGTGCGATCGAGATCGCGACGACGAAGACCGTCGCGACGGAGATGCGCCCTCGCGCCGATGCGGTTTCGACGTGCAGCTGGCCGTTGCGGTGCAGCAGCATCGTTCAGGCCCCGGCCCGGACGAAGACCGGTGCACGAGCTGTGCCGAGCCCGGCTGATGCTCGATCCGTATGGCGCAGCATGTGGAGCCTCCGGCAGGGCTGTTGCAGATGGTCGACGGCGCGGGAATCCGGCGCCGCCCCGGGCAACCGTATGCCGCTGCGCATCGGCTGCCAACCGGCACAAGCCCGCGAACGGCCCGGCCCGTCCCCCTGGAAATGGAACTGGGGGGGGGGCGCCAGGCGCCAGCGGGCCGCGCGCCGAGTGCAGCGAGTCGTGTTCCGTCCTTGTTCGTCAGTCCTCAGACGCGTGCTCGTGGCGCTTGATGGCGCCGGCCCTCGCTGCCGCTAGGATGCGGCCGCGTGCAGCAGGCTGCGGTGCATCCGCCACGGGTGCCATGTCGATCGGGAGTCGTCCATGAAGCGAGTCACGGGCATCGGGGGCATCTTTTTCCAGGCCAGGGACCCGGCGGCGCTGTGCGCCTGGTACCGGCAGCACCTGGGCATCGCGGTCGAGGCGTGGGGCGGCACCGCGTTCAGCTGGACCGACGAGGCGGGGGCGCCGACCGGCGGCACGACGATCTGGTCCGTCGGCGCCGCCGACGGCCGGCCGTTCGCGCCGGGAACGGCCAGCTTCATGGTGAACTACCGCGTCGACGACCTGGCCGCGCTGCTGCAGGCGCTGCGCGACGAGGGCTGCCAGGTGCTGGAGAAGACCGACGATTCCGAGTACGGCAAGTTCGGCTGGGTCATCGATCCCGAAGGCAACAAGGTCGAACTCTGGCAGCCGCCGCCCGGGCAGTAGGCGCCGCGAGTCGGCCACCGGGCGCGCGCGCCAGTGGCCGGAGGGCCAGGGCATGGAGCATCACGGGCGTGCCGGCCGTCTGGCCAAGGCTTCGATCTCGATGAGCGTGTCGCGCGATGCAAGCGACGCCAGACGCGCCGGCCTCGTCGAGCACCGTGACCAGGTGCTCGATCGCGCCTTCGGCCTGGGCTTGCAGCGTGGCGTGCCGGACCTTCGAGCCGGCGTCCCAATCGACCTGACCCGAGACGAAGACGAAACCGGAAACCAGGTCCACCGTGGCCTGCGACATGCCGACCGGCGCGCCGTGCCGCCGTTCAATCGGGTTGGATTCGTGCCGACGCGATGATGCGGCCCCAACGCTCGATTTCCGCGTTCAGAAAGCTGCCGAACTCGCGTGGTCCGCGCGCGTCGATGCGAAAGCCCTGCGCCCGGGCGCGCTCGGCGACCTCGGGGCTCTGGATGATCGAGACGGCCTCGGCACCCAGCTTCTCGACCACGGCGTCGGGCGTCTGCGCCGGTGCCAGGATGCCGGTCCAGTTCTCCACCTGGAGCTGCGGCAGGCCCAGTTCGGCCGTCGTCGGCACATCCGGCACTTGCGGGTGACGGTGCGGGCTCGTGATCGCCAATGCACGCAGCTTGCCGGCCTTGACGTGGGCGATGCTCTCCGGGAAGTTGGAGAAGATGACCTCGAGCTGGCCGCCGATCAGGTCGGTGAGGCTGGGCGCGCCGCCCTTGTAAGGGATGTGCTGCAGCGAGGTCTGCGTGAGGTCCGCGAACAGCTCGGCCGTCAGATGCGGCGGCGTGCCGTTGCCGGACGATCCGGTGTTCAGCGGTCGCTGACGTGCATGGGCCACCAGGTCCTTGAAGTCCTTGATCGGGCTGGCGCTCGGCACGACGACGAGCATCGGCGAGCCCGCGAGCAGTGCCACCGGCCGCAGGTCGCGCTTCAGGTCGAACGCTGCACGGCCCTTGAACAGCGTGGCGTTGGCCGCATGCGCCAGCGTGATCGCCAGCAGCGTGTAGCCGTCGCCAGGCGACTTGGCGGCGGCATCGGCACCGATCTGCGCCCCGCCGCCGGGCTTGTTGTCGATGACGACATTGATACCCCAACGTGCACCGAGTTGCTGCCCGACGAGGCGAGCGACGACGTCGGTCAGCCCGCCCGGCGGGAACGGGACGATGTAGCGCAGCGTCGCGCCCGCCTTCGGATAGCCGTTCACCGGGTTCTGGGTCCAGGCCGTGCCGGCGACGCTGCTGCCGAGTGCGCCCCCCAGAGCCCAGCGCATCCAGTCTCGTCGTTGCATTGGCGTCCTCGATGAATTGAATTGGAGAACGCAGATCGTCTTGTATTGCCGAATCGGGCGCAACGCGGATGCTTATTCAGGAATTGCGCTTGACTCCGAAGATTCGAATTTCTTGACGCTAATTCATGGGTCTTCGGTCGGCGGCGCTGCCGACGCCTGAAGCAGCGCTGCGTCGAGCCTCATGCCGATTCGTAGAGCCGCGTCAGCACGAACTCGCGGTGCCCCAGCGCCTCGGCGGCAGTGAGTCGGCCGTTGGCGGTGCGCAGCAGCATCTCCAGCGCACGGTCGCCGGCGGCGTCCAGCGTCAGCTCGCGCTGCAACAGGCCGGTCACGTCGACGTCGATGTGTTCGTTCATCGTGCGCACCGTGCGCGGGTTGGCGCAGAGCTTGATGACCGGCAGGATCGGGTTGCCGATGACGTTGCCCTGGCCCGTCGGGAAGAAGTGCACGGCGAAGCCCGCGGCTGCGCACAGCGTCACCATCTCGGCCGCCGCCGACGAGGAGTCCATGAACCAGAGCCCCGGGTGCGTGGGCACCTCGGCCTTGTCGAGCACGCCGTCGACGCTGCAGCGCTTGCCGATCTTCTGGATGTTGCCCAGCGCCTTCTCTTCGATCGTCGTCAGCCCGCCGGCGATGTTGCCCTTGGTCGGCTGGCTCTCGGACAGGTCGCTGGTCTTGTGGCGCTCGATCACCGCCTGGTAGCGGTCGAACATGCTGCGAAAGCGCTTGCGCACCGCGTCGTTGGCGCAGCGCGACTCGACGATGTGCTCGCCGCCGGTCAGCTCGGTGGTCTCGCCGAAGCACAGCGTGCTGCCGATCGCGTGCAGCTTGTCGAAGGCGTTGCCGACGGTCGGGTTGGCGCCGCAGCCGCTCGTCGTGTCGCTCTCGCCGCACTTGGTGCTGACCCAGAGCTCGTGCAGCGCGCAGGGCTCGCGCTGTTTCTCGCTGGCCCACTGCAGGTACTCGCGCGCGGCGCGGCTGGCGTTCAGGATGGTCTGGTGGTCGCCGTGCAGCTCGATGCCGAAGCCGGTGACCGGCTTGCCGCTGGCGGCGATGCCGTCGACGACGCGGCGTGTCCAGCCGTCCTCGATGCCGATGACGACGACCGCGGCGACGTTCGGGTTGCAGCCGGTGCCGATCAGGGTGCGGAAGTGCAGCTCGAGGTCGGCGCCGAACTGGAGCCGGCCGTAGGGATGCGGGATCGCCAGCGTGCCGGGGATGGCGTGGGCCACCGCCTCGGCCGCGGCGTTGGACAGGTCGTCGACGGGCAGGACGAGGACGTGGTTGCGCACGCCGACGCGGCCGTTCTCGCGCCGGTAGCCCAGGAAGCGGGTGTTCGAGTCGATCGGGGACATGGGGCTCACCAGCGCTTGGTCTTGATGTTGTGCACGTGGGCGTGTTCGCCGGCCCGGATCGGGGCGACGACGCGGCCGATGTCCAGGCCGTACTTCAGCACCGTGTCGCCCGGCTGCAGGTCGACGAGCGCGACCTTGTGGCCGATCGGGATGTCCTGGAGTGCGGCGACCCCGGTGCCCCGGTCCTCGTCGAGGATCCAGCCTTCCAGCGCCATGCCGGCCTTGACGCCTTCGACGACCACGACGCCGACGCTGTCGCCCGGGTCGTGCAAAACGAAATGGATCACGCGCTCTTCTCCTGGCCGGTGATGGGTTCATGACGTGCGGACCTGGCCGCACGTTCAACAAGGGCGACACCGACTCGGCGCCGCAAAACGCGCGAGGCTAGCTTCCGGTCTCCGGTGCGGCCAATGCGGTGCCCGCATATCGACATGCGAAGCCGCCCGGGCGCGCCGGCGGCGATGACGCCCCTGGCGGCTCAGACGTAGGCCGTCGGCGACACGATGTCGCCGGTCCAGGAGTAGATCGCCAGCAGCGGCGTGCCGAGCGAGCGCATCGCGTGCACGGCGTCGGCCGGGTGCAGCACGAAGTCGCCCGCCTGGCACAGCCGTGTGCGGCCCTCCAGCGTCCACTGCGAGGTGCCGCTGACCACCGCGTACAGCTCCACGGCCGGATGCCGGTGCGGCGGATAGAAAGTCTCGCGCGTGAGGAAGGTGAGCCCGAAGCCGACGCGCTCGCTGTGGATCGGCGCCGCGGGGCCGACGAGTTCGGCCCAGGCCATGCGGTCCTCCAGCCCCGGGGCGTCCCGGCGTGCGGCGTACGAGTAGCGCCAGGGCAGTTGCGACGCGAGCGGCAGCAGCGCGGCTTCCCAGGCCGCGCCGGCGGCGCGCGCGGCCTCGGGCACCTGGGCCAGCAGCGCATGGCGGCTGCCCTGCAGCGGCCGGTCCAGCGGCGCCGCGGTGTCCGGCAGCTCGCGCAGCACCTGCGCGCTCAGCGCCGCCACCTCGTCGTGGCCGCTGCGGGCGCCGGCGGCGAAATGCTCGCGCATCAGCGCCAGCACGCCGGCGAGCGGGTGGGGCGCCGTCACGGCCGCTGCGAGTGCAGCACCGCGTAGGTGTGGCCGATCGTCACGCCCTGGCGGTGCAGCGCCAGCGCAGCCTCGGCGTCCAGCGCGTGCGGCAGCAGGCCGGCTTCGATCTCCAGCGCCTGGTGCGCGGCCTGCTCGGGCGGCAACCCGGCGAACGCCGCCTGCAGCGGCTCCAGGCGGTAGAAGCGGAACGGCCCCAGGCCCCGTCGCTGCCACTCGGCGTGGCCGCTCAGGATCTCCAGCGCCTCGGCCTGCAGCTTCCAGCCGTAGCTGAGGAAGGATGCCTGGTAGCCCGCCGCGGTCGACATCTCGAGGAAGTGGTGCAAGGCCACGCGTGCGCCCAGCATCGACAGCACGACGCCGCCGGGCTGCAGGAACTCGTGCGCCTGCCGCAGCGCCAGGTAGTGCAGCGTCAGCAGCGCCGACTGCACCGCTGCCGGCACGGCTTCGGCGCGCGGGCCGAAGAAGCTCGAACTGGCCCGCTCGCCGGCCAGCGCCGCGCTGCCGTTGCTCGGAACGTTCGGCAGGTTCTCGTAGATCACGTCGAAGCGCGGCGCCGCCGCCGCCAGCGGCGACAGCAGGTCGCCGGCGCCGGCGAGCAGCCGGAACGACGCGGCATCACGCACGTTGGCGATGATGTTGGCGCGCGCCGAGTCGACGATCTCGTCGTCGACGTCGGTGATGCCGACGAGTTGCGGCGCGAAGACCTCGATGCCGCCGAGCGCGTCCAGCCCGGTGCCGGTGCCGATGGAGGCGAAGCCGGCCACCGGCCAGCGGCGCTGCGCGAGCAGCCGGAAGGCGGGCACGGCGACGCTGGACACCCAGTCGGCGGCGAGGTCGTCCAGATAGGGCGGGAAGCTCTTGGGCGTGACGACGATCGCCAGTTCGTCCTTCACGCGCTGCGTGCGGGCGACGCCGAGGTAGCGCGCGGCGTCGATGGCCACGGTGGGGGAAGTCATGGGGTTCTCCGGATCAGCGGCGGTGGTCGACCCGCCGGGACAGCCATTCGCCGCCGAACTGCACGGTGCTCACGAGCACGACGAGGATGACGATGATGTGGAACAGGACCTCGGTCTCGTAGCGCTCGTAGCCGTAGCGGATCGCCAGGTCGCCCAGGCCGCCGGCACCGACGGCGCCGGCCATCGCCGAGGAGTTGATCATCGCGATGACGCACACCGTCATGCCGCCGACGATGCCGGGCAGGGCCTCGGGCAGCAGCACGTGGCGCACGATCTGCAGGCGCTGGAAACCCATCGCGCGTGCCGCCTCGACGAGGCCGGGGTCGACCTCGTTCAGGCTGACCTGGGCGATGCGTGTGTAGAACGCGACGAGGTGGATGCTCAGCGGCACGATGGCCGCCCAGGTGCCCAGCGTCGTGCCGACGATGAAGCGCGTGAACGGCAGCAGCGCCACCAGCAGGATGATGAACGGGATCGCGCGGAACACGTTCACGACCACCGACAGCGACTTGTTGAAGTGCGGCCGCGGGTACAGCCCGCCGGGCCCGGTGGCGACCAGCACCAGCGCCAGCACCAGCCCGACGGCGATCGAGATCGCCACCGAGACGCCGACCATCGTCAGCGTCTGGAGGAAGGCGGCGACATAACGGTCAAACATCGTCTGCGACATAACCCAGCACCTTGAACGAATCGGGCGACAGCCGCGCGTCGACCGCGCTGCGCATCGCCGCCACCGGCACCGCGACGATCAGGTCGCCCTGGGCGTGGCCCTGGATGCGATCGATGTTGCCCTGCAGCAGCCGGGCGTCTGGCGCCAGCGCCAGCAGGGCGGGCAGCGAGACGCCGTCGGCGTGGCTCTCGCCGGTGAAGCGCAGCGCCAGCACGGCACGGCCGCCGCGCGGCGGCGGCTCGGGCTGCAGCCGGGCCGCGATGTCCTCGGGCAGCCCATGGCGCAGCGGCGACAGCAGGGCGCGTGTGGCCGCGGCACGCGGGTCGCCGAAGACCTTCCACACCGGACCCTGCTCGACGATGTCGCCGCCGTCGAGCACCAGCACCTCGTCGCAGACCGCGCGGATCACCGCCATGTCGTGCGTGATCAGCACCACGGTCAGGCCGAGCTTGGCCTTGATGTCCTGCAGCAGGGCCAGGATGGCGTGCGTGGTCTCGGGGTCCAGCGCCGATGTGGCCTCGTCGCAGAGCAGGATCTCGGGCTCGTGCACCAGGGCGCGTGCGATGCCCACGCGCTGCTTCTGGCCGCCCGAGAGCTTGGCCGGGTAGACCTCGGCCTTGTCCGCCAGGCCCACCAGATCCAGCAGCACGTCGACGCGGCGCCGCACCTCGGCTGCACCGACGCCGGCCACCTTCAGCGGCAGGCCGACGTTGTCGCGCACCGTCTTGGCCGCGAGCAGGTTGAAGTGCTGGAAGATCATGCCGATGCGCCGGCGCAGGCGCAGCAGCTCGGCCTCGGGCAGGGCGCCGACGTCGATGCCGTCGATGCGCACCGTGCCGACGCTGGGCCGCTCCAGCATGTTGATGGCGCGCAGCAGCGTCGACTTGCCGGCGCCGGAGCGGCCGATGATGCCGAAGACGCTGCCGCGTCGCACCTCGAACGAGATGCCGCGCAGTGCGCGCACGCCGCCGGCATAGGTCTTCTCGATGCGCTCGAAGCGCAGATGGGGCTCGGCCGGCGGCGCGTCGGCGTGCGGCGGCAGGGCGGCGGCCGGCGCCGCCGGGAGAACGGGTGACAGCATCCTGGCCCCCGCCTCAGAACACCGGGATCAGCACGCCCTTGAGATGGGTCTCGATGTAGCTGCGCACCTCGGGCGACTGGAAGGACTTCACCAGCGGCTGCACCCAGGGCGCGTTCTTGTCCTGCTCGCGCACGACGATGATGTTGACGTTCGGGTTGCGCTCGAAGCGCTCCTGCGCGATGCCGTCGCGCGCGGCGTTCAGCCCCACCTGCGAGCCGAAGGAGGAGATGACCGCGGCCGCGTCCAGGTCCTGGTAGGCGCGCGCCAGCACGACCGACTTGGCCTCGACGATCTCGAGCTTGCGCGGGTTGCTCTTGATGTCCTTGAGGCCGGCGATCTCGTTGTAGGTGTCGAGGCCGTCGCGCAGCGTGATGAGGCCTTCGTCGCGCAGGATGATCAGCGCGCGGCTCTCGTTGCTGGGGTCGTCGGGCACGCCGACCTTGGCGCCCACCGGCAGCTCCTTCAGCGACTTGTACTTCTTCGAATAGAAGGCCACCGGCGAGAGGTAGGTGTTGCCGACGACGGCGAGCTTGTAGCCGCGCTGCTTGACCTGGTCGCGGAAGAAGGGCACGTGCTGGAAGGCGTTGGCGTTGATCTCGCCGGTGCTCAGCGCCTCGTTGGGGCTCAGCGTGCCGCCGAACACCACGGGTTCGATCTTCAGGCCGTAGCGCTCGCCGACCTTGGCGGCCACGGCCCACAGGTCTTCGCCGATGCCGCCGCGGATGCCCACCTTCAGCTGCACCGGCTCCGCCGCCTGCACGCCTCCGGCTGCGAGCAAGACCGCAACCGCCAGAACCCGACCCAAGGCTTTCAACATGATCAATTCGCTCATCCTCCGCAGCAGGAACACGGCGACGGAAGATGCGGCGGGCTTCCGGGCCGGACGGTCCGTTCCCGGTGCGGGGGCGACGACAGTGCCAAGTCGAGACGGGACGCCGAAACCTTGCTCCGAGATGAACCGGACGGTCATTGGGCCGGGTCTGCCGGCCCTGTCCAACGAAGGCTTCCCGATATCCAAGTGCGAATTCCTGCGAAGCGCAGACGCCGGGAAACGGGGTGCCGTCGCTACGCTTACCGGGCTTTGTGCAGCACCCGATCCCATGTCCGCTACCGATTCCGAAGACCAGGCGATACGCGCCGCGAATACCGAAACAATCCCGGCAGCCCGCGGTGAGACACCCCCAGCCGAACATGACGGAGACCCGCTGCTGGCGGACCTGAGGGCCATCGTCGGCGCCGCCCACGCCGTGCCGGGCGACGACGCGCCGGCGGCACTCGTCGACCAGCTGCAGCAGTACCGCGGCCGTGCCCGCGCCGTCGTGCGCCCGGGCAGCACCGCCGAGGTGGCCGCCGTCGTGCGCCTGCTGCAGCGCCACCGCGTGCCCATCGTGCCCCAGGGCGGCAACACCGGCCTGGCCGGCGGCGCGACGCCGGACGCCAGCGGCGAGGCCGTCGTGCTGTCGCTCGCCCGTCTCGACCGCATCCGCGCCATCGACCTCGACAACGACACGCTGACGGTCGAAGCCGGCGTGCTGCTGGATGCGGCGCGCGAGGCCGCGCAGCAAGCCGGCCGGCTGTTCCCGCTCAGCCTGCCCTCGGGCGGCAGCTGCACGGTCGGCGGCAACCTGGCCACCAACGCCGGCGGCACCCAGGTGCTGCGCTTCGGCAACACGCG
The DNA here is from genome assembly GCF_016583785.1 of Rubrivivax gelatinosus. Classification (GTDB taxonomy): domain Bacteria; phylum Pseudomonadota; class Gammaproteobacteria; order Burkholderiales; family Burkholderiaceae_C; genus Rubrivivax; species Rubrivivax gelatinosus_B. Next base: position 21,673 of record NZ_NRRU01000061.1, on the reverse strand, counting down.
GGCGCTGACGCTGGGCATCGAGGTCGTCACCGCCGAAGGCGAGGTCTGGGACGGCCTGCGCGGCCTGCGCAAGGACAACGCCGGCTACGACCTGCGCGACCTCTACATCGGCAGCGAAGGCACGCTGGGCATCATCACCGCGGCGACGCTGAAGCTGTTCCCGCTGCCGGCCGTGTTGCAGACCGCCATCCTGCGCGTGCGCGGCATCGCCGCGGTGATCGCGCTGCTGCGCCGTGCGCGCCAGGGCTTCGGCGCGTCGCTGACAGGCTTCGAGATCATGTCGCCGACGATCTGGCAGCTGGTCGCCACGCACGCGCCGGAGTACCGCCTGCCGTTCCCGGCCGACGAGCACGACGACGTCTGGCACGTGCTGATCGAGACCGCCGATGAAGGCCGCGAGGCCGAGGCCCGCGATCGTCTGGCCGAGGTGATCGTCGCCGCAGTGGACGACGGCCTGGTGGACGATGCGGTGGTGGCCGAGAGCCTCGCCCAGCGCCAGGCGTTCTGGCGCATCCGCGAGCACGGCCTCGGCGAAGCGCAGCGGCGCGACGGCTGGAACGCCAAGCACGACGTCTCGCTGCCGATCTCGCGCATTCCCGACTTCGTCGCCGAGACCGGGGCGGCGCTGACGGCGGCCTTCCCGGGCATCCGCCTCTTCGTGCACGGCCACGCCGGTGACGGCAACCTGCACGTGCACGTCGGCCGGCCGCTGGGCACTGGCCCCGAGTACTGGCAGGCGCACGAAGCGGCGGTGCGCGCGCTGGTGCAGCGCGCCGTGGCCGAACGCGGCGGCTCGATCTGCGCCGAGCACGGCGTGGGGCAGCTCAAGGCCGGCGTGCTGCACGAGTACAAGCCGGCGCTGGAGCTGGCGCTGATGCGCCGCATCAAGGCCGCGCTCGACCCGCTCGGCCTGCTCAACCCCGGCAAGGTGCTGGCGCGATGAGCCCGCAGGACTTGTTCGGGGCTCATTCCCGCCTGGCGGGACCGGCCGACAGGCCGCAGGGTGCCCCAGTGAACACGCCCGCCAGCGAGTTCCGCCCGTCGGCGCGTGTCGCGCGGGTGCGTTTGTCGCCCAACGCAGTGGCCAGCGCGCGCGCCAAGGCATTGCGCGAGGCCGGGCGCGACATCATCAACCTGACGATAGGCGAGCCCGATTTCGACACCCCGGCGCACGTGCGCGCCGCGGCCGGGCAGGCGCTGGCGCGCGGCGACACGCGCTACCCGCCGACCGAGGGCGTCGCCGCGCTGCGCGCGGCTGTCGCAGCCAAGGTCGCGCGCGACACCGGCCTGGAGGTGGACCCGGCGCAGGTGCTCGTCGGCAATGGCGCCAAGCAGCTGATTGCCAACGCCTTCGCCGCCACCGTCGAGGCCGGCGACGAGGTCGTGATCCCGGCGCCGTACTGGCCTTCGTTCCCCGACGCCGTGTCTTATGCCGGCGGCACGCCGGTCTTCGTGCCCTGCGCCGAAGCGCGCGGCTTCCGCCTGGCCCCGGCCGACCTGGACGCCGCGCTGGGCCCGGCGACACGCTGGCTGGTGCTCAACGCGCCTTGCAACCCGACCGGCGCCGACTACGGCGCCGAGGACTGGGCGGCGCTGGCCGAGGTGCTGCGCCGCCACCCCGGCGTGCTGGTGCTGCTGGACGAGGTGTACGAGCAGATCCGCTACGGCCAGCCGCCGCCGCACCTGCTGCGTGTCGCGCCCGATCTGCGCGAGCGCGTGCTGCTGGTGAGCGGCGTGTCCAAGACCTACGCGATGACCGGCTGGCGCCTGGGCTACGCCACCGGAGCGCGGGCGCTGATCCGTGCGATGACGGTGGTGCAGTCGCAGTTCACGGCCGGCGTGTCGACCGTCGCCCAGGCCGGCGCGCTGGCGGCGCTCACCGGGCCGCAAGACTTCGTCGTGCAGGCACTGGCCGCCTACGCTGCGCGGCGCGAGATCGTGACGCAGCGGCTGCGCGCCATTCCCGGGCTCAGCCTGGCGGCGCCGGCCGGCGCCTTCTTCGTGTTCGCCGGCTGCGCCGGGCTGATCGGCACCGTGCGCCCCGACGGCGGCCAGATCGCATCGGACGGCGACTTCACCGAGTACCTGCTGGAAGAGGTCGGCGTGGCGACGATGCCGGGCTCGGCTTTCGGCCTGTCGCCGTTCTTTCGGATGTCGTTCGCCATTGACGAGGCTTCGCTGGCAATGGCCGTGGAGCGGATCGCGGTGGCCGTATCCAGGCTGACGCCGGCCGCCGTGCCGCCTTGACGGCTGCCTTGTCGGCCGATGCCGTAGCGCCGGTGCTGACACCCGTCGGGGAGCTTCGGACTGTCGGTCCGCAAACCTTCAGCGCGCGGGCCGCGCCCTGAGGACCGCCCCTGACCGCGCCGCGGCAGAACACTCGCCAGCCGTGCTGAACCGGGGCCGTACGCGGCCTAGCACCCGGCTCAGCAGCGGGTCGGACACGGCGGACGGATGGCATGCCGCGACCAGCTCGAAGCCCGGCGGGGACTTCTCGAGCGGCACCTCGAACAGGCCGTCGCAGGGCAGCAGCCGCGACGGCACGAAGGCCACCAGGTCGCACTGGCTATGGAGGGAGCTGACCATGCCGAGATGGCTGCGCAAGCGCTTCCCCCTCAGCGCGGCGCGCTGGCGGCACGGCAGTTGCCCCTGAGCGCCGCGGCAGGCTTTCGGCGCCCGGCATTCGCGACGAAACGCCGTTCCGTCGTTTACCGGCACGCTCCTGCCCGCGCATCGGGAGACCGCCATGCCGGGTTCCGCATCGCCGACCGCATGCCATGGCGGCGCCCGTTCGCCCGGTCGCAGTGCCTTCGCGCCGTGGCTTCTGGCCTTGGCGGCGACCGTGCTGCCAGCCGCGCCGGCCGGCGCGGCCGACGGCTACCGCTTCACCTGGCTCGAGCCCTTCGGTGGCCACGACCTGGCGCAGGTCACCGCCATCAACTCGCGCGGCGACGTCGTCGGCTACCTCTATGGCGGCGAACGCGGGCTGGAAGGGGCGATCTGGTGGCACGACGGCCGGCGAACGGCTTTCGGCAATGTGCAGGCGCTGGCGTCGAACGCCTCGGGCACCGTGCTGTTGTGGACCGACCAGGCCGCGTGGACCTGGTCGGCCGGCCAGCTCGCCCCGCTGCAGTGGAACGGCTACTCGCGGGTCTACGACCTGAACGATGCCGGCACGGTGGTCGGCAGCAGCCCGCTGGGCAACAGCATGGTCCCGACGCGCTGGGACGGCGGCGTCGCGCGCACGCTGCCGTCACCCGGGCTCTGGTGGTCCGAAGCGTCGGCGATCAACGACGACGGCCTGATCGCCGGCTACATCACCAGCGCAGCCGGCGTTCAACGACCCGCGCTGTGGCGCAACGACGAGCTCATCGAGCTGCCGCTGCCGGAGGGCTTCTGGGGCGGTGCGTGGAACGTCGGTTCGAGCGGCGTCGCCGTCGGCAGCATCAGGGGCTTGCTGGAAAACGGCCTCACCGGCGAGCCGCGGGCGGCGTTCTGGGATGGCGACGGGCTGCACGAGCTCGAGACCGTCGGCAGCTGGAGCGTGGCATCCGCGATCAGCGCCGCCGGGGTGGTGGTCGGCGGGTCGACCGCGCAGCCGGGCCGCGGCTTCTCGGCGATGTGGGTCGACGGCGCGTTCGTCGACCCCAGCCGCTTCCTCGACCCGGCGCTGGTCGCGGCCGGCTGGGGCCTCGTGACCACCGAGGACATCAACGACGCCGGGCAGATCGTCGGCAACGCCCACGACGGCACGACCGGCCGCGGCGTCGGCTTCATCATGACCCCGGTTCCCGAGCCCGGCAGCTTCGCGCTGCTGCTGGCCGGTCTCGCCGTGCTGGCGAGGCGCCGGCGTGCCGTCCTCACCGCACCTGCAGTACGTTCAGAGCGACGGCCGCGCGGCGCCCGCCTCAAGGCTTCTTGACGTACGCAACGGTGAAGCCTCCCTTGTAGTACACGATCTTCAACTTGACCGCCGTCGCGCTGGTATGGGTCTGGCCATCCTTCCATTCGATGCCGCCCTCTGTCTTGGCGGTAATGGTGGCTTTCATCGCGAACTCCGCGTCCACCCCGCCGCCGATCTTCTTGGCCACCTCGTGGGCGATCTCGTCGCTCCTGGTCGTCTCGAAGTCGAACTCGCCCACCTCGGCGGTCGCAATCAGGTAGAAGTAGTCGTAGGCGTCGAAGTCCTCGCGCGGAATCTGCACCACGTCGCGGCCGCGCAGCTGCGCGTTGATGCCCACGCCGCCCAGGACTTCGCCGCTGATCTCGACCTGGTAGCGCGGGTCGTCGAACTCGTTGGTGACGCCGACTTCCAGCTGCCCTTGGCGCGAGTAGTCGGTGGCCATCAGGAAACCGACCGCGGTGCCGCGCTGCTTGACGTCGATGCCGAAGCGGCCGATCAGCAGGTTGTTGCCGTAGCCCTTCAGGTCGACGTTGAACTTGATGCTCGCCCTGGACTTGCGCGTCGGCTTGGCGCCCTGAACGTTCTGCTGCACCTGCTGGCTGTACTGGCGGTGCTCTTCGGGCGTCTTGTTGCCCTTGTTCTTCTCCGCTTCGGACAGCTTGATCGCGTCCTGGGCCTGGCTCGGGCTTACCTTCTCGGCCTGCGCGGCGCGCTGGCGCACGATCTCCTTGGCCACCTCGGCGTCGGCCTGCGTGCGCCCGAGCTCGAGGTCCTTGTCCTGCTTGTCCAGGTCGGTGCCGTACTTCGCCTGGATCTCGCGCGCCCGGTTCGCGGCTTCGGCGATCGCGATCGAGTTGTCCGAGAGCTTCTTCAGCAGGTCGGCCACCTCCTGGCGGCCGGACATGTCGCGAAAGATGCCGGGCGTACCCAGCAAGGCCAAGGCCGCGCCCAGCCCGGCCGGGTCTGGCGCCGGCGTCGGGCTGACGATGTTGACCAGCGCCTGCGGGAACGCGCTCGGCGTGGCGCCGACCGCCTGCGGCGAGGGCTGCACCGGCTGCACCGCGGCGATCTCCGGGGCCTCGATCGGCAGCGGGTGCTCGTCCCACTTCCAGAAGCGCGTGTTGTCGATTTCCTCCGACACATTGCAGTGCCCGAGCTTGCCCTCGGCGAACACGCCCCGCGTCGACATGCTCAGCAGGCGCTCGGACACGGCCGAGGCCAGCGGCAGCCGCCCGAGCACGAACTGCCGGTCGGCGTCGTCCAGCGCGGCGAGCCGGTCGAGCGCGGCCTGGCGCCGTGCGGGGTCGTCGCCGTTCAAGGCCGCTGCCACGTCGACGACGAAGCTGTCGTCGACGCGCGCCGACTGCCGCGCCAGGCCGAACGCCACGTAGCTGCCGAACATGTCCAGCGGTGCGGGGTCGACATGGTCGGCCATCACCTGGCCGGCCGTCCAGGGCCGGCCCTCGAACTCGACGGCGATGTTGTTCGGGTTGTTCGCCAGTTGCAGCACGCCGTCGTAGTAGCTGCGGTTGAGCTCCAGGTGGGACATCAGCGCGTTGAGCGCCAGATCGTCCTCTGCCGCCACGTAATCGACGCGCTGCGGCTTGGGGCCGACGGTGGACGTGGTCGGCGGTGGCGGCTGGGTCGACAGCATCAGGCCGGTGCTGCCGCCGTCGTCGTCGAGTTCGTGCTGCGCCGCGTCGGCCAGGATGTTGGTGCGCTCGTTGGCCGCGGTCAGCATCGTGATCAGGATGTTGGTCACGGTCCAGTCGCCGCCGTCGTTGATGTCCTTGAGCTTGACCTCGACGCCCTTGATCTCCTTCCAGGCCAGCGCCACCGGCAGCGCCTTGACGAACTCGGGCGACGTGCCTTCATCGCCGGCGCCGTCGCACTGGAACTCGAAGACGCGGCCGTCGTGCAGGTGCAGGACGACGAACACGGGCTCGGACGTGTCGTCGTCGTTGGTCGTGAACTGAGCGATGAGCTGGGTGAAGACCTTGGCGCCCGGGTCGATGGTCTGGCTGCTGCCGGCCCACTTGTTGGTGTCGCGCTTGAGCTTTTCCTCGCCGAGCGCGACACGGGCCGCGGCGTCGAAGGCGGCCCCGAGCCTGGGGTCCAGCAGCAAGGGCTCGAGCATGTAGCGCCGGCCCAGCAGCACGGCGGCGCTCAGCACCCCGGGCAGCCGCGAACCGAGCTTCACCAGGACCGCCTCGCGCCGGCGCACCCACTGCACGGTGACGCGGTAGTGGCGCAGCACCTCGTAGTACATCACCGTGAGGGTGTGGCTGTGGTTGTAGTTCGAGAAGGTGCGCGTCTGGATGCTCTCGTTCTCCTCCTGGCGCGCCTGGATGACGACGGTCGAGTTGATCTCGCGCTGAGCCGAGCTCGCCTGCGAGAAGCTGTCGTTGAGCCGTTGCACGTTCTCGGCCGCCAGCTCGCGGCTGCCTTCGCTGGTGGCCGTGCTGCCGCCCAGGCTCCAGGTGTTGCCGGCCGCGGCGCCGAGCCCGACGACGCCCAGGTTCGCGCCGCCGCTGGCGCCGGTGGCGCTGGCCATGCCGCCCATGAACGAACTGCCGTGCTGGATTTCCTTCAAGCCCGCCTTGACGGTCTCGGAGATGGTCCGGTCGCGGTGCGTCTGATGCAGGATCTCCTCGGTCAGCCGGGTGCTCTCGTCGCGCTGCGTGCGGCTGTCCCAGGACCAGTCGATCACCGCCAGGCGCACCGTCTCGCCGGGCGCCAGCGGCAGGCTGTACAGGATTTCGCCCAGCGAATGGCCGAGCGAGAACCACGACACCTTGTAGTCGTCGACGTAAGCGGCCTTGAAGCCCTCGGGCAGTTCGAAGGTATCGGGCGCCTGGTTCAGCCGCACGACCTGCCGGAGCACGAACTCCTGCAGTGCCAGGTTCGCCGGTACCAGTTCTTCGCAGCCGTTTTCGCCCACCAGCGTCTTGGGGCTGGCGGCGAACGAGGCCGGCGACAGCCGCCAGTCGGTGAGCCCGGGGTTCTGCAGCGCCCGCGGGCCCATGTTGATCAGCGACGCCGGCAGCGTGTTCCATTTCAGCGCCAGCCGCGCGACCACGGCATCCGAGGCGAAACGAGCCTGCGCCAGTGCGTCTATGCGCCCCGGGTGGCCGTAGGACGAGATCCAGATCGCGAGCCGGGACCGCGCCTGCGGATCGTTGCGCCGCGCCTCGATCGCCTCGGCCAGCAGCAGTTGCACATCGGGGCGAAGACGCTTCAGGTCGAACGAGCAGTAGCCGACGTGGTCGGTGGTCAGGACGCCCAGCGGAAACGACCATACGTCGCCGGCGTCGTCGACTTCGGGAACGACTCCGAGCTCGAACTCAGGCGCCAGCGCGCGCACCGCCGCAGCGAGCAGCTTGTCCAGCGTAGCCGCCGGCACCGCCGCGAAGTGCTCGCTGCGCGCTGCCTCCAGCGCGTGCTTGAACGCCTGCCCGGCGAGACCGCGCGCGAGACCCGGGTCGCCGATCAGGCGCTGCCGGCTGGGCTCGTCGAGCACCCCGGCAAAGGCGGCCAGCGCCGCCGCCTCCACCCGGCCCCGCACCGCCGTGTCGGCAGCCGCCTGCGGGTCGACCTCCTGCAGCGCGGCGCGGACCGGCTCGCGCCAGCGCTCGCTCGCAGGCAGTTTCGGCACGGTGCGCGGTACCGCCACCTCGGCGTACAGGGGGAGCCGCAGCGTCGGGTGGCCGGTGTCGGGGTCATGGACGAAGATGCAGAGGTGCGCCGGGGCGGACAAGGCTGAAACAGGCACGGTCGTCCCCCGAAAAGATGGTGGCGCAGACTAGGCGTGGGCTTCCAGACGCGTCTGTCCCTAGCTCGGTTCGGGCTCGAGGACCGGCACCCGGCGTGGCCGACGGCGGCGCCGGCTACGAGGGAAGCGGGGTTGCACGCGTACCTCGCCGACCCTGTCGACGACATGGAGTCTTTCGCGCGCGAGGACGCTGGCGGCAAGGCTGCGGCCTGACTCGAACGTCGGTGACGGGGCGGCGGTCACATCCGCCCCAGCCGCCCCAGCCGCCACTCGCCACTCGCCACTTGAGCCGCTGCCACCGGCCCGCACCGCCCCGGCAATCCGAAGAGCTCCGGACGCTGCGCCCCGCGGCGTCAAGCCTCCGGACACCGAAGACGGAGGATCAGCCCGCCGCCGGCCGTCGCGCGACGAAGTCGATCTCGATCCGCGCCCCCTTGGCCAGCCCGGTGACGCCGATGCAGGTGCGCGCCGGCCGTCGGCCGGGGGCGAAGAAGCTGGCGTAGACGGCGTTCATCGCCGCGTAGTCCGCGTCGAAGTGCAGCAGGTAGACACGCGCCTGCAGCACGTGCTCCAGACCGAGGCCGCAGCCGGCCAGCACCGTCTGCAGGTTGTGCATCACCTGGCGCGTCTGCGCCTCGATGCCCTCGGGGTAGGGCGCGTCCAGCGAGGTGCCGGTGAACGGCATCTGCCCGGTGACGAAGACCCAGCCCTCGGCTTCGACGGCGTGGCTGAAGGGTGCGACCGGGTCGGGTGCGCCGGCGATCATGTGGAACAGGGGCGACATGCTGCAGGCGGCCGGGGTGCCGCTCGCCCCGCGGCGGCGGCCGGCCATTCGAAGTGGATGAGGCCCTGGCTGCAGCCAGTCCCGTGCCAGCGCCGCCCGGCGCTGATGGCGCACTTCTTGCAGTTTGCCGTGCCAGCAGTCTGGAAGTACCCCCTTGCGCGTCGATCAGTTCTCGACCGATTCCTTTCCGGTGCACCAGCGCCACCATGCGTGGCGCGATGCGCTGCAGCAGCACCGCCTGCAGCCCGAACTGACAGCGGCGGCGCCGCCGCTGTACGGCAGCCTGACGGCGGGGCGCACCGGCCGCGGCGTCGGCCTGGCGCGCATCGCCTCGTCGCCGCAGACCCTGCTGCGCCTGGGCGACGAAGCCGACGCGCTGTGGCTGGCGCTGCACCTGGGTGGTGAGGCCGCGCTGCACGACGGGCGCCAGCGCATCGAACTGGCGCCCGGCGACATCGTCTTCGGCCCGGCGCGCGCCCGCGCCGGCCTGGACTTCCGCTCCGACTTCCGCCAGTTCATCGTCTCCATGCCCGGCGCCAGCCTGAAAGCGCGGCTGCCCGACGCGCCGGCGCTGGCGCTGGGCCATCTGTCGGGGCGCGCCGGGCTGGGGCGGCTGTTCGCGGGCACGCTGTCGGCGCTGGCCGACGCCTTCGACACGCTGGACGACGGCGACATCGCGCCGGTGGAGTCGGCGCTGTCGGAGTTCATCGCCACCAGTCAGGCGGCGCAGGCCGGGCCGGAGCAGCCGGCGGCCAGCCGCACGCGCGCGGCCACGCTGCGCCGGCTGTGCGAGCACATCGAGGCCCAGCTCAGCGACGCCTCGCTGTCGCTGGCGGCGGTGGCGGCGCACGAACGCGTCTCCGAACGCCTGGTGCAGAAGCTGTTCGAAGGCCTGGGCCAGTCGTTTACCGCCTATCTGCGCCAGCGCCGGCTGGAGCGCTGCCGCGCCGACCTCGCCAACCGCCAGTACGGCCACCTGTCGATCTCGGACATCTGCTTTCGCTGGGGCTTCAACGACCCGGCGCACTTCAGCCACTGCTTCCGCGACCGCTTCTCGATGTCGCCGCGCCAGTACCGCCAGCAGGCCAACGAAGCCAGCCAGCAGTCGCTGCGCAAACGCATCCGCCGCGGCTGGCCCTCGGGCTACTTCGAGACCCCGGCCGAAGACCCGGTGGCCGCGGCCGCCGCGGCTGCCGGCGGCGGCGACGAGAGCAGCGCCGCGCAGGCGGCGTCGGCACTGGCGCACGGCAGCGCGGTGGCGGCCGGGCGCCACCACCACCTGCCGGCCACCGCAAAGACCATCCACTGGGGCTACTTCTCGCGCGCCATCCCGCCGGTGCTGAGCGTGGCGTCCGGCGACATCGTCACGATCGAGACCCTGACCCAGCACGCCTACGACGACCACGAACGCATGATCAAGGGCGACTCGGGCGCCGAGAGCGTGTTCGCCTGGACGCACGAGCACAAGGCGGTGGACCGCCGCGGCGCCGGCCCGACCGACGCCTCGATCTACGGCCGCGGCAGCGGCGAGGGTTTCGGCGTGCACATCTGCACCGGCCCGATCCACGTCCAGGACGCCGAGCCCGGCGACGTGCTGGAGCTGCGCATCCTCGACCTGGCGCCGCGACTGGCGGCCAACGCCAAGTACCAGGGCCGCGCCTTCGGCAGCAACGCTGCCGCCTGGTGGGGCTTCCATTACGAGGACCTGATCGAGGAGCCGCGCCAGCGCGAGGTGGTGACGATCTACGAGGTCGACTGCAGCCAGGGCCAGGCCTGCGCGCACGCGGTCTACAACTTCCGCTGGACGCCGCAGACCGACCCCAGCGGCGTGCTGCACCCGACGATCGACTACCCCGGCATCCCTGTCGACCGCGCCTCCATCGTCGAGAACCACGGCGTGCTCGAAGGCGTGCGCATCCCGGTGCGGCCGCACTTCGGCGTCATCGCGGTGGCGCCGGCGGTCACGGGGCTGGTCGACTCGGTGCCGCCGTCGTCCTTCGGCGGCAACCTGGACAACTGGCGCATCGCCAAGGGCGCCACCGTCTACCTGCGTGTGGGCGTCGACGGCGCGCTGCTGTCGGTGGGCGACCCGCACGCCTCGCAGGGCGACAGCGAGCTCTGCGGCACCGCCATCGAGTGCTCGCTCACCGGCGTCTTCCAGGTCGTGCTGCACAAGGCCGCCGACCTGGGCAGCGAGCCCTATGCCGACATCGACTACCCGCTGGTGGAGACGCCCGACGAATGGGTGATCCACGGCTTCAGCCACGCCGACTACCTGAAGGAGTTCGGCGACAAGGCGCGCAGCGCGATCTACGAGAAGTCCTCGCTCGACCCGGCGATGCGCGACGCCTTCCGCAAGACGCGCCGCTTCCTGATGACGGCGATGGGGCTCAGCGAGGACGAGGCGATCTCGCTGATGTCGGTCGCCGTCGACTTCGGCATCACCCAGGTCGTCGACGGCAACTGGGGCGTGCACGCGGTCATCCGCAAGGCGCTGTTCGCCGGGCGCACGCCCCGGGCGGCGCTCAGCGGTCCGTGAAGACGTTCTTGCGGATCGAGCCGTGCACGCCCCAGTTGGCGTCCACCACCTGCGTCACGCCGAAGTCCGCCGCCACCGACAGCAGGGCGATGGCCTCGTCCTCGCTCAGCCGGTGCACCGTCATCAGGAAGCGGCGCAGCTTCCTGAAGGCGTCGCGCATCGCCGGGTCGAGCGAGGACTTGGCGCCGATCAGCGTCTGCGCGTCGGGCCCGAGCGCGGCCAGGTAGTTGGCGTAGGTGAAGCCGTAGACCGACCACAGCTCGTCGGTCTCCAGCAGCGGGTGGTCCAGGCCTTCGAGGATGCTGCCGCCGAGTTCGTCGTGCTTGTGCAGCACGAACTCGAAGTCGCCGGTGAGCGAGGTCTCGATCGCGGTGCCGCCCAGCTCGCTGTCGCCCTGAGCCGCGTGCGGGTCGCCGACCGAGAAGAAGGCGCCCGGCACGGCCACCGGGTAGTACATGCGCGCGCCCTTGCCGATGCGCCAGTCGTCGATGTTGCCGCCGGTGTAGCTGGGCGGGATCGAACTCACGAAGTCCGACTCCGACGGCGCCAGCCCCATCGTGCCGAAGTGCAGCCGCGCCGGCACCTTGACGTTGCGCAGGATGTTCTCGCGCTTGTTCACCAGCGCGTGGTCGACCCGCACGCCGGGGTAGTCGATGGTGGCGTGCACCACGCCGTCGGGGTCGGTCTGCGGCGTCCAGACGTAGTTGTAGACGGCGCGCGCGAAGGGCTCGCCGGCGGTGTCGAGCTCGAAGATCGTCACCACCTCGCGCGGTTTGGGCTCCTCGATCAGGTCGCGGAAGTGAAAGCCCCAGGACGCGGCGGCGTTGCTGCCGAAGCAGCGTCCGGCGTAGCAGTGGCTGCAGCTCGGGCGCGGGCGCACGTCGAGGATGCGCACCTCCAGCACGTCGCCGGGCTCGGCGCCTTCGATCACCACCGGCCCGGTCAGCAGGTGCACGCCGACGCCTTCGCCTTCGCCGAGCTTGAACGGGCCCGTCACCGGGCCGGCGCCGCGGCGCGGCACGCCCTTGTGCTCGCGCGTCCAGGCGAACACGGCCTCGGCGCCGGGGTCGCCTGCGATCATGCGTTCGTGGTCGTCGTTGGCGTGGTGGGTCAGGGTCTCGATGGTCACGCGGTCGCCCGAGCGCACCACCAGCGACGGCGTCACCGCCTTGCTGAAGTAGCCCCAGTGGACCGTCTCGGGAGAGACGCGCAGCGTGTGGTGTTTCATGGTCTCAGTCCTTGGCAGGCGTGGCGGCGCCGGGCAGCACGTCGGCGGCCATGACGCGCAGGAAACGGGCGGATTCGGGATGGCCGGGCTGCTGCAGCACCTGCAGCGCCGGGCCGCTTTCGACGATGCGGCCGCCGGCGAGCACGACCACGCGGTCGGCCACCTCGGCGGCAAAACGCAGCTGGTGGGTGGAGATGAGCATGGTCAGCCCGTCTTCCACCGCCAGCCGGCGTATGACCTCCAGCACCTCGTTGACGAGTTCCGGGTCCAGCGCCGAGGTCGGCTCGTCCAGCAGCAGCACGCTGGGGCCGGGGGCCAGCGCGCGTGCGATCGCCACGCGCTGCTGCTGGCCGCCCGAGAGGTGCCGCGGCAGCGCGTCGGCGCGGGCCGCCAGGCCGACACGCGCCAGCAGCGCCAGCGCACGCCGGTCGGCGTCCTCGGCGCTCCAGCCGTGCACCCAGCGCAGCGGGCCGGCGACGTTCTCGCGCGCCGTCAGGTGGGCGAACAGGTTGAACTGCTGGAACAGCATGCCCACGCCCAGGCGGGCGCGCTCGCGCGCCAGGTCGGCGGGGCTCATCAGCTGGCCGTCGGGGCGGTAGCCCAGGCGGTGGCCGCCGACGTGGATGCGCCCGGCGTCCCAGCTGTCGAGGTGGTTGATGCAGCGCAGCAGCGTGCTCTTGCCCGAGCCGCTGGGGCCCAGCAGCGCGACGACCTCGCCGGCCTTGACGACCAGGTTCAGGTCCTGCAGCACCGGCCGGCCGCCGTAGGCCTTGCTCAGGCCGTTGATGCGCAGCGCCACCGGGGCCTCGGCGAGGCGCGCGGCGCGCGCCTCGCGGTCCGTCGGCGCGGCTGGCGGTGGCGGCGCTTCGGCCTCGGCGGCGGCAGCGGCCTCGACGGGGCCGGCGGCCGCGGCCGGCATCACCCGGCACCACGGCAGCCAGCGCGAGACGCCGCGCAGCGCCGCCTGGCGCTCCAGGTCGAAACGCGCCTCCAGCGCCAGCTGCACCAGGCTGAAGGCGCCGGTCAGCACCAGGTACATCACGCCCGAGGCGATGAAGACCGGGAAGAAGTCGAAGGTCGACGAGGCCAGCTGGGTGCTGCGCAGCGTCAGCTCCTGCACCGCCACCACCGAGGCCAGCGACGAGTTCTTCAGCGTGCTGACGGCCTCGTTGCCCATCGCCGGCAGCATCGAGCGCAGCGCCTGCGGCGCGACGACACGCTGCAGCAGCACGCGCGGCGTCATGCCCAGGGCCTGGCCGGCCAGCACCTGGCCGCGGTCGACGCCGACCACCCCCGAGCGCAGCATCTCGGCGATGAAGGTGGCTTCGTTGAAGGCCAGCGCCAGCCCGGCGGCCAGCAGCCCGGGCAGCTTGATGCCGGCGTAGGGCAGGGCGTTGTAGAAGAAGATCATCTGCAGCACCAGGGGCGTGCCGCGGAAGATCACCGCGTAGCCGCGCGCCGCCGCCGCCAGCACCCGGTGGCGGCTCAGCTGCATGGCCGCCAGCGGCAGCGCGACGAGCACGCCGCCCGCCAGCCCGATCAGCGTGGCCGCCAGCGTGAAGCCGATACCCTCGATCAGATAGGGCAGGCTGAGGTAGTGCAGAAATAGGTCCATCTCAGTGACCCGACGCAGCACGCCGGTGCGATCAAGCTTCCCGCCGCGGACCGGCTTGGCCGGTCCGCTGGCGGATGGCCCCCTTGGGGGGTCGCGAGCGAAAGCGAGCTTGGGGGCCCCAAGCTTCCCGCCGCGGCCCGGCTCTGCCGGTCCGCTGGCGGACGGCCCCCTCGGGGGGTAGCGAGCGATAGCGAGCTCGGGGGCCCTACTTCCCCAGGACCAGTCGCGGGGCTTCCAGGTTCGCCACCGGCAGGCCGTGCTTCTTCAGCAGCTCGGTCTGGATGCCCGACTTCTGCAGCAGCACCAGCGCCGCCATCACGGCGTCGCGGAAGTCGGTCTTGCCCTTGGGCACGGCAATGCCCACCGAGTACGGGATCGTCACCGCCACCGCCTTCTCCAGCTTGTCCGGGTAGGCCTTGACGGCGCCGTCGACGGTGTTGACGTCGTTGACGTAGGTGTCGGCGCGGCCGGCGAGGATGGCCTGGATGCAGTTCTGGTTGTTGTCGTAGAGCTGGATCTCGGGCGCGGGCTTGCCGATGGCCTTGCACTGCGCGGCCAGCGCCTGGATCAGCGGCACCTCGACGTAGCCGGTGTTCTCGGCGGCGATGGCGCCGCACATCGAGGTGTTGATGCCGGTGATCTTCTTCGGGTTGCCCTTGGCCACCAGCACGCCGTCGAAGACCTTGGAGTAGGTGATGAAGTCGGCCGCCTTGGCGCGCTCTTCGGTGGCGTAGATGTCGGAGATGACGATGTCGGCCTGGCCCGACTGCAGCGTGGTGAGCAGCGCGGCGAATGTCACCGGCTTGTAGCTCAGCGTGAAGCCCAGGCAGGCGCCGATGCTCTCGCCCAGGTCGATGTCGAAGCCGACGTACCGGCTCGGGTCCTTCGGGTCCAGCGTTTCGTAGCCCGGGGTGTGCGGGTTGATTGCGTTGACCAGGTTCTTGCCCTTGAACTGCGGGTACTTCGCCTGCAGCGCGGCGCACTGCGCCGGCGGCTTGGCGGCTTCGGCGTGGGCGCCGGTGGCGCCGAAAGCCAGGGCCGCGAGACAGGCGGCGGCGCGCAGAGTGGCCGCGAGGGAGGTGATGTGCATGGTCCGGTGCTCCTGAACGGTGCCAGCCGGCGGGCACCACACCCGCCTTGCTGCATCGCACCATCAAAGGGTAGGAGCAGGACCGCCGGCGCACTTGTGTGCAGGCGCACGACTGCTTGTGCGGCGGGCCGAGCGCGTTCGTCGCCGCGTGACGCCGCCTGCCAGCCCTCGGCTTCTCCCTCCCGCGAAAGACCGCAGCCCCCTGCCTGTCGATGTCAAACCTCGACCGCCGATCTCGTTCACCTGGTCATGAGGACTGTGCGCAGGGCCTCCATGGCGACGAGGGAGCAGCATGGACTGGGTCTTCAAGGTGGTGTTGACGGCGGCGACGGTGTGGGTCGTGATGGTGGTGGCAGGGCGCAGCGGCCGGCGCCTGGCCGGTGTGGCCGCCGCACTGCCCACCATCACGGCGCCCACGCTGGCCTGGCTCATCCACGAACGTGGCGTCGGCTTCGCCATGGACGCGGCCATCGCGAGCGTGAGCGCCTGCGCCATGCTGGCGATCTTCACGCTGGGTTATGCGCTCGCGTCCCGGCGCCGCGGCCATGTCTGCGCGCTGCTGTGCGGCCTGGCCGGCGCCCTGATCCTGGCCTGGCCGGCGTATGCCGCGAGTGCCGGCCTGGCCGAAGCCTTGATGCTCGGGCTCGGCTGCAGTGCGCTGGCGCTGTATTGCATGCCGCGCTGTGCGCCCGAGGCCGTGGCGCTGCCGCACCCGCGTCGCTCCCTGGCCTGCGCGGCGCTCGCGGCGGCCGGCCTCACCGCCTTGGCTGCCACCGCAGGCCCGGCCCTGGGCAGTTTCGCCACCGGGCTGCTGTCGTCGCTGCCTGTGATCAGCGCGGCCGTGGCCATGTTCGAACACGCGCGCGGCGGGCACCGCACCGTCGCGACCTTCCTGCGTGGTTATGCCTGGGGCTTGTTCGGCAAGGCCGCATTCGGGGCTGCCTTCGTGCTGCTGGCGCCGCACGTCGGCGCCGCGGCGGCCCTGGCGCTGGCGTGCGCATGCGCAGGTCTGATGTCGCTGGTGAGGCCTGGGCAGTGGCTTATCGGGCTGCCGCCGCTGCGCCCGGGCTCTGCCGGGCCCGGCCGTGGCTGACACGGTGATACATGCTGGCATCTGCCCACGGCCGGCTCAGGGCCATGGCCTGATGGTTCCGCGGCTACCATCAGGTTTCCGGCTTGTCGGCTGTGGTGCGGAACGCAGGCATGGGGGAAGTCACGCTGTTGATCGAACGTGCACGCGAGGGAGACCGCGCGGCCTTCGACCGCATCTTCGAGCTGCTCTATCCGGATCTACGGCTGATCGCCCGCCGGCGCCTGTCGCGCAGTTCCCGCGATGGGCTGATCGACACGACCGTGCTCGTCAACGAGTGCTACCTGAAGTTCGTGCAGCGCGAGAGCCTGACACTGAACGACCGCGCGCACTTCCTCGGCTACTGCGCGACGGTGATGCGTTCGATCATCGTCGACGCGGCCCGCGTGGCGCAGACCGACCGGCGCGGCGGCGGCGCGGATCAGGTCACGCTGTCCACCGACATGAAGGCCTCGCTGCCCGACCCGGCCGACGAAATCCTGGAAGTGCATGCCGCGCTCGAAGACCTGGGCCGCATCGACGCGCGCCTGGCCGGCGTCGTCGAGATGCGCTACTTCGGCGGCATGGAAGATGCCGAGATCGCGCAAGTGATGGGCGTGTCCAAGCGCACCGTGAGCCGCGACTGGGACAAGGCGCGCCTGTTGCTGGCCCACGCGCTGCGCGGCTGAAGATGGTGGGCCGCCTGGCCGGGGCCACGCCGTGACGCCGCTGTCGCCGTTCGCAGCCGACTGGCCGGCGATCAGCGCGCTGCTCGACGAAGCGCTCGGCCTGCCGGCGTCGGCGCACGCCGCGTGGCTGGATGGCCTGTCGGGCGAGCGTGCCGCGCACGCCCAGGCCCTGCGCACGCTGCTGGCGCACCGCGCCAGCGTCGAGACCGATGACTTCCTGCGCGAGGTGCCCAGGCTGGACCTGGCCGACGCCGAGCCGCCGGGCAGCGGCCTGGTCGCGGGCAGCCACGTCGGCGCCTACCGGCTGATCTCGGAGCTCGGCCGCGGCGGCATGGCCGCGGTCTGGCTCGCCGACCGCTCCGACGGCCTGATGAAGCGCCGTGTGGCGCTGAAGCTGCCGCGCATCGTCTGGGGCGACGCCTTTGCCGAGCGCCTGGCGCGCGAACGCGAGATCCTGGCCACGCTCGAACACGAACACATCGCGCGGCTGTACGACGCCGGCGTCGACGCGTTGGGGCGGCCGTTCCTGGCGATGGAGTACGTCGAGGGAGAGTCCATCGACAGCTACTGCCTGGCCCACGCGCCCGGCGTGCACGAACGCATCGGGCTGCTGCGGCAGGTGATGACCGCGGTCGCGCATGCGCATGCGCGGCTGGTCGTGCACCGCGACCTGAAGCCCAGCAACATCCTCGTCACCCGCGACGGGCAGGTGAAGCTGCTGGACTTCGGCATCGCCAAGCTGCTGGAAGGCGAGCGCACGCGCGCGACCGCGCTGACCGAACTCGGTGGCCGCGCGCTGACGCTGGACTATGCGAGCCCGGAGCAGATCCGCGGCGAGCCGCTGGGCACCGCCAGCGACATCTACAGCATGGCCGTGGTGGCCTACGAGGTGCTGGCGGGTACGCGGCCCTACCGGTTGAAGCGCGCCAGCGTGGCCGAGCTGGAAGAGGCGATCGCCAGCGCCGACCCGCCGCTGGCCAGCGACAGCGCAACGGACCGGCGCCTGGCACGCCAGCTGCGCGGCGATCTCGACTCCATCCTGAACAAGGCGCTGAAGAAGGCCGCTGGCGAGCGCTACGCGACGATGGACGCGTTTGCGCAGGACCTGCAACGCCATCTCGACGGCAAGCCGGTCCAGGCGCGTCCCGACGGTCTGGCCTACCGTGCGGCCAAGTTCGTGCACCGCCATCGCCTGCAGGTGGCGGCCGCGACAGGGGTGGCGCTGGCGCTGGTCGCCGGCACGGCGGTCGCGCTGTGGCAGGCGCGCGAGGCCGCGCGCGCGGCCGCCACGGCCGAGGCCGTGCAGGGCTTCATCGAGTCGGTCTTCGACGCCAATACCAGCGACCAGGCCGATCCCGTGGCGGCGCGTGCCACCACGGCGCGCGAGTTGCTGGACCGCGGTGCCGAGCGCGTCGACCGGGAGCTGGCTTCGGCTCCCGAGGCGCAGCTGCGGCTGTACAAGCTGATGGCGCAGATGTACGTGGGCATGGCCTTGAATGAGCCCAGCATCGCGCTGGAGCGCCGCAGCCTGGCGCTTTCGACGCGGCTGTACGGCGCGCACAGCGATCAGGCCTTGCGCTCGGCAGTCGAAATCGGCCTGGATCTCAGCAGCCTGGGGCGGCGGGACGAGGCCCTCACCGTCTTGCTGCAGGCCGACGCGGCGGCGCGCAGCCGTCGCCGCGATGACGACGCTGTCCGCATGATGATCGACACCGCGCTGGCGATGGTCTACGTCAGTGCCGACCCGCCGCTGGGGCTGGCGCGGGCGCGCAGCGCCGCGGCCCTTGCCCGGGCGCAGGGCGTTTCGGCGGACGGCATCGAGGCCCTGTTCACCCTGGGTGAGAACGCGCGCAAGGCGGGGGCTCTGGCGGAGGCGCGTCAAGCGCTGGTCGACGCCGCCGCCTGGATCGATCTGCAGGGCAAAACGGGCGAGTTGCACATGGTGCTTTCCGCGCTCGGCGCGGTGCAGAACGATCTCGGCCAGATCGAGGCGGCCGGCGCCACGCTGCGCCGTGCGGTCGCACTGAGCGAGCGCCGCAACGAGCCGGCGTTTCGCGCCACCCGCTTCAAGCTGGCGCGCTACCAGTACGAGAACCGGCTGCTGCACGAGGCCCTGGCCGCGGCCGACGCGGATGTTGCGTGGGCGCGCAGGGCCGGGCCCGAAGAAGGCGAGGTTCCGTCAGCGGTGATGGCGAACTACGGTCGCACGCTGGTCGCGTATGGTGACGCCGCGCGCGGACTGGCGGCGCTCGACGAAGCGCGCGCCTTGCTGCCGCGGGCCACGACCGAGCGCATGGGGCCGCTGCTGGCGGCCCGTGCGGATGCACTGGTCGCGCTCGGCAGACTGGACGAAGCACGCGCCGACGTCGAACGGGCGCTCGCGACCACGGCCCGTGCCGGTGGCGCTACGGTCGAGGCGGTCCGCGCGGTGCGCCGCCGCTACTGGCTGGCCGCGGGGCGGCCCGAACAGGCGCTGCAGGACTTCCGGGACCACCCGCAGCAGGCGGGCGAAACCGACACCGCGCCGCTGCGGCTGCGCCGCCAGGCCGAGGAGGCGCAGCTGCTGCTGGCCGCCGGCCGCGATGCCGAGGCGCGCAGCGTGGCCACCGCAGGCCTGGCCGCGCTCGACCGGCTGCCAGAACGTCGCTTCTTCGGCGTCGCCGAGGCCCAGATGACGGCCGTACTGGGGCAGGCGCTGCTGCGCGAGGGGCGCGCAGCCGAGGCGTTGCCGGTGCTGCAGAAGTCGCTGACCCTGCACCTGGTGCAGTACGACCCCGTGCACAGCCCGGCGGTGGCGAACGCGCGGCGCGCCCTGGCCGAAGCCGAGGACGCTGCGCGGCGCGCAGGCACGGGCACAAGCCCTACCGAGCGCCGCTGAAGCCGGCCATCCGGACAGGGGGCTCCAGTGCTAAAAGACGTGGTGCCGATGTCCATCGGCCGCGGGGGACTTCGTTCAATGAAGCAGCAGGTACTGCGCGGCAAGCGCAGCGCCGGTCTTCACTTCCCTGCGGAGCCCCCCGTGACGACATCCTTCATGAGCCTCTTCAGTTCCGCCTTGCGGCTGCGCGGGTTGCGCGCCGCGGCGGCCGGCCTGTGCTTCGCCGCCGTCGCCGCCTGCGGCGACGGCTCCGATGCACCGCCATCCGGCGGGGGCCCGGCGGCCGCGGATGCGCCCGTCATCACCCAGCAGCCTGCCGACCTCGACGTGACGAGCGGCCAGCCCGCGAGCTTCACCGTGGTGGCGACCGGCAGCGCGCCGCTGGCCTACCAATGGCAACGCAACGGCGCCGCCATCGCCGGCGCCACGGCCGCCAGCTACGCGCTCGCGGCCGCGGCACCCACCGACACCGGCGTGGTCTTTCGCGTGCTGGTCAGCAATGCCGCCGGCACCGCGACGAGCCGCGACGCCACGCTCACAGTGAGCACCGCGCCACCGGTGCTGTCGATCACGCAGCAGCCGGTGGATGTGGCGGTGAGCGCCGGCGCGTCGGCCGGCTTCAGCGTGGCGGCGACCTGCAGCAGCGGCAGCCTGAACATCCAGTGGCAGCGCAACAGCGGCGCCGACGGCGCGTTCGTGGCCATCGCCTCGGCAACCGCGGCGAGTTACACCCACACCGCCGCCATCGCCGACAGCGGCGCGCAGTTCCGGGCGGTGCTCGACTGTGGCGGACAAAGCGCGGGCACCAGCAGCGCGGCCACGCTGACGGTGAGCAACCCGCCCGCGGTGGTCATGACACCGGTGGCGATCAACGGGCTGCGCCGTCAGGCTGAGATCGACTTCTCGCGCGGCATCGTCAGGGAGAGCACGGGCAGCTACGCCTTCGTCTCGGGCAATGCCGTGCTGCGCCTGGCCGCCGACCTGCAATCGATCACGCTGATCGCCGGTTCGGTGGCCGACAGGAGCGGCAGCACCGTCGACGGCGTGGGCGCTGCCGCCCGCTTCAACGGCGCCTACGGCATTGCGAAGGATGCGTCCGGCGCGCTCTACGTCACGGAGCAATCGGGCAACGTCGTGCGGCGTGTGGCGCCAGACGGCACGGTGACGACGATCGCCGGCTCGCCCGGCGTCAGTGGCAGTGCCAACGGCAGCGGCAGTGCGGCGCGTTTCTATTTGCCGCGCGCCATCGCCATCGGGCCCGACGGCGACCTCTATGTGGCCGACGCCGGCAACAGCGTCGTGCGGCGCGTGACGACGGCGGGCGCGGTGTCCACCTACGCCGGCGCGCCGGGCGTCTACGCCTATGTCGATGGCCCCGCCGCCGCGGCCCGATTCAATCAGCCCAATGGGATTGCGGTCGCCGACGACGGCACGGTCTATGTCGCCGACGCCAACAACAATCGCATCCGGCGCATTCTGCGCAGCGGCAATGCGGCCGGCACGGTCGACACGCTGGCCGGCAATGGCGTCGGCACGTCGGCGCCGGACGGCACGGGCACCGCGGCGGGGGTTCCGTATCCCGGCGAGATGGCCTTGGCGGGTGGCACGCTCTATGTGCGAGACAGTTTCGGCCTGCTGCGCAAGATCGACACCGGCAGCGCCGTCGTGACGACGCTGACCGGCACCGCGGGCGCGACGGTGCCCCGAGACGGCCCGCGCGGCGCCGCCGTCATCGGCAACACGCTCAGCGGTGGCGCCCTGGCCCCGGCGGCCAACGGCGGGCTGCTGATCACCGAGACGAACCTCTTCCTCGGCGCGGTACGCAGCGTCGACGCCAGCGGCCTGGTGACCACGATCGCGGTGGCCAAGCCGCTGGGCAACAGCGGCTTCACGCCCGGAACCGGCGTGCTCGCCCAGCTGCCGTTCACGGGCTTCCCGAACGACGCCACCGAGGCCGGCCTGGCCCAGTTCAGCCTTGCCCCCATCGCCATTGCCGCAGCGCCCGACGGCAGCCTGGTGCTCGGCACCCGGGAACACGTGCGCCGCATCGCGCCCGACGGCAGCGTCGCGCCGCTCATCGGGCTGACCGGCGCCGGCAACTTCGA
>NZ_NRRU01000060.1 GCF_016583785.1 Rubrivivax gelatinosus | reverse complement strand
TCGCCGGCGCGGCCGCCGCGCCGGCGGCTCCGGCCACCGCCCGGCCGGCCGAAGCCGCGCCGCAGCGGCCGCCCGAAGACAAGGCCCCGGGCCTGAGCCTGCGGCTCACGCACACCAGCTTGAGCATCGGCTCGGACGGTGTCACGCGCCAGACGCGCTACCAGGACCGCATGGTGCGCCGCGCCAACGTGGTCTGGCTGGAGCGCGAGCTGCCGCCGGCGCTGGCCGAGCACGAGGCCCATGCCGGGCCCGAGCACACCGGCCCGCACGCCGGCCATGCGCACGACGAGGCGCGGGGTGCGCCGCTGCTGCTGCGCCGCGTCGGCGACGAGGTGCAGGTGCAGTCGGTGCTGCGCGAGCGCCGGCGCGTCATCGACGTCGAGCCGGCGCACCAGGGCAACGTCGGCTACGGCGGCTCCTGGGCCGCGGCCTACTGGCTGATCGACCCGGCGGCGCTGGCGCGCATGGAGCGCCTGGGCCGCAGCGGCGGGGTCGAGCACTACCGGCTGCGCAACGGCGAACGCACGACGCTGGTCGACTGGGACGTGCGCGGCCAGTACGCGCGCCGCATCGAGCAGCACGACGCGCACGGCCTGAGCCGGCAACTGCTGACGGCCGAGATCATCCCGACGCCGGCGCCGCTGCCCTGGGATGCACTCGCCGGCTACGGCCGCGGCGACTATTCCGATTTGCTTGACTGACGACGTCGGAAGGTCTTGCTCGCCAGCCGGGGGCCACCTCAGCCAGCCCGCGTGAAATCGCGTGCTGGCCCTCGGCTGGCGGTCAAGGCCTTCCGGCCTTGCCCGTCCCGCCTCAGCCATCCCGCGTGAAATCGCGGGATGGCCTTCGGCTGGCGTACAAGGCCTTCCGGCCTTGTACGTCCCGCCTCAGCGGCGCCGGCTGTTGCCGACGAGGGAGCCGAGCACGCCGCGGATGAGTTCGCGGCCGACGGCCGAGCCGATGCTGCGCATCGCCGAACGCGCCGCGGCTTCGGCCAGGCCTTCGCGCTTGCCGCCGCGCGGGCCGGTGCTGCCGAAGAGCGCGTCCTTCAGCCCATCCATCAGCCCGCCGCCGGCACCCGCCGGCGCCTGCGCGCCCGGCGGCAGGCCGGCGCTGGCGGCCGGTGCGGTCGCGGCGCGGCCTTTCAGCCGTTCGTAGGCCGACTCGCGGTCGACCGTCTTCTCGTAGACACCGGCCACCAGCGAGCCGGCGATCAGCGCCTGGCGCTCGGCCGGCGTCACCGGGCCGATGCGGCTGCCCGGTGGCAGCACGTAGACCCGCTCGGTGACGCTGGGCCGGCCCTTGGCGTCGAGGAAGCTGACCAGCGCCTCGCCGACGCCGAGTTCGGTGATCGCCGCCGACAGCTCGCCCAGCTTCGGGTTCGGCCGCATCGTGTCGGCCGCGGCCTTGACCGCCTTCTGGTCGCGCGGCGAGAACGCACGCAGCGCGTGCTGCACGCGGTTGCCCAGCTGCGCGAGCACGGTGTCGGGCACGTCCAGCGGGTTCTGGGTGACGAAATAGACGCCGACGCCTTTGCTGCGCACCAGGCGCACGACGAGTTCGATGCGCTCGACCAGCGCCGCCGGCGCGTCCTTGAACAGCAGGTGGGCTTCGTCGAAGAAGAAGACGAGCTTGGGTTTGTCCAGGTCGCCGACCTCGGGCAGGGCCTCGAACAGCTCGGACAGCATCCACAGCAGGAAGGTCGCGTACAGCCGCGGCGCGTTCATCAGCTTGTCGGCGGCGAGGATGTTGACCACGCCGCGGCCATCCGTGGTTTGCATGAAGTCGTCGATCGCCAGCATCGGCTCGCCGAAGAAACGGTCGCCGCCTTGTTCCTCGATCTGCAGCAGGCCGCGCTGGATGGCGCCGATGCTGGCGGCGCTGACGTTGCCGTACTCGGTGGTGAAGTCGCGTGCGTTCTCGCCGACGTGCTGCAGCATCGCGCGCAGGTCCTTCATGTCCAGCAGCGCCAGGCCCTGGTCGTCGGCTATCTTGAAGACGAGGTTCAGCACGCCCTGCTGGGTCTCGTTGAGCGCCAGCATGCGTGCCAGCAGCAGCGGGCCCATGTCGGAGACGGTGGCGCGCACCGGGTGGCCCTGTTCGCCGAAGACGTCCCACAGCGTCGTCGGGCAGGCCAGCGCCTCGGGGGTCTCGATGCCGCGTTCGGCCAGCACCGCGGCGAGCTTGGGCGACACGCTGCCGCGCTGGCTGATGCCGGTCAGGTCGCCTTTCACGTCGGCCATGAAGACCGGCACGCCGATGTTGCTGAAGCTCTCGGCGAGCTTTTGCAGCGTGATCGTCTTGCCGGTGCCGGTGGCGCCTGTGATCAGGCCGTGGCGGTTGGCGAGCGCCGGCAGCAGCTCGCAGAAGACGTCGCCGTGGCGGGCGACGAGGATCGGTTCGGACATGGGAATCCCCCGGTTCTTGCTGTCGTGATCGAGGCGGCCGACGAGGCGCCGGCGCAGGTCGCGCGAGTCTAGCGCCGGGCTTGGCGCCCACCCTTGCGTCCGGGGGGCGGGGGCGGGCAGGGGCCGCCCGCTAAAATCGCGCCCTTCGCTGAGGAAGCGCGCCGACCTACGTCACCCCGATCCCGAACGGCGCTACAGGAGATTCCCCCCATGGCCGGACATTCCAAATGGGCCAACATCCAGCATCGAAAAGGCCGCCAGGACGAGAAGCGCGGCAAGGTCTGGACCCGTGTGATCCGCGAGATCATCGTGGCCGCCCGCCAGGGCGGTGGTGACCCCAACGCCAACCCGCGCCTGCGGCTGGCCGTCGACAAGGCCAAGGCGGCCAACATGCCCGCCGACACCGTCAAGCGCAACATCGACAAAGCCACCGGCAACCTCGAAGGCGTGCACTACGAGGAGATCCGCTACGAGGGCTACGGCATCGGCGGCGCGGCGATCATCGTCGACTGCATGACCGACAACCGCGTGCGCACGGTCGCCGAGGTTCGCCACGCCTTCAGCAAGTACGGCGGCAACCTGGGCACCGACGGCTCGGTCTCGTTCCAGTTCAAGCACTGCGGCCAGATGATCTTCGCCCCGGGCACGAACGAGGACGCGGTGATGGAAGCCGCGCTCGAAGCCGGCGCCGAGGACGTCATCACCGGCGAGGACGGCTCGATCGAAGTGCTCACCGGCCCGGCCGAACTCGACGTGGTCAAGACCGCGCTCGAGGCCAAGGGCCTGAAGCCCGAGATCGCCGACGTCACGATGCGCGCCGAGAACACGATCGCGCTCGCCGGCGAAGACGCCGCGCGCATGCAGAAGCTGCTGGACGTCATCGAGGACCTCGACGACGTGCAGGACGTCTTCCACAACGCGGAAATCGAAGCATGAAGGTCCTCGTGATCGGCGGCGGCGGCCGCGAGCACGCGCTGGCGTGGAAGCTCGCGCAGTCCGGGCGCGTCCAGCTCGTCTACGTGGCGCCGGGCAACGGCGGCACGGCGGCGGACCCGCGCTTGCGCAACGTGCCGATCACGGACCCGGCGGCGCTGGCCGACTTCGTCGTCGCCGAGAAGGTGGCGCTGACGGTCGTCGGCCCCGAGGCGCCGCTGGCCGCGGGTGTCGTCGACGTCTTCCGGGCACGCGGGCTGCGCATCTTCGGCCCGTCGCGTGCGGCGGCGCAGCTGGAAAGCTCCAAGGCCTTCGCCAAGGACTTCATGAAGCGCCACGCCATCCCGACGGCGCGTTACGAGAGCTTCACCGAAGCCGCCGCGGCGCATGCCTATGTGGCGGCGCAGGGCGCGCCCATCGTCGTCAAGGCCGACGGCCTGGCAGCGGGCAAGGGCGTGGTCGTCGCAACGACGCTCGACGAGGCCCACGCCGCGATCGACGCGATGCTGGGCGTGCCCGGCGGCCGCGTCGTCATCGAGGAGTTCATGGAGGGCGAGGAAGCCAGCTTCATCGTCGTCGCCGACGGCACGACGGTGCTGCCGCTGGCCACCAGCCAGGACCACAAGCGCATCTTCGACGGCGACCGCGGCCCGAACACTGGCGGCATGGGCGCGTATTCGCCGGCCCCGGTGGTCACGCCCAACGTGCACGCCAAGGTGATGCACGAGATCATCGGCCCGACACTCGCCGGCATGGCCAAGGACGGGCACCCGTTCACCGGCTTCCTCTATGCCGGCCTGATGATCGACGCCCAGGGCCAGCCGCGCACGGTCGAGTTCAACTGCCGCCTGGGCGACCCCGAAGCCGAGGTCATCCTGATGCGGCTGAAGACCGACCTGGTCGAGCTGCTGCTGGCGGCCACCGACGGCAAGCTGGCAGACGTCTCGCTGCAGTGGGACCGCCGCGTCGCGCTCGGCGTCGTGATGGCCGCCGCCGGCTACCCGGCCGAACCGCGTGCCGGCGACGTCATCAGCGGCCTGCCGGCCGAGCGCGAGGACCTCGTCGTCTTCCACGCCGGCACCAAGGCCGAGGACGGCCGCACGCTCACCAGCGGCGGGCGCGTGCTTTGCGTCACCGCGCTCGGCGACTCGGTGCGGCTGGCGCAGGCGCGCGCGCTCGAAGGCGTGCGTGCGATCGCCTTCGACGGCGCGCAGTGGCGCAACGACATCGGCCACCGGGCCATCCGCCATTGAACGCGCCCGTCGACACCGCGGCGATGCGCCGCTGGCTGCTGGACCTGCAATCGCGCATCGTCGCCGCGGTCGAGGCCGAGGACGGCACGCCGTTTCTGCGTGACGCCTGGCAGCGTCCGGCCGGCGGCCGGCTCGAAGGCGACGGCCTGACCCAGCTCGTCGAAGGCGGGCCGCTGATCGAACGCGGCGGCTGCAACTTCAGCCACGTCAAGGGCAAGGCGCTGCCGCCGACGGCCACGCAGCACCGGCCCGAACTCGCCGGCTCGCCGTTCGAGGCGCTGGGCGTGTCGCTGGTGATGCACCCGCGCAACCCGCACGTGCCGACGACGCACCTGAACGTGCGCCTGTTCGCCGCCTTCCCCGAAGGGCGCGAGCCGGTCAGCTGGTTCGGCGGCGGCATGGACCTGACGCCGTACTACGGCGTCGAGGACGACGCGCGCCACTTCCACCGCGTCTGCCGCGACGCGCTGGCACCCTTCGGCGCCGACAAGTACCCGCGCTTCAAGCGCTGGTGCGACGAGTACTTCTTCCTGAAGCACCGCGACGAGCCGCGCGGCATCGGTGGCGTCTTCTTCGATGACTTCGCCGAAGGCGGTTTCGACGCCGGCTTCGCGATGACGCGTGCGGTCGGCGAGGCCTTCATCGACGCCTGGCTGCCGATCGTGCGCCAGCGCCGCGACACACCCTATGGCGAGCGCGAACGCGACTTCCAGTGCATGCGCCGCGGGCGCTACGTCGAGTTCAACCTCGTCTGGGACCGCGGCACGCTGTTCGGGCTGCAGAGCGGCGGGCGCACCGAGAGCATCCTGATGTCGATGCCGCCGGTGGTGCACTGGGGCTACGACGCGAAGCCCGAACCGGGCACGCCCGAGGCGCGGCTGTACAGCGACTTTCTGCGTGCGCGCGACTGGCTCGCCGAGTGAATCACGCCCCCGCGGCCGCTGGCCGCCGCATCGGCCTGTTCGGCGGCAGCTTCGACCCGGTGCACCGTGCCCACCTGGCTTTCGCACGCTCGGCGCTGGCGCAGCTGGCGCTGGACGAGGTGCGCTGGGTGCCCGCCGGCCAGCCCTGGCAGAAGGCGCGCACGCTGAGCGAGGCGCGCCACCGTGTCGCGATGCTCGAACTGGCGACGGCCGGCGAGCCGCGTTTCGTCATCGAAGACATCGAACTCGAACGCAGCGGGCCCAGCTACACGCTGGACACCGTGCAGGCGCTGCAGGCGCGCGAGCCCGGTGCGCACTGGGTGCTGCTGATCGGGCAGGACCAGTACGCCGGGCTGCACAGCTGGCACCGCTGGCGCGAACTGCTGGCCGAAGTGGAGCTGGCCGTCGCCGCGCGGCCGGGTGTCGCGCCGGCAGCCGAAGCCGAGGTGGCCTGCTGTCCGCATGCCATCGTGCCGCTGGCGATGGACGTCTCCGCCACCGAAATCCGCCGCCGGGCCGCCAACGGCCAGGACATCACCGAATTGGTGCCACCGCAGGTGGCACGTTATATTGACCAGCACGCCCTGTACCGGGCCGCATCCGGGAGTTGAATGGACATTCGTAAACTGCAACGGGCCATCGTCGATGGCCTGGAGGACGTCAAGGCGCAGAACATCGCCGTCTTCAACACCGAGAGCCTGTCGCCGCTGTTCGAGCGTGTGATCATCGCGACGGCCACCAGCAACCGCCAGACCAAGGCGCTGGCCTCCAGCGTGCGCGACACCGTCAAGTCGCGCGGCATGGAAGTCCTGTCCACCGAGGGCGAGGACAACGGCGAGTGGGTCATCGTCGACTGCGGCCAGGCGGTCGCGCACATCATGCAGCCGGCGATCCGCGAGTACTACCACCTCGAGGAGATCTGGGGCGGCAAGGCGGTGCGCATCAAGCTGGGTGTGGTCGGCGGCCTGGTCAAGGCTTCCGAGCCTATGGACGAGGAGCCGAAGCAGGCGGGCAAGAAGCCGCCGAAAAAGAAGAAGGCCTCGGACAAGACCTTGGCGCGCAACGCGGCGCGCCCGGCGGCGAAGAAGGCTGCTGCCGGCAGGCCGGCCGCCAAGACGCCGGCACGCAAGACCGCGGCCCGCAAGACGACGTCGCGCAGCGACGCCGATCTGCCGGTGACGACGGTGAAGGTGCAGCCGGCGCGCAAGCTCGCGGTGAAGAAGCCGGCGGCGCGCAGCGCTCCGGCGGCACGCAAGCCGGCGCCGCGGCCGGCGGCCAAGACGCCCGCGCGCAAGACCGCCCCGCGCAAGACCGCACGCTGAGGTGAAGCTGCTGGTCGTGGCCGTGGGCCAGCGCCAGCCGGCCTGGGCCGACGAGGCCTGGGCCGATTTCGCCAAACGTTTCCCGCCCGAGATGCGGCTGGAACTCAAGGCGTTGAAGGCCGAACCGCGTGCCGGCAAGACGGCGGCGCAGTGCATGGCCGCCGAAGCCGCGCGTTTCGAGGCGGCGCTGCCGCGTGGCGTGCGCCGCGTGATCCTGGACGAACGCGGCACGCGGCTGGACACGGTCAAGCTGGCCGAACGTGTCACCAGCTGGCGCGGCGACGGCCGCGACGCCGCCTTCCTGATCGGCGGCCCCGACGGTCTGGACCCGGCGCTGAAAGCCAGTGCCGACGAGACCTTGCGGCTGTCGGACCTGACGCTGCCGCATGCGTTCGCGCGCGTGCTGCTGGCCGAGGCGCTTTATCGCGCCTGGACCTTGTCCAGCGGTCACCCCTACCACCGCGAATGACCTGGCTCCCTCTCCCGCAAGGCGGGAGAGGGCAGGGGTGAGGGTGCCCTCGCGCCACGAGCCCTCACCCCGACCCTCTCCCGCGAGCGGGAGAGGGGGCAAGATGGCAGGGCACGACAGCCTTCCACGATGAACACCAACTTCGTCTACCTCGCCTCGCCCTTGTCCAGCGGTCACCCCTACCACCGCGAATGACCGGCTCCCTCTCCCGCAAGGCGGGAGAGGGCAGGGGTGAGGGTGCCCGCGCGCCACGAGCCCTCACCCCGCCCCTCTCCCGCGAGCGGGAGAGGGGGCAAGATGGCAGCGCACGACAGCCTTCCACGATGAACACCACTTTCGTCTACCTCGCCTCGCAAAGCCCGCGCCGCGCGCAGCTGCTCGACCAGCTCGGCGTCGCCCACCGCCCGCTGCTGCCGGCGCCCGACGAAGACGCCGAGGCACTGGAAGCCGAACGCGAGGGCGAAGCGCCGGCCGACTACGTGCAGCGCGTCACGCGCGCCAAGCTCGACGCCGCGCTCGCGCGGCTGCAGGCGCGCGCGCTGCCGCCGGCGCCCATCCTCTGCGCCGACACCACGGTGGCGCTGGGCCCGCGCATCCTGGGCAAACCACGCGACGCCGACGACGCCGCGGCGACGCTGCGTGCGCTGTCGGCCGGCGTGCACCACGTCTACACCGCGGTTGCGGTCGCCGCCGGCGCGCGCCGGCTGCTGGCGCTGTCGGACTCGCGCGTCGTCTTCGCCGCGCTGCCCGAGGCCACGATCGCTCGCTACGTCGCCAGCGGCGAGCCCTTCGGCAAGGCCGGCTCGTACGCGATCCAGGGGCCGATCTCGGCCTGGATCGAACGGGTCGAAGGCAGCTACTCGGGGATCATGGGCCTGCCGCTGTTCGAGACGCGCGCGCTGCTGGCCGAAGCCGGCATCGCCTGCGCGCCCTGAGCGCCGGCATCCGCGTAGCCCCGTACAGGCGCGCCCCTGTGGCCGTCGTTAGACTCCGCGCCATGGCGACGCAGGACATCCTCATCAATTGGGCACCGCAGGAAACGCGGGTCGCCATCGTCGAGAACGGCGCTGTGCAGGAACTGCACATCGAGCGCACGCTCGAGCGAGGACTGGTCGGCAACGTCTATCTGGGCAAGGTGGCGCGTGTGCTGCCGGGCATGCAGAGTGCGTTCGTCGACATCGGCCTGGAACGCGCCGCCTTCCTGCACGTGGCCGACCTGTTCGGCCACCCGACGACACGCGGCGACGCGCCGCTGCCGCCGATCGAGCGCCACGTCTTCGAAGGCCAGACGCTGACGGTGCAGGTGGTCAAGGACGCCATCGGCACCAAGGGCGCGCGGCTGTCGACGCAGATCTCGATCGCCGGGCGCATGCTCGTCTTCCTGCCGCACGACGACCACATCGGCATCTCGCAGAAGATCGGCGGCCCCGAGCTGCGCGAGCAGCTGCGCACGCGCATGCAGGCGCTGGTGGGCAGCGAAGGCGGCGGCTTCATTCTGCGCACCAACGCCGAGGAGGCGAGCGACACCGAGCTCGGCGACGACATCGCCTACCTGCGCAAGGCCTGGGCGGCGATCCGCCAGCGCGCGCAGAGCAAACCGCCGGGCACGCTGCTGCACCAGGACCTGAGCCTGGCCGAACGCGTGCTGCGCGACCTGACCGGCGACGCGACCCAGACCATCCGCATCGACTCCAAGCTGCAGTACGAGGCGCTGCGCGCCTTCGGCGAGGCCTATACGCCGGGCGCGGTGCGCAAGCTCGACCTGTACCGGGGCGAGCGCCCGATCTTCGACCTCTTCGGCATCGAGGACGAGATCGTCAAGGCACTGGCGCGGCGCGTCGACCTGAAGAGCGGCGGCTACCTGATCGTCGACCAGACCGAGGCGCTGACGACCATCGACGTCAACACCGGCGGCTTCGTCGGCGCGCGCAACTTCGAGGACACGATCTTCAAGACCAACCTCGAGGCGGCCGGCGCCGTCGCGCGCCAGCTGCGGCTGCGCAACCTGGGCGGCATCATCATCGCCGACTTCATCGACATGATCCGCGAGGACCACCAGCAGGCGGTGCTGGCCGAACTGCGCAAGCAGCTCGCGCGCGACCGCACGCGCACCACGGTCAGCGGCTTCACGCAGCTGGGTCTGGTCGAGATGACGAGGAAACGCACGCGCGAGAGCCTGGCGCACATGCTGTGCGAGCCCTGCCCGACCTGCCAGGGCCGCGGCCAGGTGAAGACCGCGCGCAGCGTCTGCTACGACATCCTGCGCGAGATCCTGCGCGAGGCGCGCCAGTTCGACCCGAAGGAGTTCCGCGTCATCGCCAGCGCCGCCGTCGTCGAGATGCTGCTCGACGAGGAGGGCGGCCACATCGCCGGCCTGTCGGAGTTCATCGGCAAGCCGATCTCGCTGTCGGCCGAGGCGACGATGAACCCGGAGCAGTACGACATCGTGCTGATGTAGCGGCGCGCCTCGGATCTGCGCGCCATCACGCCGACACGAGCGGCGCCGCGAACGCCTGCGCGACCTCCCGGTTGCGAGCCGCCAGCTGCCGCATCTGCGGCGATAGCGGCGCGGCCAGGGTTTCGGTCTGCGCCGCCAACCAGAAACGCTCGGCCGCTCGTGCCGCCGGCTCCCAGACCTCCTGCCGGGTGCCGATGCTGCCGATCCGGGGTTCGATCGGCGTCAGGTCCGGGTCCAGGCCGCCGCCGATGGAGGCGTAGCGCATCGGCAGGATGTCGTAGGCCGGGGCGATGCCCAGGTACTCGCCGTCCTCGTCGATCAGCAGCGAGATGTTGTCGAAGTGGCGGTCGGTGTTGCCGATCAGCTCGCTGAAGGCCGCCATCGTGTCGACGTGGCAGGCGTCGGCGGGCGACAGGTAGCGGGCCTGCACGCAGCGCGCCGCGAATTCGGACCAGGTGTCGCGCCGGCCGAAGAACTCGTCGTCGACCGAGCCCGCCGACAGCATGCCGATGCGGCCGGTCGCGCCCTGCCGGTCGAAACGCACGACCTCGAGGAAGACGTAGTCGCCAGCGGCCAACAGCTGCGTACCCGCCGCCGGCACGCCGGCTTCGGCCAGCGTGCGCAGTGCCAGGTGTTCCAGCGGCAGCAGCTCCGCCATCCGGCTGCCGAGCCGGGCGAACTTGACGATGACGTGGCCCGAGTCCTCGGTGAGGCTCAGGAACTTGGGCTGCTCGCCGCCGGCGCTGGAGCCGTAGGCGGCGGCCTTCAGCGCCGATGCCATCTCGAGGTAGTGCGCCAGCTTCCCGGCCGCGGAGACCGGCACGGCGGTGCGCAGTTCCATCTCCCGCTGCAGCGAGACATCGCCGAACACCAGGTTGCCCGGCAGGTTCAGGCCCTGCGTGAACAGGTAGGCGACCCGGTGCTCGTCGCTCCAGTCCTTCAGGCTGGACGGGAAGGCCTGGGAGCGCGACGCTTCCTGCGCCAGCTGGCGGCCGAGGAATCCCGAAGGTGCCGCGAACATCATGTAGGGCGGCAGGCCCTCGTACAGCGTGGTCAGCCTGCCGGCCCTCTCCAGCGTCGCGCCGCCGGCGAGGAACTCGACTTCCGCGAACGGCCGCACATGCCCCTGCCCCAGGTAGCGGTGGATGCGCTGCCGCGGCGCGAGACCCATGGGCAGGGGCCGCAACAGGCCGTACAGCGGGGTCCTGCGCCCCGTCACCCTGAAGCGGGTCACCGTTGCGCTCAGCGCATGAATAGTCCGCGACAGCGTCGGCTGGCTCATGCCCAGCGCCGCCATCAGCTGGGCCGCGGTCTGCGGGCCCGACAACAGCACACGCTCGATGTCCCGGCCCGGGCCGTCGGTGGAAAGCGGGGAGCGAGGGTTCATCGGCTAGGTCGTGAATAGTTCGTTGAATTGTATGTTGCATAAGCCCGGGGCGTGCATGGAGGGCCGACGCTGCCGGACGCGGCGCGCGCGGCCTGACAATCGGCCATCCCCAACGCCAGAGCCGCCCCGTGAAGACCTACGACATCGAAGTCCAGCGCCTGAAGTCCCTGCGCCACGACAAGGGCCTGATCGAGCTCGGCATCGACGCGCTGGTGCTGCCGCGCCCGGCACGCGACGAAGGCGCCGGCGGCTCCTGCCTGAGCCTGCCGGTCGACCAGGCGCGCGCGCTGCTGCTGCTGCTCAAGCAGCAGTTCGCCGAACTCGACAAGCTGCAGCCGCGCAGCCGGCGTTCGGGCCGGTGCTGACACTGAAGTACCTGCAGGGCTACCCGGCCGAGCTGCTGGCCCAGGTGCAGGGCCTGATAGACGCCGGCCGCCTGGCCGAACACGTCGCGCGCCGCCACCCCGAGGCTTCGCCGGTGCGCAACGAACGCGAGCTCTACGACTACGTCTGCGCGCTGAAGGCGCGCCACATGAAGAGCGCGCCGCCGCTGGCCAAGGTCGTGTTCGACCCCAAGCTGCACGTCGTCAAGAACGCCCTGGGCACGCATACCGCGGTCTCGCGCGTGCAGGGCGGGCGGCTGCAGGCCAAACGCGAGATCCGCATCGCCGCGCTGTTCAAGGACGGCCCGGCCGACTTCCTGCGCACGATCGCCGTGCACGAGCTCGCGCACCTGAAGGAGCGCGAGCACGACAAGGCCTTCTATGCGCTGTGCCGCCACATGGAACCGGACTACCACGCGCTCGAGTTCGACCTGCGGCTGTGGCTGACGGCGCGCGAGCTGGGCGCCGGGCCGGCGGACAATGCCCGCTGCACGAACACTGCGAAGGACAGCGATGGCCACGGTACGTGAAGGCAGGCAGTCCATCCTGATGGTGGTGGACGTCCAGGTCGGCGTGATGCACGAGGCCTGGGACGCCGCCCGGGTGGTGCGCCAGGTGGCGCGCACGGTGGAACGAGCCCGCGCCGCCGGCGTGCCGGTGGTCTGGGTGCAGCACGGCAGCGACGAGCTGGCGCCCGGCAGCGCGGCCTGGCAGTGGGTGCCCGAGCTGCTGCCGGCGCCGGGCGAAACCCTGATCCCCAAGCGCTACAACTCGGCTTTCGAGGGCACGGCGCTCGAGGCCGAACTCGCGCGCCTGGGTGCGAGCCACATCGTGCTCGCCGGTGCCATGACGAACTTCTGCATCCGGGCGACGGCCTACGGCGCGCTCGAGCGCGGCTACGACCTGACGCTGGTGAACGATGCCCACACGACCGCGTCGCTGACGCTGGACGACGGCGGCACGGTGGACGCCGCGGCCGTGGTGCGCGAACTCAACGTCGTGCTGCCCTGGCTGCAGTATCCGGGGCGCCGCAGCGCCACCGCGGCGGCCGAAGCGGTCGAATTCGTGTTCCCCGGCGCCTGAACGCGGCGGGCCTGGCGCCCCAGCCCCGACAATCGGGGCATGACCGCATCTCCCGCCGCGCCCGCCGGCCCCGCCTTCTCGACGCTGCCGCTCGCGGCCCCCGTGCTCGCCAACCTGCAGCGCCTGGGATACGAACACATGACGCCCATCCAGGCCGCGGCGCTGCCGCCGGCACTGGCCGGGCGCGACCTGATCGCCCAGGCCAAGACCGGCAGCGGCAAGACCGCAGCCTTCTCGCTGCCGCTGCTGGCCAAGCTGGACGCACGCAACTTCGCCGTGCAGGCGCTGGTGCTGTGTCCGACGCGTGAGCTCGCCGAGCAGGTGTCGCAGGAGATCCGCCGCCTGGCGCGTGCCGAAGACAACGTCAAGGTGCTGACGCTGTGCGGCGGCGCCGCGATCCGGCCGCAGCTCGCCAGCCTGGAGCACGGTGCCCACGTCATCGTCGGCACGCCCGGGCGCGTGCTCGACCACCTGGAGCGTGGTTCGCTCGCGCTGGCCGCACTCACGACCTGGGTGCTGGACGAGGCCGACCGCATGCTCGACATGGGTTTCGCCGAGGACATCGCCGCCGTCGCGCGCCATTGCCCGCCGCCGGCCAAGCGCCAGACGCTGCTGTTCTCGGCCACCTACCCGGACGACGTCGCCAAGCTCGCGGCGCGTTACCTGCGCGAGCCGCAGGAGGTGCGCCTGGCCGAGCGCCACGCCGCCGGCGACATCGTCCAGCGTTTCTACGAGGTCGACGAAAGCGAGCGCCTGCACGCCGTCGGCCTGCTGCTGCAGCGTTTCCGCCCCGAGAGCACGCTCGCCTTCTGCAACACCAAGCAGCAGTGCCGCGACCTGGTGGCGGTGCTGCAGGCCCAGGGCATCGTCGCGCTCGAACTGCACGGCGACCTGGAGCAGCGCGAGCGCGACCAGGTGCTGGTGCGTTTCGCCAACCGCAGCGCCAGCGTGCTGGTCGCCACCGACGTCGCCGCGCGCGGGCTGGACATCACCAAGCTCGAAGCGGTGATCAACGTCGACATCACGCCCGAGCCCGAGGTGCACACGCACCGCATCGGCCGCACCGGGCGCGCCGGCGAGAGCGGGCTGGTGTTCAACCTCGCCAGCGTCGACGAGATGGGCCGTGTCGGCCGCATCGACGAGATGCAGGGCCGGCAGAGCGTCTGGCATCCGCTGGCCGAGCTGAAGGCCGAACTGGCGAAGGCCGGCACGCAGGCGCCGCTGCTGCCGCCGATGGTGACGCTGCAGATCCTCGGCGGGCGCAAGGAGAAGATCCGCCCCGGCGACGTGCTGGGCGCGCTCACCAAGGACCTGGGGCTGGACGGCGCGGGCATCGGCAAGATCGACGTCAACGACTTTTCCACCTACGTCGCGGTGCGCCGCGACCTCGCCGACCAGGCGCTGCGTGGCCTGGACCGCGGCAAGGTCAAGGGCCGCTCGGTCAAGGTGCGGCGCCTGTGAGCGGGCCGCGCCCCGCGCCGGCGCCGGTCTCGGCCTTCGCCACGCTCGGCCTGACGCGCTCGCTGCAGCGCGCCTGCGCCGAACTCGGTTTCGTCGAGCCGACCGCGGTGCAGGTGCAGGCCATCCCGCCGGCGCTCGACGGCCGCGACCTGATCGCGCGCGCCCCCACCGGCTCGGGCAAGACCGCGGCCTACGGGCTGGCGCTGCTGCACCGCTTCGACATCACGCCGCGCACCGGGCGCCGCGTCACGCGTGCGCTGCTGCTGGTGCCGACGCGCGAGCTGGCGGTGCAGGCCGGCCAGACGCTGCGTTCGCTGGCGCGCCACATGGCCGAACCGGTGAAGGTGGCGGTGGTCTTCGGCGGCGTCTCGGTGAACCCGCAGATGATGGGCCTGCGCGGCGGCGCCGAGGTCGTCGTCGCGACCCCGGGCCGGTTGCTGGACCTGGTCGAGCGCCACGCGCTGCAGCTCGACGCGGTGCAGCTGCTGGTGCTCGACGAAGCCGACCGCCTGCTCGACGACGGTTTCGCCGACGAGCTCGAACGTGTGCTGGCTCTGCTGCCGCCGGAGCGCCAGCACCTGCTGTATTCGGCCACCTTCCCGCCGTCGGTGCAGGCGCTGGCTGCGCGGCTGCTGCAGGAGCCGGTGCGGGTCGAGGTCGACGCCGCGCCCGAGGCCGGCGGCCCGGCGATCGAGCAGCACGCGGTCGAGGTCGACACGGGGCAGCGCACGGCGCTGCTGCGGCGCCTGCTGGCGCTGCACGACTGGCCGCGTGTGCTGGTCTTCGTCGCCACGCGCCACGCCAGCGAACACGTGGCCGACAAGCTGCAGCGCGCCGGCATCGCTGCCGCCGCCTTCCACGGCGAGCTGAGCCAGGGTGCGCGCACGCGCGTGCTCGGCGACCTGCACAGCGGCCGGCTGCGCGTCGTGCTCGCCACCGACATGGCGGCGCGTGGGCTGCACATCCCCGGGCTGGCGGCGGTCGTCAACTACGACCTGCCGCGTTCGCCGGCCGACTACACCCACCGCATCGGCCGCACCGCGCGGGCCGGCGCCGCCGGCGTCGCCTACAGCTTCGTGCCGGCGGCCGGCGAAGCGCACTTCCGGTTGATCGAAAAACGCCAGGGCCAGCGCGTCGCGCGCGAACGTGTCGAAGGCCTCGAGCCGCGCGAGAGTGCGCCGCCGCCGTCGCCGGCCGAGGGCGGCATCAAGGGCCGGCGCAAGAGCCGCAAGGACAAGCTGCGCGAAGCGGCGGCGGCCGCAGCGGCCGGCTGAGTCAGGCGCCGGGCCGCTGCAGCAGGGCGCGGGCGGCCTTGATGCGCTGCGCCAGCGGCGCCGTCGTGTCGTGCATCACCGCGAGCAGGAAACGTTCGGCCTGGGCAGCGGCGGGCGCCGCGGCGGGGTCGACGGCGGGCACCGCTGCGGGCTGCAGCCGCGCCAGCGCCGCGGCAAAGGCCTCGGGGCCTATCGGCTGCAGCGCCGCCAGCAGCGAGGCCTGGGCGTCGTCGCCGGGTGGCAGTTCCAGCCACGGGGTCTCGGCGAACAGCGGCGCCAGGTCGGGCGAGACGAAGGCCGACCAGCGTTCGGGGCCGACCGCCGCGCCCGGCACCGCCGGCGGCGGCGAGCCCGCGTCGGGCCAGCCGCGCTGGCGGTGCGCCGGCACGGCGGCCAGGTAACGCGTGCGCAGGCCGTCGACGAAGGCGCGCAGCGCCGCGTGCGTCACCGGCTCGCGCAGCGCGAACCACAGCTGCAGGGCGTCGCCGCCCGAGGCCGCGATCGCCGGCGGCGGCAGGCTGAAGTCGTTCTGCACGCCGCTCCACAGCGCGGCCAGGGCGTCGGTGTCCACCGGCGCCAGCAGCTCCAGCACGGCGCAGCGGGCGTAGCCGTCGCCGTCGGCGGCGGGGTCGAACAGGCGCCGGATCTCGGTTTGAAGTCGGGTCATCGTGGTTGACGGGTCAGTCGTGGCCGAGCGCAGCCTGCAGCCGCGCGCAGCGCTCTGCCAGCCGGCGCGCGAGTTCGTCGCGCGAGGCCTCGAAACGCGGCTGCGGCACCGGCACCGACACCGCGGCCAGGTCGCCACCGGGCAGGCGCAGCGCCACCGCGACGGCGCAGATGCCGACCGCGTTCTCCTCGAGGTCGACGGCGTAGCCCTGGCCGCGCACGGCCTCCAGTTCGGTCTGCAGGCGGTCCCAGTCGACGATCGTCGCCGGGGTCTGCGGCGCCAGCCGCAGCCGCGGGCGCAGCGCCTGCAGCTCGGCCGGCGTCAGCGCCGCGAGCATCGCCTTGCCCGGCGCGCTGGCGTGCAGCATGAAGGCGACGCCGACGCCCGACTCGGCCTTCAGCCGCTGCTGTCCGGCGACCTGCTCGACGAAGACCAGCCGGGTGCCGTCCAGCAGCGACAGGTCGACGGTCTCGCCGCATTCGCGCGCCAGCGCCTGCAGCGTCGGGCGCACGAACTCGGCGACGTCGAAACGTGCCGCCGCCGCCAGCGGCAGCAGGCCCGGGCCCAGGCGCACGCCGCGTGTCGGGCTGGCGGCGATCACCAGCCGCTCCTGCGCCAGCGCGTCGACGATGCGCTGCACCGTCGAGCGCGGCAGCACCAGCAGCCGCGCCAGCTCGCCCAGCGTCAGGCCGCCGGGGTGCTCGCCGAGCGCACGCAGCACCGCGGCGGCGCGTGCGATCACCTGGATGCCGCCGGCGCGCTCGGCGGCGCCGGTGTCCTCGTCTGCTGCTGTCGTCTCGGTGGCGGTCGCCAAGCTCGTCCTCCTGCGCCGGGCGGCGCGCGCCGAGTGTGCCACCGCCGCCGGGGCGGCCTGGATCGAGGGTTTGCACTGACAGTGAAAACCCGGTTTGCACCGGCAGTGCCAGCCTGGATAGTTGCTATGAACCGCTAACCGATACGGCTGTACCGAAAGACGGTACACAAAGCGGCCACCTCAACCGAATCCGGAGCACGGCATGACGATCACCGTCCGCGGCATCAGCTATCAAGAGAACCTCGACAACGACATGGGGCTCGAGTTCTACGACCTCAGCCACCCGTGGGGGCTGGGCCAGCCCTGCTGGCCGTATTTCGAGGACGTGAAGATCGAGCGCCTGCACACGATGGCGCGCAGCGGCGTGCTGACGCAGCGCATCACGACGGTGATGCACTCGGGCACGCACATCGACGCGCCGGCGCACGTGGTCGAAGGCACGCCCTTCATGGACGAGGTGCCGCTGCCCTACTTCTTCGGCACCGGCGTCGTCGTCTCCATCCCCAAGGGCCGGTGGGAGGTGATCACCGCCGAGGACCTGGAGCGCGCGTCGCCGCAGATCCGCGAAGGCGACATCGTCATCGTCAACACCGGCTGGCACAAACACTACGGCGACAACCGCCAGTACTACGCCTACTCGCCCGGCTTCTACAAGGAGGCCGGCGAATGGTTCGCGAAGAAGAAGGTGAAGATGATCGGCACCGACACCCAGGCGCTGGACCACCCGCTGGGCACCGCGATCGGCCCGCACGGCCCGGGCTGGCCCAACGGCCTGCTGCCGCAGGTCAACCAGGAGTACGAGCGCGAGACCGGGCGCAAGGTGATCGAGGATTTCCCCGAATGGGAGCCCTGCCACCAGGCGATCCTGCAGGCCGGCATCTGCGGCATCGAAAACGTCGGCGGCGACATCGACAAGGTCACCGGCCAGCGCGTCACCTTCGCCGCCTTCCCCTGGCGCTGGACGAACGGCGACGGCTGCATCGTGCGGCTGGTGGCCATCGTCGACAAGCGCGGCGGCTACCGCATCGAACGCGGGGAAGGCTGAGCCCCCGCCTGGCCGTCTGCAACCGAGGGCGGTGCACGGCCAGGTATGAACCTCATCAAATTTGGCTAGATAACTTTGATAAAGGTGCTGTTTTAGGGCCTAACACCAAGTCATATCCCGCATTGTGCTGACCTAAGCTTCGTCTCGTCCCGGGGGACTGCACCGAAGGTGTGCTCCCGGCCGTCGTCGAACAGGGGACTGAATACATGCACAACCTGGCATTGCGGGCCGTGGCTGCAGCCACGCTTCTGGCTTGTTCCGCGCTTCACGCCCAGACCCCGCCGGACGCCGGCAAGCTGCTGCGCGACGCCGAGCGCAGCAACACGCTGCCGCCCCCGGTGCCGCCGCCCGCAGCGGCACCGGCGCGCCCGGCGCAGCCGGTCTCGGGCCCCAGCGTGCAGGTGCGCGCCTTCCGCCTGACGGGCGTCAGCCTGCTGTCCGAAGCCGAACTCCAGGCCCGCCTCGCCCCCTTCGTCGGCCAGACCGCCGGCCTGGCCGAGCTGCGCCGCGCCGCCGACCTCGTCGCCCAGGCCTACCAGGAAGCCGGCTGGCTGGTGCGCGCCTACCTGCCCGAGCAGGAACTGCGCGACGGCGTCGTCACGATCGCCGTGCTCGAAGGCCGGCTGGGCGGGGTGCGCGTCGAGCAGGCACCGCCGGGGCGCAACATCGGCGAAGAGCAGGTGCGGCGCACGATGACGGCGCGCCAGAAGATCGGTGCCCCGGTGCGCGCCGACGACGTGCAGCGGGCGATCGGCCTGCTCGACTCGCTGCCGGGCGTGACCGCCAGCTCCTTGCTCGAACCCGGCGATGAGCCGGGCGAGACCCGCCTCGTCGTCACGGTGCAGGACGAACCGCTGCTCAGCGGCCACGCCCAGTTCGACAACGCCGGCACACGCGCCAGCGGCGAATGGCGCACCAGCGGCGGCGTCGAGATCAACAGCCCGCTGCGTTTCGGCGACCAGCTGCAGTTCTTCGGCAGCCACAGCGCCGGCTCCGACTACGGCAGCGCCGCCTACAGCGCGCCGCTGGGCGCCGACGGCTTGCGCGCCAGCGCCAACCTCTCGCGCCTGGCCTACGGCTACGACCTGACCGGCACGCGCTACAGCGGCGGTGCGACGAGCTGGGGTGCAGCGCTCAGCTATCCCATCTTGCGCCGCCAGTTCTCGACGCTGGGCATCAACCTCGCGCACGACCGCAAGAGCTTCGACAACGCGATCGCCGGCATCCAGCTGAGCGACAAGCGGCTGAACGTCAGCAGCCTGGGCCTTTCCGGCGACGCCAGCGACGCGCTGTTCGGCGGCGGCGTCACGCAGTTCTCGCTGACGCTGACGCTGGGCCGGCTCGACCTGGGCGGCAACGCCGCCGACCTGGCCGCCGACCAGACCCCCGGCGGCCCCGACCGCGACGGCAGCTTCCGCAGCCTGGGCTGGCAGCTGACCCGGCTGCAGCGCCTGAGCGCCGCCGACTCGCTGCAGCTGACGCTGGCCGGCCAGCGCGCCAGCCGCAACCTCGACTCGTCGCAGAAGTTCGGCGTCACCGGCCAGTCGGCCGTGCGCGCGTATTCGAACTCCGAGCCCAGCGGCGACGACGGCACGCTGCTGTCGCTGGAATGGCGCCGCCAGGTGCACCCCGACCTGACGCTGTCGCTGTTCCACGACCACGCCTGGCTGCGCCGCGACCATGAGCGCAACAGCGCCACGCTGGACCCGAACCGCTACCGGCTGTCCGGCAACGGCGTCGGCGCGACCTGGACCGCTCCCGGCCGCGTGCTGGTGCGCGCCGCGCTCTCGTGGCGCCACGGCGACAACCCGGTGCGCAACCCCGCCACCGGCGACGACAGCGACGGCACCGAGCGCGACCCGCGCCTGTTCGTCTCGCTCATCAAGGCTTTCTGAGGCCGCAGCGCCTCCTGCGCGGGCCGCGATGGCCCGTCGCCCTGAACCTCTTTCGGAGAACACCATGAACCAAGGTCCTGGCGCCATCAACCGCATCTATCGACTGGTCTGGAACGACAGCACCGGGGCCTGCGTCGCCGTGGCCGAGGGCACACGCGCACGCGGCAAACGCAGCTCGGGTGTCGCCGGCGTCGCGCTCGGCGTCGGTCTGGTGCTGTCGGGCAGCGCCTGGGCCGCCGGGCCGCCGGCGCCGGACGCCTTGCCGCAGGGCGGGCGTGTGGTCAGCGGCCAGGCGGCGCTGAACCAGCAGGGCAGCCGGCTCGACATCACCCAGGGCGGGCGACGCGCCGCGATCAACTGGAACAGCTTCGACATCGGCAGCCAGGCGCAGGTGCAGATCCGCCAGCCCGACGCCCAGTCGGTGCTGCTGAACCGCGTCACCGGCGCCGATGCGTCGGCGATCCAGGGCCGTCTCAACGCCAACGGCCAGGTGCTGCTCGTCAACCCGAACGGCATCGTCTTCGGCCGCAGCTCGCGCGTCGACGTCGGCGGCATCGTCGCCAGCACGCTGGACATCGCCGACGAGGACTTCGCCGCCGGGCGCATGAAGTTCACGCGCGGCGCCACGGCCGGCAGCGTCGTCAACCAGGGCACGATCAAGGCCGCTTCCGGCGGTTATGTCGCGCTGCTGGCGCCCGAGGTCATCAACGAAGGCGTGGTCAGCGCCCGCCTGGGCACGGTGGCGCTGGCCGCCGGCGACGCGGTGACGCTGGACATCGACGGCAGCGAGCTGCTGGGCGTGCGCGTCGACCCGGCGACTGTCGCCGCGATGGTCGAGAACCGCGAGCTGGTGCAGGCCGAAGGCGGCCGCGTGATCCTCA
Source organism: Rubrivivax gelatinosus (assembly GCF_016583785.1). Lineage (GTDB taxonomy): Bacteria > Pseudomonadota > Gammaproteobacteria > Burkholderiales > Burkholderiaceae_C > Rubrivivax > Rubrivivax gelatinosus_B. Next base: position 12,723 of record NZ_NRRU01000060.1, on the reverse strand, counting down.
GCGCCGGTGCCGCGCAGCGCCTGCGCGCGCAGGCGGTGGCCGGCAGCGCCGGCGCCGATGCGCTCGTCGACGACGGCGGCACGCTGCGCCTGGTGTCGGTGGGCGGCCGCATCGAAGCCGCGGGTGGCCGGGTCGAGGTCGCGGCCTCGACCGTCGACGTTTCGGGCCAGGTGCTGGCCGGTGGCAGCCGCGGTGGCAGCATCGAGCTCCAGGCCGACTACCTGGGCCAGGGCGGCACGCTGGACACCAGCGCCAGCGCCGGCAGCGGCGGGCGCATCGTGGTTGCGGCCGGCACCGTCGTGCAGACCGCGTCGGCGCAGCTGAAGGCCGACGGTTCGGCCGGCGGCGGCCGCATCCGCGTCGAGGCCGACGATCGCCTCTACAGCTCGGCGAGCTTCAGCGCGCTGGGCCGCGGCGGTGTCGGCGGCGACCTCGCACTCACCGCCGACAGCCTGCAGCTGCGTGCCGCGACGCTGGACGCCAGCGGCCGCAACGGCGGCGGGCGCATCCGCGTCGGCGGCGGTTTCCAGGGCGGCGACGCCGACCTGGCGAACGCACGTGAGCTGGGTGTCAACGGCAGTACCGTGCTGCGTGCCGACGCCACGCGCTCCGGCGACGGCGGCGAGATCGTGCTCTGGTCCGACGACAGCACGCTCTACGGCGGGCGCCTGAGCGCACGCGGCGGTGCGCGCGGCGGCAACGGCGGCCGTGCCGAGGTCTCGGGCAAGCAGGACCTGGTCTTCGGCGGCAATGCCGACCTCGCCGCGCCCAAGGGCCGCGCCGGCCGGCTGCTGCTGGACCCGCGCAACATCATCGTCGACAACGCCGGCAACTCGCTGGCCTCACTGTCGCTGGACGACCCGACGGCCTCGGCGACGAACGGCTTCGGCACCTATACCAAGGTGCTGTCCAACGGCAGCGTCATCATCAGCGCGCCGCTGGCCGACACCGGCGGCAGCGCCGACACCGGTGCCGTCTACCTTTTCAACAGCAGCACCGGCGCGCTGCTTTCCAACCTGCGCGGTGCCGCTGCCGGCGAGCGCGCCGGCAGCGGCGGCGTGCAGCTGCTCGCCAACGAGAACTACCTCGTGCTGAGCCCGAGCTATGGCAGCGTCAGCAGCGTCAACACCTTCAGCCTCAGCACCGCCGACTCCAACGCGGTGCCCGGCGCCAGCGCCTACGCGATCCAGCAGAACACCAGCGCCGCCGCCGGCGCCATCACCTGGCAGAGCAAGACCGGCAGCGGCAGCGCCACCATCGGCAGCGGCAACAGCCTGGTCGGCAGCACCGCCAACACCGACAGCGTCACGCGCTACAGCTACTCGGGCAACACGATCAACAACAACGGCGCGATCACGATCACCGCCGACGACCGCCTGGGCAACGTCACCACCTACGACGCCTACGGCGGCGTCGCCGTCGCCGGCACGACGACGATCACGCAGCTGGCCGACGGCAACGTCGCGATCGCGACGCCGAACTGGTTCAACGGCCGTGGCGCCGTCACCTGGATGAACGGCAGCAACGGCCAGCTCGCCACCGGCGCCGCCGGCGGCAGCGTCTCGGCCAGCACCGCCCTCGTCGGCAGCACCGGCATCCGCAGCCAGGCGCTGGTCGACACCGACAGCGGCAGCCGCAAGATCTACGTGCTCGGCGTCGACCAGGGCCTGCCCTACACCTACACCCAGGGCGCGACCAACCGCCGCACCGCGCCGCCCGGAGGCGCCGGCGACGCGGTCGGCCAGAGCGTCACCGCGCTGCCCGACGGCGGTTACGTTGTCGCCAGCCCGAACTGGACCAACGCCGGCACCGCCTACGCCGGTGCCGTGACCCACGGCGCGGCCGGCGGCAGCGCCGGCGCGGTCGGCGCGGCCAACAGCCTGGTCGGCAGCCACGCCTACGACTTCGTCGGCAGCGGCGGCGTCAGCCTCGTCGGCAGCGGCGACTACGTCGTCGCCAGCCCCTACTGGAGCGACAGCGCCAACAGTGCCGCCGGCCACTACCTGGACAACGCGCCCAACGGCGCCGTCACCTGGGTCGACGGCAGCAGCGGCAATGTCTACGGCGCCGGCAGCGCCGGCGCCACCGTCGGCAGCGGCAACAGCCTGACCGGCAGCGCCGGCTCGGCGCTGGGGGCGCTCGACCCGTCGAGCACCTCGCCCTACACGGCCTACGACTACACCTCGGGCAACGTGCTGACGACGACCAGCGGCACGCGCACGCAGGCCGGCAGCAACGGTGTCGTGCGGCTGGACAACGGCAACTACCTCGTGCACAACCGCGCCTGGAGCAGCGGCAAGGGTGCGATCACCTTCGGCGCCGGCGCCAGCGGCGTCGCCGGCGTGGTGTCGGCGGGCAACAGCCTGGTCGGCAGCACGGCCGGTGACTTCAGCTCGAGCAGCGTGCTCGAGCTCTCGGGCAGCAACTACCTCGTCGTCACGCCGTATTCGGATCTCGGCGCCGTCGACGGCGGCGCCGTCACCTGGGGCTCGGGCACGAGCGGCGTCAGCGGCGCGGCCGCCAGCGGCAACAGCCTGTACGGCAGCCATGTCGGCGACCGCGTCGGCCTCGGCGGCGTGCTGGCCGTGGGCACGACCGACGCCGACGGCCTGCGGCCGAACGCGATCGTGGCGAGCCCGCACTGGGGCAACCGCTCGGCCGCGACCTCGACCGTGGCCTACGGCGCCGTCACCTGGGTCGACGGCAGCAACGGCCACGCCCGCGGCGAGGCCGGCACCGGCAGCGCGGTCGCGGCGGCCAACAGCCTGGTCGGCAGCCATGACGGCGACTACGTCGGCAGCATCCACCTCGTCGACTCGCGCTCCACCAGCTCCGTCGGCGACGGCAGCAACCTGCAGCAGGTGAACGGCGCCTGGGACGCGGTGCTCAACGCCAGCGTCGACGTGCTCGCCAACGGCGACTACCTGGTGCGCAGCCCCGGCTGGGACGGCGGCAAGGGCGCGGTCAGCTGGGGTGCGGGCGCCAGCGGCACGGCCGGCGCGGTGGCGTCGACGAACAGCCTGGTCGGCAGCGTCGCCGACGTCGTCAGCACCAGCACGGCGACGCAGACGCGCGCCGGCATGAGTTTCACCGACACCACCTACCGCCTGACGACCACCGGCGACCACGTCGGCCTGCTCGGCTACGCGCTGGACAACGGCAACTACCTCGCGATCAGCCCGTTGTGGAACACCGGCCGCGGCGCGATCACCTGGGTCGGCGCCGGCCAGCGCACCGGCACGGTGTCGGCCGCGAACAGCCTCGTCGGCAGCACGCCCGACAGCTACGCCGACGTCAACCAGAGCAGCATCACCGCCGCCGGCGACCGCCTGGGCACGCTGCCGAACACGAGCTGGGTCGTGCCGGTCGTCAGCGAGACGACCGTCAGCGGGCAGACCTACACGACGACGCAGCAGCGCCTCGTGGGCCCGTACAACTTCGGCGTTGCCAGCCCCGTGGCCACGTTGAGCTGGTACAGCGGTGGCGGCAACGTCACGCTGGGCAGCACCTACTACGTCAACTACGGTCCGCAGAACCTCTCGCTGGTCAGCGAGTACGACTTCCTGGCGACCGGCTTCCGCTACAACGGCACGCCCATCGTCAAGGAGCTGGACAACGGCAACGTGCTCGTCGCCAGCCCGGGCTGGAACAACAGCGGCGCGGCGCAGGCCGGCGCGATCAGCTGGATCAACGGCACCACCGGCGCGCTCGCCGGCGGCGGCAGTGGCGGCACGGTCTCCGCGGCCAACAGCCTGGTCGGCAGCCATGCCGGCGACGTGCTCGGCTACCGCCTGCCGGTCGACGGCGTCGCCCAGCTGACGAACGGCAACTTCGTGCTCCTCAACCCGCAGTGGTACGAGGAGCGCGGCGCCGTCACCTGGGGCAGCGGCAGCGCTGGCGTCAGCGGCACGGTGTCCTCGAGCAACAGCCTGGTCGGCAGCACCGGCTCGGGCAGCGTCGCCTTCGCCACGCTGGGCAGCACCTATCGCATCATCGGCGAGACCGATATCAACAGCGACTGGGTCGACCGCACGTCCGACCATGCCGGCGACAACGTCGGCGCCGGCGGCGTCACGGTGCTGGCCGACGGCAACGCCGTCATCGGCTCGCCGCTGTGGAGCCAGAGCAGCGGCTGGACGCAGGTCGACCGGCCCGACTCGCTGGGTGCCGCGACCTGGCTCGACGGCAGCAACGGCCAGCTCAAGACCGGCGCGGCCGGCGGCACGATCAGCGCCGCCAACAGCCTGGTCGGCAGCCAGCACGGCGATGCCGTGGGCTACAACGCCTGGGTCGACCCGAACTCGGGCCTGCACTACGTCACCTACGGCATCACCGCGCTGGACAGCGGCGCCTACGTCGTCGCCAGCCCCTGGTGGTCCAACGGCAGCGTCGCCGGCGTCGGGGCGGTGACACACGTCGCCGCCGGCGGCAGCGTCGGCAGCGTCGGCACGGCCAACAGCCTGGTCGGCGGCAGCGCCGGCGACCACATCGGCCGCACGCTCTCCAGCGTCGACTGGTACACCTTCGGCGCCCAGATCGACCGCGGCGTCGTTGTCCTCGACACCGGCAGCCAGAAGAACTATCTGGTGCGCAGCACCGACTGGACCAACACCTACAGCGGCGGCGCCGCCGCTGGCGCCGTGACCTGGGTCGACGGCAGCACCGGCCGCGCCTACGGCGAAAGTGGCAAGGCCGCGACCGTGTCCGAGCGCAACAGCCTGGTCGGCAACAGCGCCTCCGACGGCGTCGGTTCGCAGTTCATCGTGCTGACGCGCGAGGTCTCGGGCCACCAGGTGGCCACCGGCGACCTGCTGGTGCTGAGCAACCTGACCGATTGCGACGCGGTCGGTGCCGGCGCGATCACGCTCGTCTCCGGCGCCCACGGCGCTTCGGGCCCGGTGAGCTGGCGCAACAGCGCCATCGGCCTGGCCGCGGCCGACGACGGCCTGTCGACCGTCGGCTTCGACGGCTGGTCCTACACCAGCGACGTGCACGCGACGCTGCTGCCCAGCCTGGTGACGTCCGCCGAGCAGGTCGCGTGGCGGCCGCTGGTCTGGGTGGCACCGAACGCCACCAGCGGCAAGAACGCCAGCCAGGCGCTGGCGCTGACGCTGCTGGCCGACAACAACGCCGCGCCCGTCAGCAGCAGCCAGATCAACGGCAGCAGCGGCAACGCCAACTGGGAAGGCAGCCTGTACGCCGGCAACGGCAGCGGCTTCACCGGCGTCGGTGGCAGCAGCGGGCTGCTGGCCTTCAACACCCATGCCGGCCAGGACGTCGTCATCACGCCGCAGACGATCACCTCGATGCTGAACGCCGGCACCGCGGTCACGCTGCAGGCGAGCAACGACATCACGGTGCTGCGCGACATCCTCGTCAGCGCCGGCGGCCACGGCGGCGACCTGAAGCTCGAAGCCGGGCGCTCGGTGCACCTGCGCGCCAACATCGACACCGACAACGGCCGCTTCACCGCGATCGCCAACCAGAGCGTCGCCAACGGGGTCGTCGACGCCGACTGCAACAGCTGCGAAGCCGTCGTCAGCCAGGCCGAGGGCACCTACATCGACACCGGCAACAACTACCTGACGCTGACGGTGCTGGACAGCAGCGACAAGACCTACGACGCGGCGGGCACGCTGCGGGCCTCCAGCCTGGACGGCTTCTTCCTGCAACTGGCCAACTACGGCGCCAACGGCAGCGGCGACGGCCGCGGCATCCGCTTCAACGACGGCGCCGTCGTCGGCAGCAGCGGCACCGAGCGCACCGAACTCTTCATGCGCGGCAACAGCGCCGCCGGCGGCGGCCTGGTGCTGGCCACCGACACCCAGCTCGTGGGTACGCACACGCTGGTGGTCGCGCCTTCCGACCTGAGCCACGGCATGGTGCTGGGCGCGGCCAGCGGCGGCGCCAACCTGGCGCTGACGACGGCCGAAGTCGGTGCCGTCGTGCACCAGAGCGCCGGCTTCAACTACGTCCAGTTCGGCAGCGGCGACCAGGAGCAGGCGCTGGTGATCAACACGCTGGACTTCACCCAGGCCTCGATGCTGCGGCCCGGCAGCAGCACGCTGAACGCGAACCTGCGCTTCACCAGCGGCAACGGCATCGACGTGCAGGGTGCGCTGACCTCGGGCGTGGCTGCCGGCCGCACCCTGGAGCTGGAGGGCTGGGGCGACATCACGCTGGGCGCGTCTTCTTCGATCACCGCCACCACCGGCAACCTGAGCATCAGCACCGCCCGCTGGCTCGGCACCGCCGCGCTCACCCAATTGGCGGGCAGCAGCCTCAACGCCACCAGCCTGGCGCTGAACGTCGAAGACGCGGTCGCGCTGTCAGCGGGCAGCAACACCATCGGCACGCTCACCGGCCACGCCGGCAGCAGCGGGCAGATCAAGACCACCAGCAGCGTCACCATCGGCAGCGGCGGCCTGAACGCCGACGCCGGCCTGGTGCTGCAAGCCAGCGGCGCCAGCAGCGACATCACGCTCAACGGCACGGTGAGCAACGGCAGCGGCAATCTGGTGCTGGCCGCCGGCCGCAACTTCGTCAACAACCGGCCGAGCAACACCGGCCTGAACGCGGGCAGCGGCCGCTACCTCGTGTACTCGGCCGACCCGACGGCCAGCACCGAGGGCATGACCGGCTACAACAAACACTACGCGCAGAGCTACAGCGCCGGCAGCACGCCGGGCTACGCGGCCAGCGGCAACTGGTTCCTCTACAGCGTCGCGCCGACGCTCGCGGTCAGCGCCGGCAGCGGCAGCAGCGTCGTCTACGGCAGCAGCGCATCGGCGCCGACGGTCGGCATCACCGGCTTCATCGACGGCGACACGGTGGCCAGCGCGACCAGCGGTTCGCTCGACACCAGCCTGTCCAGCTACACCGCCAGCGGCGCCGGCTACATCCCGGTGGGCAGCTACACGCTGGCGCTCAACGGCCAGGGCAGCTTTGCCAGCAGCCTGGGCTACACGATCAACGTCACCACCGGCTCGAGCACGCTGACGGTCACGCCCAAGGCGATCAACGTCAGCGGCCTGAGCGCCAACGGCAAGGTCTACGACGGCACGACGACGACCAGTGTCAGCGGCAGCGCCGGCATCGTCGGCGGCGGCAGCAGCAGCGGCGACGGCAAGTACCTGAACAGCGACGTCATCAACATCACCGGCACCGCGGTCGGCAGCTTCGCCGACCGCCACGCCGGCAGCGGCAAGACGGTGACGCTGTCGGGGCTGACGCTGGGCGGCGCCGACGCCGGCAACTACACGATCAGCGCCGGTTCCGTGACCGCCGACATCACCGCCAAGACGCTGAACGTCGGTGGCCTGAGTGCCGCGGCAAGCAAGGTCTACGACGGTGGCCTGGCCGCCCTGGTCAGCGGCAGCGGCACGCTGCTCGCCACCCAGGCGCCCGGCAGCGGCAGCAGCAGCGACGGCAAGCCCTACAGCGGCGACACGATCGCGCTCACCGGCACGGCCACCGGCAGCTACAACGCCGCCAGCGTCGCCGGTGCGAACACGGTCGGCTTCGGCGGCCTGACGCTCACCGGCGCCCAGGCCGGCGACTACGTGCTCGCCTTCGGCAGCCAGGCGGCGACGATCACGCCGAAGACGCTGACGCTGTCCGGCCTGACGGCGCAGAACAAGGTCTACGACGCGACGACCGCGGCCAGCTTCACCGGCAGCGCCGGCCTGACCGGCATCGTCGGCAGCGACGCGGTGGCGCTCGCCGGCACGTTGTCGGCGGTGTTCGCCGACGCCGATGCGGGCACGAACAAGAGCATCACGACCAGCGGCCTGACCCTCACCGGCGCCGCCGCGGGCAACTACAGCCTGGGCGCCTACAGTGCCCAGGCCGACATCACGGCGCGCACCCTGAACGTCAGCGCGCTCGACCGCTCCAAGACCTACGGCGACGCCGACCCGACGCTGGGCTTCAGCGTCGGCGGCCTGGGCCTGGTCGGCGGCGACAGTGCGGCCGACGTCTTCGCCGGCCTGCTCGCGACCGCCACCGGTGCCAGCGCGACCGCCGGCACGCATGCGATCACCCAGGGCACGCTGGCTGTTGCCGACGGCAACTACCAGCTCGGCAGCTTCAGCGCCGGCACGCTGACGGTGGCCAAGGCGCAGCTGGACGTGACCGCTGCAGACCGCAGCAAGGTCTACGGCGCGAGCGACCCCGCGCTGGCCTACGGCGTCGATACCGGCGACCTGAAGTACGCCGACACGGCCGCGGTGGTCAGTGGCCTGAACCTGGCGACGGCCACCGGCGCCGCGGCGACGGCGGGCACGCACGCGATCGCGCTGAGTGGCGGCAGCGCCGCCAACTACGATCTCGTGCTGCACGACGGCACGCTGACGGTGTCCAAGGCGGCGCTGACGGTGAATGCGGCCGACGCCGCCAAGGTCTACGGTGCGGCCGACCCGACGCTGGCCTACACGGTGGATGCGAGCCAGCTGAAGTACAGCGACGGGGCCGGCGTGGTCAGCGGTGTCGCGCTGACGACGGCCACCGGCGCGGCGGCGACGGCGGGCACGCATGCCATCGCCGCCAGTGGCGGCACGGCGGCGAACTACGAGCTGCAGTACGTTGCCGGCACGCTGACGGTGGCCAAGGCGCAGCTCGACGTGAGCGCGGCCGACGCCGCCAAGGTCTACGGCGCAGCCGACCCGACGCTGGGCTACACGGTGGATGCGAGCCAGCTGAAGTACAGCGACGGGGCCGGCGTGGTCAGCGGTGTCGCGCTGACGACGGCCACCGGCGCGGCGGCGACGGCGGGCACGCACGTCATCGGCGCCAGCGGCGGTACGGCGGCCAACTACGATCTGGTGCTGCACGACGGCACGCTGACGGTGGCCAAGGCACAGCTGACGGTGAGCGCCGACGACAAGTCGCGCATTGCCGGCGAACCCGACCCGACGCTGACCTATTCGGTGAACACGAGCCAGCTGCTGTATGCCGACACCCCCGGTGTCGTCAGCGGCGTCGTGCTGAGCGCTCCCAGCGGCGCCGGTCTGGCGCCGGGCAGCTATGCCATCGTCGCCGCCAACGGCAGCGCGGCGAACTACGAGCTGCAGTACGTCGACGGCGCGCTGACGGTGAAGCCCTCGTCCAACGTCAACTCCGAGAAGCTGACGAACCAGGTCGGCAACGACACCGGCAACGGCGGTGGTGCGACGACGGTGGTCACGGTGCCGCCGGCCGGTGGCACGCCGGCGCCCAGCCTGGGCCAGCCGGGCTCGCTGGTCGTCGTCGGCGGTGGTGTCTCGGGCGGTGGCGATGCGCCGTCCGCGGGCAGCACCGGCGGCAGCGGCACGACGGGCGCTGCGCCCGGCACCGGTGGCGCGGGCGTCGGTGGTGTTGCCGACACGGGCGGCGCGGGTGCGGCCTCGGGTGGCGCCTCGGGCGACGCCTCGGGCGCTACCTCAGGCAGCACCGGCGGCACCTCCGGCGGCTCCACAGGCGGCTCCACAGGCGGCGCCTCGGGCGGCACGTCCGGTGGCGGTGCGGGTGGCACGTCCGCCGGCTCAAGCTCGGGCGCTGCGGCGAACCCGGGCGGCGACGGCGGCACGCCGGTGAGCGGCGGCGCAGCCGACGCCAACCCGGCCGCGCGCCTGGTCGCGATCGAGCCGCAGAGCCAGCTGAACCTGACGCCGGCCAGCGGCTTCCGCTTCGACGCTGGCGCCAGCTTCGAGAAGCCGCCCGAAGCCAAGGTGGGCTACAGCGCGCGTCTGGCCGACGGCCGGCCGCTGCCCTCGTGGGTGGTGCTGGACGCCAGCACCGGCGTGCTGAGCGGCACGCCGCCGGCCGGCGCGCCGGTGACGCTGGACGTCGTCGTCACGGCGCAGGTCGAAGGCGGCGCGTCGGCGGCGACGCAGGTCAGCCTGCGCGTCGGCAACTGAAACAGCGCGGCGGCGCTCCGGCGCCGCCGCGTTAGTTCAGGCCGCCAGCAGCTGCCGCAGCACGAACGGCAGGATGCCGCCGTGGTGGTAGTACTCGACCTCGATCGGCGTGTCGATGCGCAGCGTCAGCGCCAGCTCGCGGCGCGTGCCGTCGGCGGCGGTGATGACCAGCGTCGCGTCCGCCAGCGGCTTCAGCTCGTCGGCCAGGCGCACGTCGACGGTCTCGTCGCCGCGCAGCCCCAGGCTCTGCCAGGAGTCGCCGGCCTTGAACTGCAGCGGCAGCACGCCCATGCCGATCAGGTTGCTGCGGTGGATGCGCTCGAAGCTGCGCGCCACCACCGCCTTGATGCCCAGCAGCATCGTGCCCTTGGCCGCCCAGTCGCGGCTGGAGCCGGTGCCGTATTCCTCGCCGGCGAAGATCACCGTCGGCACGCCGGCGGCGACGTACTTCATCGCCGCGTCGTAGATCGGCAGCAGCTCGGGCTCGGCGCCGCCCTGGTACAGCGTGTAGCCGCCCTCGACGCGAGTGCCGTCTTCGCGCGGCGGGATCAGCAGGTTCTTGATGCGCACGTTGGCGAAGGTGCCGCGCATCATCACCTCGTGGTTGCCGCGGCGCGCGCCGTAGCTGTTGAAGTCGGCCGGCAGCACGCCCAGTTCACGCAGGTAGCGCCCGGCCGGCGTGGTTTCGCGGAAGCTGCCGGCCGGCGAGATGTGGTCGGTGGTGATCGAGTCGCCGAACAGGCCGATGACGCGTGCGCCCTGCACGCCGGGCACCAGCGCCGCCGGCTCGAGCGCGAAGTCGCGGAAGAAGGGCGGCTCGGCGATGTAGCTGCTGGCCGGCCAGGTGTAGACCTCGCCGGTGACGCCGCGGATCTTCTCCCAGAGCTTGCCGGGGTCGGTCTCCACCTTCTCGTAGTTCTGGCGGAAGGCTTTGCCGTTCATCGCGTACTTCATCAGCGCGGCGATCTCGTCGCTGGTCGGCCAGATGTCGCCGAGGAAGACCTCGCGCCCGCCTTTGCCGATGCCGACCGGCTCGGTCATCAGGTCCTTCGTGACGTTGCCGGCGATCGCGTAGGCCACCACCAGCGGCGGGCTGGCGAGGAAGTTTGCCTTCAGGTTGGGGTGGATGCGGGCTTCGAAGTTGCGGTTGCCCGACAGCACCGCGGCGCAGACCAGGTCGTGGCCGGTGATGGCTTCGTTGATCTCGGGCGCCAGGTCGCCGGCGTTGCCGATGCAGGTGGTGCAGCCGTAGGCGGCGACGGCAAAACCGAGCTTCTCCAGATACGGCAGCAGGCCGGCTTTCTCCAGGTACTCGGTGACGATGCGCGAGCCCGGCGCGAGCGAGGTCTTGACGTGTTTCTTCACCTTCAGCCCGGCCTCGACCGCCTTCTTCGCCAGCAGGCCGGCAGCCAGCAGCACGCCGGGATTGCTGGTGTTGGTGCAGCTGGTGATGGCAGCGATCAGCACGTCGCCGTTGTGCAGCTCCAGCCCGCCGGCGGCGGTGACCGCCGGCGCCAGCTTGGCCGCCGGCTGGTCGAAGCCGTTGTCGGCCACCGGGGCGCTGAAGAGTTCGGTGAAGCGGCTCTTGACCTGGCCGATCTCGATGCGGTCCTGCGGGCGCTTCGGGCCGGCCAGGCTGGGCGCGACGGTGGACAGGTCCAGGCGCACGAGCTGGCTGTAGTCGATGTCGGCGGCACGCGGCACGCCGAACAGCTTCTGGGCGCGGAAATAGGCTTCGAAGGCCTCGATTTCGCGTTTCGTGCGGCCGGTGCCGGAGAAGTAGTCGATGGTCTTCTCGTCGACCGGGAAGAAGCCCATGGTCGCGCCGTATTCGGGCGCCATGTTGGCGATGGTCGCGCGGTCGGGCAGCGACAGCGTGCGTGTGCCTTCGCCGCAGAACTCGACGAACTTGCCGACCACCTTCTCCTTGCGCAGGATCTCGGTGACCGTCAGCACGAGGTCGGTGGCGGTGACGCCTTCGCGCAGCTGGCCGGTGAGTTCGAAGCCGACGACGTCGGGCGTCAGGAAGTAGACCGGCTGGCCCAGCATGCCGGCTTCGGCCTCGATGCCGCCGACGCCCCAGCCGACGACGCCGATGCCGTTGATCATCGTCGTGTGGCTGTCGGTGCCGACCAGGCTGTCGGGGTAGTACAGGCCGTCGGCCGTCTTGTGCACGCCGCGCGCCAGGTACTCCAGGTTCACCTGGTGCACGATGCCGAAGCCCGGCGGCACGACGCCGAAGGTGTCGAAGGCGCCCATGCCCCACTTCATGAACTGGTAGCGCTCGAGGTTGCGCTTGAACTCCAGCTTCATGTTCAGGTCCAGCGCCTTCTTCGTGCCGTAGTAGTCGACCATCACGCTGTGGTCGACGACCAGGTCCACCGGCACCAGCGGTTCGATCAGCTTCGGGTTGCGCCCCAGGCGCTGGGCGACGTTGCGCATCGCCGCCAGGTCGGCCAGCAGCGGCACGCCGGTGAAGTCCTGCAGCACGACGCGTGCGACGACGAAGGGGATCTCGTCGCTGCGCGGCGCATTCGGCGCCCACTGCGCGAGCTGGGCCACGTGTTCGGGCGTCAGCTTGCGGCCGTCGCAGTTGCGCAGCACGCTCTCCAGCACGATGCGCAGCGACACCGGCAGGCGCGAGACGCCGGGCCATGTCTTCGCCAGCGCCGGCAGCGAGAAGAAGCGGCCTTCCTTGCCCGAGGCGGTCTTGAAGGTCTTGATCGTCTTCGCGAACGCGTGGGCTGCCGGTCGGGTGGCGGTTTTGCGGGACATGCGGTTCCTCCGGGGGTCAAGGGGCGGGGCCATTGTGGGCACGGACGGGAGG
>NZ_NRRU01000059.1 GCF_016583785.1 Rubrivivax gelatinosus | reverse complement strand
TCCAGCTCGGCGCCGACGGCGAGGGCGCCGCCGAGCTGGACGCCGCGCCCGTCGCGCGCCGCACCCGCGGCGTCGTCGATTTCTACGCCTGAGCGGGCGTTCGGCGCGCCAGCGCCGCAGGCCATCACGCGGGCCGCTTAAGCCGGCATTTAGAGCCGCTTATCGGCGCTTTCGCCGCGGGCCGGACCCGAATAATCCCTTCCATGCCCGTCGATGGCCGCTGGCCTGCGGCGGGCGCCCCGACTGGAAGGAGTTCGTCCGATGGCCACCGCCGCCCCCGCCGCCGCTGCTGCAACCGATGCAGTCGCGCCGAAAAAAGGCAAGAAGAAGCTGCTGATCATCATCGGCGCCCTGGTGGCCGTGCTCGCTCTGGGCGGCGGCGCCGCCGTCTTCATGATGAAGAAGAACGCCGCCGCGACCGAAGAAGGCGAGGACGGAGCCGAAGCCCCGGCCAAGGCCGAAGCCAAGCACGACCCCAAGGCCGTGCCCACCTTCGTGCCGCTGGATCCGTTCACCGTGAACCTGGCCGACCGCGACTCCGAGCGCTACGCGCAGGTCGGCATCACGCTGGAAGTGGCCGACGCGCACCTGGGCGACAAGATCAAGGCCTACATGCCGGCGATCCGCAACAACATCCTGATGGCGCTGGCCGACAAGACCGCCGAGCAGCTCGGCGACCGCGAAGGCAAGGCCAAGTTCGCCGAGCAGGTGCGGCGCGAGGCCTCGCGTGCGATGGGTTACGAGGTGGAGGATCCCGAGGAGAAGGCCGCCGACGACGAGGACAAACCGAAGAAGAAGAAGTCCAAGAAGAAGGCCGAGGAGATGCCGATCACGGCCGTGCAGTTCTCGAACTTCATCATCCAGTGACTGCCTCTCGATGAACCAGCAGATCCTCTCGCAGGACGAAGTCGACGCACTGCTGCAGGGCATCACCGGCGAAAGCCAGAAGCTCGAGCAGGAGGAGCAGACCGCCGGCGGCATCCGCGACTACGACCTCTCCTCCCAGGAGCGCATCGTCCGCGGCCGCATGCCGACGATGGAGGTGATCAACGAGCGCTTCGCCCGCAACATCCGCATCGGCCTGTTCAACCTGATCCGCAAGTCGCCGGAAGTCTCGATCGGCGGCATCAAGGTGCAGAAGTTCAGCGCCTTCCTGCGCGAGATCGTGGTGCCGACGAACTTCAACCTGGTGTCGGTCAAGCCGCTGCGCGGCTCGGGGCTGATCGTCTGCGATCCGAACGTCGTCTTCGCCGTCATCGACGCGCTCTTCGGCGGCGCCGGCAAGTTCCACACGCGCATCGAAGGCCGCGACTTCTCGCCCACCGAGCTGCGCGTCATCCTGCGCCTGGTCGAGTGCATCATCGCCGAGTACAAGCGCGCCTGGCACGGCATCTATCCGCTCGAGCTCGAGTACCAGCGCTCGGAGATGCAGCCGCAGTTCGCGAACATCGCCACACCCAGCGAGATCGTGGTCTCGACCGCGTTCACGCTCGAGATCGGCGAGACCAGCGGCGCGGTGCACTTCTGCATCCCGTACTCGACGCTGGAGCCGATCCGCGACGTCCTGTACTCGACGATCCAGGGCGATTCGGCCGAACCCGACCGGCGCTGGGTCAACCTGCTCAAGCACCAGATCCAGGCCGCCGAGGTCGACCTCGTGGCCGAGCTCGGGCACGCGCCGGCGACCGTCGAGCAGCTGTTGTCGTTCAAGCCGGGCGACTTCATCGAGCTCGACCTGGACCAGATGATCAAGGCCAAGATCGACGGCGTGCCCATCTTCGACTGCCACTACGGCACGACCAACGGCCGCTACGCGATCAAGATCGATCGAATGCTCACCAGCCCGAACGTCGGCTGGCTCGGAGACCAACATCATGGCTGACCCCAACATGTCCGAAGAGGACCGCATGGCCGCCGAATGGGCGGCGGCGCTGTCCGAGACCAAGGAACCCGAGGTCGCCTCGGAAGTGCGGGCCGCCGCCGAGTCGGTCTCGCCCGCCGCGTTCACGAACTTCGCCCCCACCGGCGCGAACTCGGCCTCGGGCAACGACATCAACATGATCCTGGACATCCCCGTCCAGCTCACCGTCGAACTCGGCCGCACCCGCATCCCGATCAAGCACATCCTGCAGCTCGCCCAGGGCTCGGTCGTCGAACTCGACGCGATGGCCGGCGAACCGATGGACGTGCTCGTCAACGGCTACCTCATCGCCCAGGGCGAGGTCGTGGTCGTCAACGACAAGTTCGGCATCCGCCTGACCGACATCGTGACGCCGAGCGAGCGCATGCGCCGGCTCTCGCGCACCTGAGGACAAGACCGTGGACCTTTCCGCCGGCTTCGGCGCCCTGCTCTCCTTCGCCGCCGTCATCGCGATGATCCCGCTGGCACTGTGGCTGCTGCGACGCACGCCGATGGGCCGCAACGCCTCGTCGGCCGGCATGCGCACGGTGGCCGCGCTGCCGCTGTCCAACACCCAGCGCATCGTCACCGTCGAGGTCGGCACCGGCGACGAGCGCCGCTGGCTGGTGCTCGGCGTGACGCCGGGCTCGATCAGCACGCTGCACACGATGGCGCCCCAGGAAGACGCGCCGCTGCCGGCTGCCGGCAACGCCACGCCCTTCGCCCAGGTGCTGGGCCGGCTGCAGGGCCGCGGGAGCCGCGATGCGCACTGACCGCCTCCTGCGCTCGCTGGCCGCCGTCGCCACGCTCGCGCTGCCGGCCGCAGCCTTCGCGCAGCAGGCGGTGGGCGGCGGGCTGCCGCTGCTCGTCGGCCAGGGCGCCGGCGGCACCAGCTACTCGGTGCCGATCCAGACGCTGCTGTTCTTCACCGCGCTGTCCTTCATCCCGGCGACGCTGCTGCTGATGACGGGCTTCACGCGCATCGTCATCGTGCTGTCGCTGCTGCGCCAGGCTCTCGGTACGCAGGCCGCGCCGCCGAACCAGGTCATCATCGGCATGAGCCTGTTCCTGACCTTCTTCGTGATGTCGCCGACGCTGGACCGCGTCTACGACCAGGCCTACAAGCCCTTCGCCGAGAACCAGATCGCCTTCGACGAGGCCCTGAAACGCGGCGAGGTGCCGATGCGCGAGTTCATGCTCAAGCAGACGCGCCAGAGCGACGTCCAGCTCTTCGCCAAGCTCGCCAAGCTGCCGGCCGAGATCAAGAGCGAGAACGTGCCGCTGCGCGTGCTCGTTCCCGCCTTCGTCACCAGCGAGTTGAAGAGCGCGTTCCAGATCGGCTTCATGATCTTCATCCCGTTCCTGATCATCGACATGATCGTCGCCAGCGTGCTGATGAGCCTGGGGATGATGATGCTGTCGCCGGTGCTGGTGGCGCTGCCGTTCAAGCTGATGCTGTTCGTGCTGGCCGACGGCTGGAACCTGCTGCTCGGCTCGCTCGCGGCCTCCTTCGTCACCTGAGATTTGCCATGGACGCACAACAAGTGCTCTCGATGGGCCAGCAGGGCCTGTACCTGCTGCTGATGGTTTCGGCGCCGCTGCTGCTGGTCGTGATGGCCGTCGGCCTGATCGTCAGCGTGCTGCAGGCCGCGACCCAGATCAACGAGGCCACGCTCAGCTTCGTGCCCAAGATCGTCGCCGCCGCCGCGGTGCTGGGCTTCGCCGGGCCGTGGATGATCACGACGCTGGTCGAGTACCTGCAGCGCACGCTGCAGGCCATCCCGAGCGTCGTCGGCTGAAGGCCGCACCGGGCCGCACGTGATCAGCTTCGACGAAGCGCAGATCCTCGGCTGGATCACACCGCTGATCTGGCCTTTTCTGCGCGCGCTGGCGCTGTTCACCGCGATGCCGGTGCTGGGCACGCGCACCGTGCCGACACGGGTGCGCATCGGCCTGGCGGCGCTGATCGCCTTCTGCGCCCAGCCCTCGCTGCCGGCGGTGGCGCCGGTGCCGCTGGACTCGCCGATCGCCTTCCTGATGATCGTGCAGCAGGTGCTGATCGGGCTGTCGCTGGGCTTTGCGGTGCGCATCGTCTTCGCGACGGTGGAGTTCGCCGGCGAGATCATCGGCCTGCAGATGGGGCTGAACTTCGCCGGCTTCTTCGACCCGCTGCGCGGCTCGGCCGCAACCGCGACCAGCCGTTTCTACGGCACGATGATCGCGTGGCTGTTCATCGTCGCCAACGGCCACCTGCTGGTCATCGCCGCGCTGGTGCAGAGCTTCACCGCGTTCCCGGTCGGGCCCGAGCCTTTCGAGTTCCTGCGCCAGGCGCGGCCGCACCTGTGGGCGGCCGAGATCTTCAGCACCGGGCTGTGGATCGCGCTGCCGCTGCTGGCGATGCTGCTGTTCGTCAACATCGTGCTCGGCGCGGTCTCGCGCGTGGCGCCGCAGATGAACGTGTTCTCGATCGGCTTCCCGGTGACGCTGGGCGTCGGCCTGCTGGGCATGCTGCTGACGCTGCCGGGCATGGAAGCGCCGTTCACGATGGCGCTGGAGCGCCTGCTGGCGTTCTTCCAGTAGCGTTTCTCGGCCCCGCCTCAAGCGACCGCCGGTGGACCGGCTTCGCCGGGCCACCGGCGGTGCCCCCTAGAGGGGGAGCGCCGAAGGCGCTACGGGGGTGGGCCTACCTTTCGATGCGCGCCCAGGCCGAGTGGTTGTGGATCGACTCGAAGTTCTCGACCTCGACCACGTAGCGGCCGATCCGGGGCTCGGCGTTCAGGCGCAGGGCGACGTCGCGCACCAGATCCTCGACGAACTTCGGGTTCTCGTAGGCACGCTCGGTGACCCACTTCTCGTCGCTGCGCTTCAACATCGGCCAGATCTCGCTCGAAGCCTCGTCCTCGGCGAAACGCACCAGTTCGTGCCATTCGACCGGCTGCAGCAGTTCGACGCGGATCGTGACGATCGAGCGCTGGTTGTGCGCGCCGTAGTCCGAGATCTCCTTCGAACACGGGCACAGGCTCTTCACCGGCACCGCGACCTCGGCCCACAGCGTGGTGCGCGGGTTGCCGCCGTCCAGCCGCGTCTCGGCGATCCAGCGGCCCTGGTAGTCGAGCAGGCTCTGCAGCCCCGTGACCGGCGCGCGCTTCCTCAGGAAGAAGGCGAACGAAGCCTCGACACGGCCTTCGTGCGCGCCCAGCTTCTCCAGCATCGCGGCATGGCGGCGCGCCAGTGCGGCGGCGTCCAGCGGTTCGTCGAGCGCGTCCAGCCAGGCGACGAAGCGCGACATGTGCGTGCCCTTCTGCTCGGCCGGCAGCGCGACGTCCAGCGTCCACGACGCGGCCGTCGCCTGCACCGCACCGGCGACACGCAGCTGCAGCGGGTAGCGAAGGTCCTTGACGCCGACACGCTGGATCGCGACGTGGCGTTCGTCGCGTGCGCTCTGGGTGTCGGGAATGTGGAGGGCGTCGGTCAGGTTCGTCATCTCGGACTGAATGATGCCTGCGTTCGACGAGGCGGTCGCTCTGAGGGTTTCCACGCAGTGTTCAATCAAGTCGAAGGCCGCCCGCAGGCGGCCTTCGTGGGCGACAGCGGGTGACGGCGCGTCAGCCGTTGACCGCAGCCAGCGCCGGGCGGGTGCCGAAACGCTTGCGGATCGAAGCCTCGATGCCTTCGGCGTCCAGCCCGCACAGCGACAGCAGCTTGACCGGGTCGCCGTGTTCGACGAAGCGGTCGGGGATGCCCAGGTGCAGCAGCGGCAGCGCGACGCCGGCCGCGGCCAGGCACTCGCCGACCGCACTGCCGGCACCGCCCATCACGCAGCCTTCCTCGACGGTGACGATGGCGTCGTGGCGGCGCGCCATCTCGAGCACCAGCGCCTCGTCCAGCGGCTTCACGAAACGCATGTCGACGACGGTGGCGTCGAGCTTCGCGGCCGCGGCCAGCGCCGGCTGCAGCATCGTGCCGAAGGCCAGGATCGCGGTGCGCTGGCCTTCGCGGCGCACGACGCCCTTGCCCCACTCCCATTCGCCCAGGCCGGGGTCGACGGCGACACCGGTGCCGCTGCCGCGCGGGTAGCGCACCGCTACCGGCTGGTCGCGGCGGTAGGCGGTGGTCAGCGCCAGGCGGCATTCGTTTTCGTCGCTGGGCGCCAGCAGCGCGCAGTTCGGGATGCAGCGGATGAAGGCGATGTCGTAGACGCCGGCGTGCGTCGGGCCGTCGGCGCCGACGATGCCGCCGCGGTCGAGCGCAAACACCACCGGCAGGTTCTGCAGCGCGACGTCGTGCACCAGCTGGTCGTAGGCGCGCTGCAGGAAGGTGCTGTAGATCGCGACCACGGGCTTGAGCCCCTCGCAGGCCAGGCCGGCGGCAAACGTCACCGCGTGCTGCTCGGCGATGCCGACGTCGTGGTAGCGGCGCGGGAAGCGCTTGTGGAACTCGACCATGCCCGAGCCTTCGCGCATCGCCGGCGTGATGCCCACGAGGCGCTCGTCGGCCTCGGCCATGTCGCACAGCCACTGGCCGAAGATCTGGGTGAAGGTCGGCTTGCCGCCGCTGCTCTTCGGGAAGCCTTCGGCCGGGTTGAAGCGGCCGCTGGCGGCGTGGTACTTGACCGGGTCGGCTTCGGCCATCTTGTAGCCGTAGCCCTTCTTCGTCACCACGTGCAGGAACTGCGGGCCCTTCTTGTTGCGCAGGTTCTCCAGCGTCGGGATCAGCGCGTCGAGGTCGTGGCCGTCGATCGGGCCGACGTAGTTGAAGCCGAACTCCTCGAAGATCGTGCCGGGCACGACCATGCCCTTGGCGTGCTCCTCGAAGCGGCGCGCCAGCTCGAACAGCGGCGGCGCGGCCTTCAGCACCGCCTTGGCACCTTCGCGCGCGGCGGCGTAGAAGTTGCCGCTCATCAGCCGCGCCAGGTGCTTGTTCAGCGCGCCCACCGGCGGGCTGATCGACATGTCGTTGTCGTTGAGCACGACCAGGATGTCGGCGTGCACGCCGGCGTGGCTGACGCCGGCGTTGTTCAGCGCCTCGAAGGCCATGCCGGCGGTCATCGAGCCGTCGCCGATGACGGCGATCGCCTTGCGGTCCTCGCCCTTCTGCTTGGCCGCCATCGCCATGCCGAGCGCGGCGCTGATGCTGGTCGAGCTGTGGCCGGTGGCGAAGGTGTCGTACTCGCTCTCGTCGCGGCGCGGGAAGCCGGCGATGCCGCCGAGCTGGCGCAGCGTGTGCATGCGCTCGCGCCGGCCCGTCAGCACCTTGTGCGGATAGGTCTGGTGGCCCACGTCCCAGACGATGCGGTCGTGCGGCGTGTTGAACACGTAGTGCAGCGCGACCGTCAGCTCGACCGTGCCCAGGTTGCTGCCGAGGTGGCCGCCGGTCTGGCTGACGGTGTTCAGGACGAACTCGCGCACTTCGCGCGCGAGCGCGGGCAAGTCGCTGCGCGCCATGCGGCGCAGATCGGCGGGCGTCTGGATCGAATCGAGGATTTTGCTCATGTCAGTTTTCCACCGCGCTGGACGAGCCGCGGTGCCGGGGACGGCACCACGAACCACTCCCGCCGCCGTCCGCCTCCCGCCGGCCGGCATCGGGTACAAGCTGTCAGTTCAGTTATCCCGTTCCACCACCTTGTCGGCGATCGCGGCCAGCGCTGCCGCGTCGGCCAGGCCGGCACGCGCCAGCGCAGCATGAGCCGCCACCCGCAGTTCCTGCGCATGGCGGCGGGCAGCCTCCATCCCGAGCACCGAGACGTAGGTCGGCTTGTTCGCGTCCAGGTCCTTGCCGGCGGTCTTGCCGAGCTTGTCCGAGCCCTGGGTGCAGTCGAGGATGTCGTCGACGACCTGGAATGCGAGGCCGATCGCCTCGCCATACTCAGACAGCGCCCGCCAGGTGGTCTCGTCGGGTGCGCCGCAGGCAGCACCCATCTGCACGCTCGCCAGCAGCAGCGCGCCGGTCTTCTTGCGGTGCATCTCGCGCAGCGTCGCCTCGTCGAGCAGGCGGCCGGTGTTGGCGAGGTCGATCGCCTGGCCGCCGGCCATGCCGGCGTGGCCGGCGGCACGCGCCAGCAGCCGCACCAGGCGCGCCTGCAGCGCGGGCTCGACGCCCGCGTCGGGCGTCAGCACCTCGAAGGCCAGGGCCTGCATCGCGTCGCCGGCGAGCATCGCCTGGGCTTCGCCGTACTTCACGTGCACCGTCGGCTTGCCGCGGCGCAGCACGTCGTTGTCCATGCACGGCATGTCGTCGTGCACCAGCGAATAGGCGTGGATCAGTTCCACCGCGACCGCGCTGCGCAGCGCCGCTTCGCGTGCGCCGCCCAGCGCCTGGCAGGCGGCGAGCACCAGCAGCGGACGCAGGCGCTTGCCGCCGTCGAGCACGCCGTAACGCATCGCCTCGCCGAGGCCGGCAGGTGTGTCCGCGGGAACCCACGCATCGAGCGCGGCCTCGACCGCGTCAAGTTCGCGCCGCGCCCAGTGATCGAAATTCAGGGTGCGCTCCATGTCTTCAGCTGTCCATCGTCAAGTAGCTTGACCTGTTCCTCGACCGCCTGCAGCCGGTTACGACAAAAGGCCAGCAATTCGCTGCCGCGCCTGTAGCCGTCGAGCAACTGATCCAGCGGCAACTGGCCGGTCTCCATCTGCTGGACCAGGCGGTCCAGTTCGGCGACGGCCTGCTCGTAGCTGGCGGGCTCCTGCGGGGCGGGTACGGACGACATTCGGGGGGAACGTGACAGCAAACGGGCATTCTAGACACAAGACTACGGCGCTCGGAGACTCGCCGGCCCCCGGCCCGCGACGCCCCCCGCCGGTAGAATGGCCGGTTCGCCTGACGAAAAACACACGGCGCCACCAAGGCGCGCCGGCGTCGGCGGCCATGCCCGCCCGCGGGGCCACCGGGCGGGGGTTTGGACACATCCGTCACTGGAGGATCCCCCCGGATCATGTCTGACCTGAGCATCAGTCTCGAAGCTCTCGAAGCAAGCAAGTCGCAGCTTTCCGTCAACCGCTATTTCGATGAGGATCTGTTCCGCGCGGAACAGAAGCTCATCTTCGACTCCGCGCCGCGTTACGTCGGGCACGAACTCGCGGTGCCCGCCGTCGGCGACTACCACGCGCTGATCCACGAAGGCGAAGGGCGCGCGCTCGTGCGCCACGACAGCGGCATCGAGCTGCTGTCCAACGTCTGCCGCCACCGCCAGGCGGTGATGCTCAAGGGCCGTGGCCGCACGCAGGGCAACGTCGTCTGCCCGCTGCACCGCTGGACCTACGACCTCGAAGGCCAGCTCGTCGGCGCGCCGCACTTCCCGCAGGACCCCTGCCTGAACCTGAAGCGCTACCCGCTGCAGTCCTGGAACGGGCTGCTGTTCGAAGCCAGCGAACGCGAGGTGGCGGCCGAGCTCTCGGGCATGGCGCCGCAACCGCTGCTGGACTTCTCGGGCTACGTCTTCGACCGCGCGGTCGTGCACGAGTGCGACTACAACTGGAAGACCTTCATCGAGGTCTACCTCGAGGACTACCACGTCGGCCCCTTCCACCCCGGGCTCGGCTCCTTCGTCACCTGTGACGACCTGAGCTGGGAGTTCGGCGCCCACCATTCGGTGCAGACCGTCGGCGTGCACCGGGCGCTGGAGCGGCCGGGCTCGCCGGTGTACCGGCGCTGGCACGACGCGCTGCTCGCCTACCGCGGCGGCGCGGCGCCGGCGCAGGGCGCGGTGTGGCTGACGGTCTACCCGACCCTGATGGTCGAGTGGTATCCGCACGTGCTCGTGGTCTCGTCGCTGCACCCCCGGGGGCCGCAGAAGACGCTGAACCTGGTCGAGTTCTTCTATCCGGAGGAGATCGCGCTGTTCGAACGCGAGTTCGTCGAAGCCCAGCAGGCCGCCTACATGGAGACCTGCATCGAGGACGACGAGATCGCGCTGCGCATGGACGCGGGGCGGCGCGCGCTGATGCAACGCGGCGACGACGAGGTCGGGCCCTACCAGAGCCCGATGGAAGACGGCATGCAGCAGTTCCACGAGTGGTATCGGCGGCAGATGAAGCTTCCGCGGTGAGCCGCGCGCGGCCGGCCACCGGGCCGCTGCGCGCGCCCTTGCTGATCACGGGCGCCGCCTTTCTGTTCGCGGCGATGGGGCTGTGCGTCAAGCTCGCGTCGGCGCAGTACGGGGCCGGCGAGATCGTGATGTACCGCTCGGCCGTCGGCGTCGTGCTGATGGCACTGCTGCTGCGCGCCGGCGGCACGCCGCTGGCCACGCGCGTGCCGCTGCTGCACCTGCGGCGCAGCGCCGCCGGCATCGGCGGCATGTGCCTGTGGTTTTATGCACTGGGCGCGCTGCCGCTGGCCACGGCGATGACGCTGAACTACACCTCGTCGGTGTGGGTCGCCGTGTTCATCGTCGGCGCCGCCTGGGGCGGTGGCCAGCGCCAGGATGCGCGCCTGGTGCTGGCGGTGCTGGCCGGCTTCGCCGGCGTGGCGCTGATCCTCAAACCCACGCTCGATGCGCGCCAGCTCCTGTACGGCCTGGCCGGGCTGGTCTCGGGGCTGCTGTCGGCGCGGGCCTATCTGCACGTGCGCTCGCTGGGCCAGGCCGGTGAACCCGAAGAACGCATCGTCTTCTACTTCGCCGCCGCCGGCGTCGCGGCCGGCGCGCTGCTGATGTTCGTGGGCGGCGGGCCGCACCCGCACACCGTGCGCGGCGTGTTGCTGCTGCTGGCCACCGGGGTGCTGGCTTCGGCGGCGCAGCTGATGATGACGCGCGCCTACGCGATCGGCCAGGCGATGACGAACGCGGTGCTGCAGTATCTGGGCATCGTCTTTTCCTTCGGCTTCGGCGTCTGGCTGTTCGACGACCCGGTGACCGTCTCGGCGCTGGCCGGCATGGCGCTGATCGTCGCCTCGGGCATCGGCGCCACCGCGCTCGCGCGCCGGGGCAACACCCGGATTCCCCCTCCCACGGAGACTTGAGATGGTTTTCACCACCCTGATCAGCGCCGAAGAGCTGCGCGCGACACCGGACGCGGTCGTGCTCGACTGCGGCTTCGACCTGGCCGACCCCGGCGCCGGCGAGCGTGCCTACGCCGCCGGCCACCTGCCGGGTGCCCGCTATGCCCACCTCGAGCGCGAGCTGTCGGCGGCCAAGGGCGACGGCCGCCGCGGCCGCCACCCGCTGCCCGACCGCGCCGCCTTCGCCGCCACCGTCGGCGGCTGGGGCATAGGCCCCGAGACCCAGGTCGTGGTCTACGACGCCCAGGGCGGCCCCTACGCGGCGCGCGCCTGGTGGCTGCTGAAGTGGCTGGGCCACGGCAAGGTCGCCGTGCTCGACGGCGGCCCGGCCGCCTGGCTGGCTGCCGGTGGCGAACTCGCGACGGCGAGCGCGCCCGCGGAAACGCTGCCGCCCTACCCCGCGTCGGCGGAGCCGGCGATGGCGACGATCGCCGCCGAGTCGCTGCTGGCGGCGATCGG
This sequence comes from Rubrivivax gelatinosus, assembly GCF_016583785.1. GTDB lineage: Bacteria > Pseudomonadota > Gammaproteobacteria > Burkholderiales > Burkholderiaceae_C > Rubrivivax > Rubrivivax gelatinosus_B. The sequence continues at coordinate 22,342 of NZ_NRRU01000059.1, read as the reverse complement.
CCACCTGCGCATCGTCGACGCACGCGGCGGCGAACGTTTCCGCGGCGAGGTCGAACCGATAGACCCGGTCGGCGGCCACATCCCCGGCGCCACCAACCGCTTCTTCAAGGACAACCTGCAGGCCGACGGCCGCTTCAAGCCGGCGCCGGCATTGCGCGCCGAGTTCGAGCGCTGGGCGACACCGGCCGACCACATCGTGCTGCAGTGCGGCAGCGGCGTCACCGCCTGCCACAACCTGCTGGCGATGGCACACGCCGGTTTCGACGGCATGCGCCTGTACCCGGGCTCGTGGAGCGAGTGGTGCCAGGACGCCTCGCGCCCTGTCGCCCGCGGCTGATACGAGTCAAGCCTGTGGACTCGCTTGCGGGAACACCGGCACTGCAGAACACTCACACCATCGAACCACGAGGAGTCTCCATGTACAAGCGCATCCTGGTCCCCACCGACGGATCCGAGATCACGGCGAAGGCGGTCGAGACGGCGGTCGAACTCGCCAAGCTCTGCGGTGCCGAGCTGTTCGCGGTCGGCATCAAGGAGCCCTTCCCCTACAGCGCGATCTCCGAGATGCAGCCGGTGCCGCCGCAGGAGTTCTACGACGCGCAGGAACGCATCGCCGCCGGCCGCGTGAAGGCCGTCGTCGAGCAGGCGACACAAGCCGGCGTGAGCGCGCACGGCCACACGATCGAGGCCCTGCACCCCTGGGAAGCGATCATCGACCACGCCAAGAACCAGGGCTGTGACCTGATCGTGATGGCCTCGCACGGCCGCCGCGGCGTCAGCGCGCTGCTGCTGGGCAGCGAAACGCAGAAGGTGCTGACGCACGGCACGCTGCCGGTGCTGGTCGTGCGCTGATCGCGCCCTTCTCCAGCCCCGAACCCCGCCGCCCGGCGGGGTTCGTCGTTTCCGGCCTCAGGCCGGCTGCAGCGCCAGCCGGCCTTGGTGCGCCGCCAGCGTGCGCGCCAGCAGCGAAGCCAGCGCGTGCAGCGCATCCACCGTCGGTGTCGGCCGCTCGACGATGCGGCCGAGTTCGGCCACCGCGCCGACCAGCGCCTCGAGTTCCAGCGCACGCCCGTGTTCGACGTCCTGCAGCATCGAGGTCTTGTGCGCGCCCACCGCCTCGGCGCCGGCCAGGCGCTGCTCCAGCGTGATGCGAAAACGCACGCCCAGCGCCTCGGCCACCGCCTGTGCCTCGGCCATCGCGGCGGCGGCGAGCGTGCGCGTCGGGCCGAAGCGGCAGATGTCTTGCAGCGTCGCGTGCGTCAGCGCGCTGATCGGGTTGAAGCAGAGGTTGCCCCAGAGCTTGACCCAGAGTTCGGCGCGGATGTCGCGCGCCACCGGCGCCTTGAAGCCGGCGCGCATCAGCACCTGCGCCAGCGCCTCGACCCGTTCGCTGCGGCTGCCGTCGGGCTCGCCGATCGAAAAACGGTTGCCTTCGACGACACGCACCAGGCCGGGCTCCACGAGTTCGGCCGCCGGATAGACGATGCCGCCGATGACGCGCTCCGGCGCGATCGCCGCGGCGATGCGCCCGCCCGGGTCCACGCTCTCCAGCCGTCGCCCTTCGTACGGGCCGGCGAGCTTGTGGAAGTACCACCAGGGCACGCCGTTGATCATCGTGACGACGCTGGTGTGCGGCGCCAGCAGCGCCGGCAACCCGGGCAGCAGGTCGGCCACCTGGTGCGCCTTGACGGCGAGCACGACGACGTCCTGCGGCCCGGCTTCTTCGGTGCGTTCGAAGGCGCGCGCTTCGGGCGCGGCGAGTTCGCTGCCGTCCTCCAGGATCAGACGGAAACCACGCTCACGGATCGCCGCCAGGTTGCGCCCGCGCGCGATGAAGCTGACCTGTTCGCCGGCGGCCGACAGGCGCGCGCCGAGGTAGCCGCCGATCGCGCCGGCGCCGACGATCGTGATCTTCATGCGCCCAGCCCGAGCTTGGCGGCCATGCCGATGCGCTGCAGCTTGCCGGTCGCGCCCTTGGGGATCTCGGCCATGAACAGGATGCGCCTGGGCACCTTGAAGTCGGCGACACGCGCGGCGACGAAGTCCTGCAGCTCGCGTTCGCTGGGCTGCTGGCCTTCGTGCAGCACGACGGCCGCGGCCACCTCCTCGCCCAGCTTGGGGTGCGGCATGCCGAAGCAGACCACCTGCGCCACCGCCGGGTGGTCCATCAGGATCTCGTCGATCTCGCGCGGGCTGATCTTCTCGCCGCCGCGGTTGATGATCTCCTTCAGGCGCCCGGTGATCGTGACGTAGCCCTCGGCGTCGAGCGTGCCCTGGTCGCCGGTGCGGAACCAGCCGTTGGTGAAGGCCTCGGCGTTGGCCTTGGGGTTGGACTCGTAGCCGGCGGTGACGTTGGGGCCGCGGATCACGATCTCGCCGACGGCGCCGCGCGGCAGCAGAGTGCCCTCCTCGTCCATGATCGCGATCTCGGGGCCGGCCGCCGGGCCGACCGAGCCGGGCTTGCGCAGCGCCGGCGGCAGCGGATTGCTGGCCATCTGGTGCGTGGCCTCGGTCATGCCGTAGGCCTCGATCAGCGGCGCGCCGAACACCGCTTCGAGCTCGCTGATCACCTGCGGCGGCATCGACGACGAGGACGAACGCAGGAAACGCAGCGGGTGGCGCGCGATGACCTCGGCGTTGCGCCGCGCGCGCCCCAGGATCGCCTGGTGCATCGTCGGCACCGCCGTGTACCAGCTGGGTGCGGCCTCGTCCATCCAGCCGAAGAACTTCAGCGCGTCGAAACCCGGCGTGCAGAAGATGCGCGAACCCGCGGCCAGCGGCGCCAGCACGCCGGCGATCAGGCCGTGGATGTGGAACAGCGGCATCACGTTCAGGCCGCCGTCGGCCGGCGTCAGCTGCAGCGTGTCGCGGATGTGCTGCGCCGACGCCGCCAGGTTGGCCTGCGACAGCGGCACGATCTTGGGCCGCGAGGTCGTGCCCGAGGTGTGCAGCACCATGGAAACGTCGCCCGGCTGGGCGAAACCGCCCTGCACCGCCGGCACGGTGGCCACCGCGGTGGCACGCGGCACCAGCGTGAAGGCACCGGCCGGCGCGCCGTCGGCGACGACGAGCTCGAGCACACGCACGCCCAGGCGTTCGGCCACCGCCACCGCCGGCGAGGCGCTGCCACGCTCGACGATCAGCGCCTTGGCGCCCAGGTCCGACAGGTAGAACTCGAACTCCTCGGCGCGGTAGGCCGGGTTCAGCGGCGCGCTGGCGACGCCGCTGGCGCAGGCGACGAAGCAGCTCGCCATCTCGGGGCCGTTGGCGAGCACGATCGCGACGCGCTCGCCGCGGCCCACGCCCAGCGTGTTCAGCGTCGCCACGGTGCCGGCAATCTGCGCACGCAGCCCGCGGTAGTTCAGCGGCGCGCGTCCCGGCGCGGCGAAGGCGACGGCGTCTTCGGCACCGGCGCGCAGCAGGGCCTCCAGGGTCTGGTGCATCGGGTTCCTCCAGTCGGATGCGCGAGGAGGTTTATACCGCCGGCACCGGCAGCGCTTCGAGCAGCCGGGCGACGGCTTCGGGCGACTCCTCGTGCGCCAGGTGGCCCAGGCCCGGCAGCGGCAGCAGCAGCGCCTGCGGGCAGCGCGCGGCGACCTCGCGCGCCTGCGCCGGCCGCACCGCGCGGTCGCGCAGGCCGATCATCAGCCACAGCGGCACCGGGAAGCGGCGCAAGTCGCGCGCCAGCCCGCTCAGGTCCCAGTGCGCCATCATGCCCAGCGCCGCCTCGGCGTGGCCAGGGCGCACCATCAGCGCCTGGTAGGCGGCGACGCCGGCGGCGTCCAGGTGCGAGCCGGTGCCTTCGATCAGCCGGCGCACGACCGCAGGATCGGCGGCACGGCGTGCGAACAGGCGCGAGATCCAGGTCTGCGCGTACAGCAGCCGTGCCAGCGGCGACAGCAGCGCCGCCGCGCGCCCGCCGTAGGGCAGGAAGGCGCCGTTGATCGAGACCACGACCGAGGGCCGCGCCAGGCCGGCCAGCACCATCTGCACCGCGATCGCAGCCCCGGCCGAGTGGCCGACGATGACGTCGGGCTTGCAGTCCAGTTCCTGCAGCAGCGCGCCGACGGCCGCCGCCATGCCGGGCAGCGTCAGCTGCTGCGGTGTCGGCCGGCTGGTGTCGCCATGGCCCGGCAGGTCGGGCGCGACGAGGCGCCAGCGCCCGCCCAGCAGCCGCATCAGCGGCGCCATGCTGTGCGCCGAAGCGCCGGTGCCGTGCAGCAGCAGCATCGTGCCCGCACCCTGACCCGAACAGACGACGTGCCAGCGCAGGCCGGCGGCGTGCACGAAGCGGTGTTCGTCAGCCACCGGCGCGTGCGCGCACCACCTGCGACAGCGTCTGCGCGCCGGCATGCGGCAAGGGCATGTAGGTCGCCTGCATCGCGCCGGCGATCTTGCGTGCCTGCGCCGCCGGCTGCGGCGAGGTGTCGATCAGCATCGTCGCCGCGCCGCTGGCGAGCATGCGGCGGGCGGCGTCGAGCGCGTCGGCCTCGGCCTTGGGCCGGCCGCCGGTGCCGTCGAGCGCGACGTTGGCGCGACCGTCGGTCAGGAACACGACCAGCGGCGTGTCGCCGCGGCGGCGGATGCCTTCGGCGAGCGCGCTGGCCGCGTCCAGCGCCGCCGCCAGCGGCGTGCCGCCGCCGCCGGGCAGGCCTGCCAGGCTGCGTTTGGCGCGCACCAGCGAGCGTGTCGGCGGCAGCAGCAACTCGGCCGCCTTGCCGCGGAAGGCGATCACCGCGACCTTGTCGCGGCGCACGTAGCAGTCGGCCAGCAGCAGCTCGACCGCGCCCTTGGCCTCGGCCATGCGGTTCAGTGCCGACGAGCCCGAGGCGTCGACGACGAAGATCGTCGTCGTCTCGCGCCGCTGGCGGTAGTGGGTGACGTGGAAGTCGTCGGGCCGCACCTGCACCCGCGGCTTGACGGCGCCGCGCACACGCTGCCAGGGGGCGGCGGCACGCAGCGTCGCGATCAGGTTCAGGCGCTGGCCGGCCTTGGGTTCGCCGCGACGGATGCCCGACGGACGGCCGCGGTGTCCGCCCTTGTGCAGCGCACCCGACTTGCCCGACGAACGGGCCCGTTCGCGCGAAGCGTAGTCGGCCTGCATCTGCGCCAGCAGCGCCGGCGGCAGCGAGGCGAGCACGGCGTCGAGCACCTGGTCTTCCATCGGGCCCTTCAGCTCTTCGGGCTGCTCGTCGCTGTCGGGCGGCGGCTGCTCGGAGTCATTCTGTTCGGGCGGGGGCGGCGGCTGATCGGGTTCGGCCTCGGCTTCGGGCTGCGGCGGCAGCTGCGTCGCACGCGGCGCGAACACCAGGCGCGCGGCGGCGCCGGCGTCTTCGGCCTCGACGGTCTCGCGGCCGTGCAGCGCTGCGTGCGCGCAGGCCACACGCAGCGCCTGCAGCGGCGCGCGCAGCGAGGCGATGCCGAGCGCGACCGCCGCGTTGACCAGCGCCTGCAGCGCCTCGTCGCTGCAGCGCACCCGCGGCAGCAGCGCACGCGCGTCGGCGACGTCGCCGAAATCGATTTCGGGCGCTTCGCGCGGCGGGATGTGGGTGAAGTCGAGCTTCAGCCCCAGCCGGTCGGTGAGCGCGATCGGCACCGGGTCGTCGTCGGGGCCGCCTTCATCGAAGGCGATGACGCCGAAACGTGTGTCGTGCGCGAGCGCGACGCCGTCGCGTTCGACGACGACTTCGCCGCGGTCCATCACCGCCGCCATCTTGGCGGCGGTGCCGGGCGGCAGGCGCTCGGCCATCACCGCGAGCACGACGCCGCCGTCGGCGTCGGCGAGCAGGCCGCGCTGCGCCACCGGGCGCCCGGCCTGCAGCGTACCGGCGAGGTCCAGGCCGCCGAGCAGGCGGTCGTCGGCGATGCCCACCGGCATGCGCCGCGGCGGCGTCGGCAGCGCGCGCGTCAGCGCCGCCAGCCAGCGGTCACGCACCGGGCCGGCCGGCGAGCGCAGGTGCACGCCGCCGATGCCCGCCGGGTCGACGGCGAACACCGCCGCCGCCAGCGTGGCGTCTTCCCAGGGCTTCGTCGCCATCAGGACGGAAAGAGTTCCTGCACGGCGCGGTCGACCCGCACCGTCGAGCCGGCGTCGTCGAGCACGTTGCGGCGCAGGCGGTGGCGCAGTGCCGGGGCGGCGATGCGCTTCAACTGGGCGTCGCCGACGACCTTGTCGCCGTCCAGCGCGGCCAGCGCACGCGCGGCACGCATCAGCGTCAGCTCGCCGCGCAGGCCGTCGGTGCCGAGCTTCATGCACAGCTGGGCGGCACGTTCGAGCGCGGCGTCGGGCACCGCGACCTCGTTCAGGCGCTTGCGCGCGGCGAGGATGCGGCGGCGGATCTTTTCGTCCTCGGCATGCCACTTCGCGGCGAAACCTTCGGGGTCGTGCTCGAAGGCGTCGCGGCGGCGCACGATCTCGATGCGCAGCGGGATCTCGGTCGGCGTCTTGACCTCGACCGACAGGCCGAAGCGGTCGAGCAGCTGCGGCCGCAGCTCGCCTTCTTCCGGGTTGCCCGAGCCGACCAGCACGAAACGCGCGGGGTGGCGCACCGACAGGCCTTCACGTTCGACGACGTTTTCGCCCGAGGCGGCGACGTCGATCAGCAGGTCGACCAGGTGGTCTTCCAGCAGGTTGACTTCGTCGATGTAGAGGAAGCCGCGGTTGGCCCGCGCCAGCAGCCCCGGCTCGAAAGCCTTGACGCCTTGCGACAGCGCACGCTCCAGGTCGAGCGCGCCGACGACGCGGTCCTCGGTCGCGCCCAGCGGCAGGTCGACCACCGGCACCGTCACCAGATGCGTCTTGGGCTTGGGCGCATCGGCGGGTTCGAGCGCCGGGTCGCGGTTGTAGGGGCAACCGACGACGGCCTTCATTTTGGGCAGCAGTGCCGCCAGGCCGCGCACCGCGGTCGACTTGCCGGTGCCGCGGTCGCCGAAGACGAGCACACCGCCGACGCCCGGGTCCACCGCGGCGATGAGGATGGCGAGCTTCATCTCGTCCTGGCCGACGATGGCCGAGAAGGGATACGTCAACTTCATGAGGAAACGGCTTTCAGGAGGATCGCGAAATTCAGCTGTCACGCTCGCCCGAGGCGAGGTGGCGGCGCGTGCGCCGCAGCACGAGGAAGGCCAGCCCGGCGAGCACGGGGATCGACAGGCCGACGATGAGTTCGGGGTCCAGCGGCAGCCCGGCCGCCTTGCCGCCCTTGACGACGTAACCGACGAGGCCGGCCGCGTAATAGACGATGGCCGCCATCGACAGCCCTTCGACCGCCTTCTGCAGCCGCAGCTGCAGCTGCGCGCGCCGGTTCATCGACGCCAGCAACGCCTGGTTCTGCTTTTCGCGCGCGATGCCCACACGCGTGGCCAGCAGCCCGCTGGCCTGGGCGACACGGTCGGCGAGTTCGTGCAGGCGCTGCGAGACGGTCGCGCAGGTGGCCACCGCCGGCGTGAAGCGCCGCGCCATGAACTCCTCGATCGTCTGCGTGCCGGGGATGCGCTCTTCGCGCAGCTCGGAGATGCGGGTCTGCACCAGCTCGGCATAGGCGCGCGTGGCGCCGAAGCGGTACTGGGTGGCGGTGAGCTCGTGCTCGATCTCGGCGGCGGTACGCGTGAGCTCCTGCAGCAGGCGCTCCTCGTCGGCGCTCTCGTGGGCGATGCTGCCGGTCAGGCTCTCGAGCGAACGTTCGATCTCGACGATGCGCGGCAGCTGCGCGCGCGCCATCGGCAGCGCCAGCAGCGCGAGCATGCGGTAGGCCTCGATCTCGAGCAGGCGCTGCAGCATGCGGCCGGCCTGGCGCGGCGTCAGGCCGCTGTCCATCAGCACGATACGCGCGCAGCCGTCGGCGTGGATCTTGAAGTCGGTGAAGGCGTAGCCCGCGCCTTCGCCGATGCCCGAGCCGACGACGATGTTGCCGCCGAAGTGGTCGGTGAGCGTCTGCGGGTCGATCACGGCGTCGCCGGAAGCGACCAGCTTGGCGTGCGCGGCGACGATGGTGCGGCCCGGGATCGCTTCGAGCCAGCCTTGCGGCAGCAGCGTCGTCGCGGGCTCGGAGAACGGCGTCGGGCTCAGCCCCGCGACCAGGAAGACATAGCCCGAGAACTCGCCGTGGCGCTCCCACTTCAGGCGCAAAGCGCCGAGCGAGGCGCTGAACTGCGTCAGCCCGGGCGCCGGCGGCTCGATGCCGAAAGCCTCGAAAAGGCGCACGATGTGAGCGCGTTCGGGCTCGCGGTCGACCGGGTCGACGAGCACGGCGACATAGGTCGCGCGCGACGGCAGTTCGAGCGGCTCGGGAGGGCGAGCGTGAACTTCGTCGGCGAGTTCGAAACGGCCGGGATAGTCGGGCGGAAGCTGCGGCATCAGACGTGACCTGAGGATCGTGAGTATGGCATCCCCCCTGATTGATCGAGGCGACACGGATCAAGCAGCGGGTCGGCCCCTTTTCAGCGGACAATAGGGGGTTAGCGATAGCACGAGGCCCTTCAGCCTCCGACACAGCGCCATGGCCACCCGCCGTTCCGCAGCACCCACTTCTACCCCCGCCGCGTCAGGCCCCAAGCTCCGCCAGACTCAGGCCGAGTACACCGCCGCACGTCCCAACTCCGAACCCGGCGTCAAGCCGATGATGTCCAGCTCGAAGATGTACGTGTGCATCAAGTGCCACGCCAACTTCAAGACGGGCGACGGCAAGCCCGACCCGCGCCTGCGCGGCCTGGGCCGCTGCAACAACTGCCTGGGCATCACCAGCCCGGCGACCTGAGTCCGACACGGGCCGCGCCCGGTCGCCTACGGCCCCTTCAGCCGCCCATCGGCAAGGGGTCGAGCCGTCGCGTGCGCGCGCCTTTCAGCCGCCGCTGCGCCGCACCGTCCAGCCTTGCTGCTGGAGGAAGGCGAGCAGCTTGTCGCGGTGTTCACCCTGGATCTCGATCGTGCCCTCGCGCACGGTGCCGCCGCTGCCGCACAGCGCCTTCAGCCGGCGCGCGAGTTCGGCCAGCGCCGCTGCATCCAGCGCCAGCCCGCGCACCACGGTGACCGCCTTGCCGCCGCGGCCGGAGGTCTCGCGCGCGACGCGCACGATGCCGTCGCCGGCCGCAACCGGCGGCGCGGCGCGGCAGCTGCACTGCGCCACCGGCTGGCGGCAGGCCGGGCACATGCGGCCGGCTTCGGTCGAGTAGACCAGGCCGCCGCCCGCGCGGCGGCGATCGTTCATCGCGCCCATAGTCGTGCGCTGCGGCACACGCGGGCGGTGGCCGGGATCGGATCGAGGTCGTTCATCGCAAGAATCGAGTGTCGGGCCGGCGCCGCCATGACGGCCGGTGCAAGAGCATAAACGCCGCGTCGGCAAGGGCGACGTGCGCTCTTGCACGTGCTGCGCTACGCTCGCCGCCCTTTGCAGCTCCCGTCGTGCACGCCGTGGCCCGCTCCCCATCTTCTTCCGCTGCCCAGACAGCGCCGCGCCCCGAACGCTGGCGCCTGGACGCGGGCGAGCAGCCCGACGCGCTGCTCACGATCCCCGCCGACGCCCGGCGCGAGCGCCGCTTCGAGATCAGCGTCACGATGAGCGTGCGCGCCCGCCCCGGCGCACGCACGCCCTGGCACGAGCTGCGTGTGCTCGCCGACGGCGAGCTGCAGTGGTCGCGCCGCATCGGCACCGATGCCGACAGCGGCTACGACGGCCTGGACTACCGCTTCCGCCACAGCGTGCCGGTGGCGCGCGAGCTGCGCGTGCAGGCCCTGGTCGAGTGCGAAGGAGCCGAGCGCCTGCGTCTGATCATCGAGGCCGAAGAAGACGCCTGAGCCGCGGCCGGGGCCGCGACCACAGCTATCACCAGGCCGATGCGGGCGCGCGCCCGTCGCGCGAAAGCTTGAACACCGCCACCGCCTGCACCAGGCTTTGCGCCTGGCCCTTGAGGCTCTCGGCCGCGGCCGCGCTCTCCTCGACCAGCGCCGCGTTCTGCTGCGTCGCCCGGTCCATCTGGCTGACGGCCTCGCCGACCTGCTGCACGCCGGCGCTCTGCTCGGCGCTGGCCGAGGTGATCTCGGCGACGATGTCGCTGACACGCTGGATCGAGCCAACGATCTCGCCCATGGTCTTGCCGGCCTGGTCGACCAGCACCGTGCCCTGCTGCACCTGCTCGACGCTGCGGCCGATCAGCACCTTGATCTCGCGTGCGGCCTCGGCGCTGCGCTGCGCCAGGCTGCGCACTTCGCTGGCGACGACGGCAAAGCCGCGGCCCTGCTCGCCGGCGCGTGCAGCCTCGACGGCCGCGTTCAGCGCCAGGATGTTGGTCTGGAAAGCGATGCCGTCGATGACGCTGATGATGTCGCCGATCTTGCGGCTGCTGTCGTTGATGCCCTGCATCGTCGTGACGACCCGGCCGACGACGACACCGCCCTGGGCGGCGATGGCCGAGGCGCCCTGCGCGAGCTGATTCGCCTGCTTGGCGCTGTCGGCGTTGTTGCGCACCGTGCTGCCGAGCTGCTCCATCGTCGCCGAGGTCTGCTGCAGCGAGCTGGCCTGCTGCTCGGTGCGCGCCGACAGGTCCTGGTTGCCCTGTGCGATCTGGCCGCTGGCGGTGGCCACGCCTTCGGCGCCGGCCCGCACCTGGCCGACGACCTCGGTCAGCGAGGCCTGCATCGCGGCCAGCGACTGCAGCAGCGGGCTGAACTCGTCGCGCACCGGGTCGTCGACGGTGACGGTGAAGTCGCCGGTGCGCACGCGCTCGGCCACCTCCTGCGAAGCCGCGACGCGGTGGCGCAGCGTGCGCGCGATGGACCACGACAGCGCAAGCAGGCCGACGGCGATGACCGCCACCAGGCTCACCAGCTGGATGCGGATGCTGTCGGCCACCGTGCCGATGGCCTGGACCTCCTGGCTCAGCTGCTGGTCCTGGCGGCTGCGTTCTGCCTCCAGCCAGGCCTGCATGCGGGCGAAGGTCGGGATCGTCTTGTCGATCAGCATCGTCACCGCGGCCTCGGTCTGGCCATCACGCAGCAGCTGCATGTTGGCTTCGGCCACCGGCCAGGTCACGCCCTGCAGGTCCAGCCAGTCGCGGCGGAAGGCGTCGCGGGCTTCGGGGCTGTCGATCTGCTTCAGGAAGTCGGCGTCGTTCTGCGAGATCTGGGCACGTTTGGCCTGGATGCCTTGCGCCGCCACATCGGTCTCGGCGGGCTTGTTCATCAGCAGCGCGTGGCGCAGGTCCAGCAGCACCTGCGACACCCGCAGCTCGGTGCTGGCGATCAGCCCCAGCTGCAGCACCTTGACCTTGCCGGAGCTGTAGGCCAGGTCGCGGACGTGGTTCAGCTGGATCCAGTTGTTGACGGCAAGCGCCGTCAGGCCGGCGATGAGCAGCAGCGAAACCGCGTACAGACGGCGGCTGATGCCGAGATTTCGAAAGAGGTTCATTCGGGGACTCGGTCGGGAGAGTTGCGACGGCAGACAGGTCCGGAAGGAGCACGATCTCCTCCGCATCAACCAGGCTCTGCCGGGCTATCGGTGCCGCCGGCCCCGGCTTGACCTGATCCCGGGTGTCATGACCGAAATCAACCGAGTTCAGTGCCTATCTCACGCCGGGCGTCCCGCAGAACCCGCGGAACCCGCGAACGCCGCTAGATCAACCCGCGCACCTCGGCCATCAGCCAGCCGGCCAGACAGCTGCTGCCGACGCCGATCAGACCCGGCAGGATGAAGCTGTGGTTGATGACCCAGCGGCCGATGTGCGTCGTGCCGGATCGGTCGAACTGGATCGCCGCCAGATCGCTGGGGTAGGTCGGCAGGATGTAGTAGCCGTAGCAGGCGGCAGCGAAGGCGACCACGTAACCCGGCGGCACACCGACGGACAGCGCCACCGGCACCAGCGCGCTGATCGCCGCGGCCTGCGAGTTGACGAACTTGCTGACGATCAGCAGCGCCAGCGCATAGGTCCACGGGTGCTCGCGCACCATGCCGGCGAGCGTGTCCTTCATCGCGCCGAGATGGGCGTCGAACATCGTGTCGGCCATCCAGGCGATGCCGAAGACGGCGATCACGGCGACCATGCCGGCGCGGAAGACCTCGTTCTTGGACACCGCCGCCGCGTCGGTGCGCGTGGCCAGCAGGATCAGCGCGCCGGCCAGCAGCATGAACATCTGGATCGTCAGCACCATCGACAGCGGCTTGCCGTCGAAGACCGGCCGCAGCGACTCGACCGCACCCAGCAGCGCGACGACGACGATGGCGCCGACGAAGATCCACATCGCCACCCACTGGCGGCGCTCCAGCGTCTTGCCGATCAGCGTCGTGCCTTCGCCGTAGACGCGGGCACGGCCTTCGGGCGTGGCGATCAAGGCCTGGAACTCGGGGTCGTCCTCCAGGTCCTTGCCGCGGAACCAGCTGAAGGCGCCGATCGCCAGCACGCCGACCAGCGTCGAGGGCACCGTGACCGACAGCAGCGTCGCGAAGTCGATCACGTGGCCGGCCACCGGCGCCGCGGCCATGAAGGCCACCAGCGAGACCACGGCCACCGACACCGGGCTGGCGATGATGCCCATCTGGCTGGCGATCGAGGCCGCGGCCATCGGGCGCTCGGGGCGCACGCCGTTCTTGATCGCGACGTCGTAGATGATCGGCAGCATCGTGTAGACGACGTGGCCGGTGCCGCAGAGCATGGTCAGCGAGGCCGTCGTCAGCGGTGCCACGACCGAGACGTAGCGCGGGTTGCGGCGCAGCAGCTTCTCGGCCGCCTGCAGCAGCACGTCCAGGCCGCCGGAAGCCTGCAGCGTGGCCGACGCGGCGACGACGGCGACGATGGTCAGCATCACCTCGACCGGCGGCCGGCCGGGTTTGAGCCCGAAGCCGAAGACGAGCACGACGATGCCGATGCCGCCGAGCAGGCCGAGCGCGAGGCCGCCGCGGCGCGCGCCGAAAAACAGGCAGGCGAGGATCAGCAGCAGCTGCAGGGCGAATGCGACATCCATGGTTCATCCGCGCACGGCGGGGACGGCGCGGCACTTCCGAAAAGGTGAAAACGGGCGCAACCATAACGTCAACCCGGCGCGCGCCGCCCGGCTGGCGCCTCAGCCGCCATCGGGCCCGGCCGGCACCTCGGGCCGTGCCGGTACGCCGGCACCGGCGGCCGGGAGCCGGTTCAGCAGCCGGATGCCGTCGGTGCCTACACCCAGCAGCAACTCGTCGCCGCCGTGGCGCACCAGCACCAGGCGCTCGCGCGGGCCCAGCGCCAGCGTGCGCAGCAGCTGCAGATCGGCCGCGCCCGCGCCGGCCATGCCCGCGCTGCGGCTCAGGCGGCGCCAGGCGTGCAGCGCGCCCCAGGCCAGCGCCAGCACCACCAGCAGCGCCAACGCGCTTCCCAGCAGGCCCCGCCAGAGTTCGTCCATGCCGGTGCTCAGCGCCCGGGCGCGGCGCCGGGGTAGGCGCTCAGGTCCTCGCCCGGGGCCGCCTGCCGCGGCGGCCCGTCGCCGGCCTGCATCGCCTGGCGCACCTCGCGCGCCCAGAGCACGACCTCGGCCACCAGGTCGAAGAGATCGGCCGGCACCAGCGCGCCGACCTCGCCGCGCGCCAGCAGTTCGCGCGCCAGCGCGACGTTGCGCACGATCGGCACGCCCGCCTCCTCGGCCGCCTCGCGCATCGCGCGCGCGACATGGTCCTCGCCCTTGGCGCTGACCACCGGCACCGGGCAGCGGTCGCGGTCGTAGTCGATCGCGATCGCCACGTGCGTCGGGTTGACGACGAGCACGTTGGCCTGGCGCGCCGCCTGCTGCGCATTGCGCTGCGACCACTCCTGATGCGCCTGGCGGCGCTGCTGCCGCACCTGCGGGTCGCCTTCGCTTTCCTTGGTCTCCTGGCGGATGTCGCGCAGGCTCATGCGCAGCTTGCGCGTGAACGAGTGCTGCTGCCAGGCCAGGTCCAGCACCGACACGAGCACGAAGCCGAGCAGCGTCCAGCCCAGCGCCTGCTGCGTCACCGCCATCAGCAGCGCGCCCGTCGCCTGCACGCCGCCCGGAGCCTGAAACAGGCGCGCGCTGTCGGGCATCACGCCGCGCAGCACGAGCAGGCCGATCAGCAGCAGCAGCACGCACTTGAACAGCGACTTGGCGAGCTCGACCAGGTTGTCCAGCGTGAACATGCGCTTGATGCCTTCGACCGGGTTCAGGTGCTCGGCCTTGGGCTTGAGGCGCTCGCTGCTGAACACCGGCCCGGCCTGCAGGAACTCCGTCACCAGGCCGACCGCAGCCGCGGGCAGCAGCGCCAGCGCGCTCAGCGCGACGCCGGTGCGCCAGGCCAGAGCGCCCAGGGCAGGTGCGGCCTGCTCGAAAGGCTGGTCGACGGCGGCGAGCGCCGCGTCGACCAGCAGCGCCAGCTCGCGCCCGGCATAGGCCGTCCCCAGCACGAACACCGCCAGCCAGGCGGCCAGCGGCACGGTGCTCGACAGGTCGCGGCTCTTGGGCACCTGGCCCTTGCGGCGCGCGTCCTGCAGCTTCTTCGGGGTGGGCTTTTCGGTCTTGTCGCCGCCGTCGTTCTTGTCGGCCATCGGCTCGTGCGGTCGGTTGAAGGCTGGGGCCGCGATCGTCGGGCCTGCCGCCGTACGCCAGCGCGACGGGTGCAACCGCGTGTTTCCTAGGGGGACCCGTTTGCCCCCTTATAGAAGGGCTCCCGGGCGCAAACGGCGCACAGCTGGATACCGATTCGTCGTGATCGATTTCACGGCCGTCACGAAATGCACAGACCATCGCCGGCAAATCAAACGCCGTCATAAGCGGTAAGGGAGATCAGCGTGCAACTCGGTCCGGCGTGCGCCCTGGGGACGATCCCGGCTTGCCTGAGGCAGGCCACTTTCGGGCCGGCTGTCCTGCTGCTCGCCGCGACAGCCGCCACCGCGGCCAGTCCGGGACCGGACCTGGACGCCGGCACCTGTGCCGCGCTGCGCGACGCTGCGGGGGCCAAGTTCAGCCTCGGCCGCGCCGCCTGCGGCCTGCCGGCCGAAGGCACGCCAGCGCCGCAACCGGTGCCGCGTGCACGCCAGGCGCAGCAGTTGCAGCTCTACGGCGCGCCGCCGGCGGAGCCGGCACCGGCGCCGACGCCGGCCACGGCTGCGGCGGACAGGCCCTGGCCGAGCTCGCTGCGGCGCGCGCTGAGCCTGGCGCCGGTGGTCGACGAGGTCGCCCGCATCCAGGACGTCGACCCGCTGCTGCTGCACGCGATCGCGCGTGTCGAGTCGCGCCACGACGCCGGCGCGGTGTCGCCGGCCGGCGCGCGCGGCGTGATGCAGCTGATGCCGGCGACGGCGGCGCACTACGGCGTCGGCGACGCCGGCACGCTGCACGACGCCGCCACCAACCTGCTCGTCGGCGCGCGCCACCTGCACCGGCTGCAGCAGCGTTACCCGGGCGAACTGCCGCTGGTGCTGGCGGCCTACAACGCCGGCGAAGGCGCGGTCGAGCGCCACGGGCGGCGCATCCCGCCCTACCGCGAGACGCAGGACTACGTGCGCCAGGTGCTGCACGAGTACGACCGGCTGCGCACCGCCGCCGAGTCGCTGCTGCCCACGGCCGCGCGATGAGCCTGGCCGCCTATTTCGCGTCGGCGGGCACGGCGCGCGGCAGCCTGTTGTCGCGCTACGGCGACCTGGCGCTGGTCGCCGGCGTCGTGCTGATCGTCGCGCTGATGGTGCTGCCGCTGCCGCCGCTGCTGGTGGACGTGCTGGTGGCGGTCAACATCTGCAGCGGCGCCGTGCTGCTGCTGGTGGCGATCTACGTGCGCTCGCCGCTGGAGTTCTCGGTCTTCCCCAGCGTGCTGCTGATCACCACGCTGTTCCGGCTGGCGCTGTCGATCGCGACGACGCGGCTGATCCTGCTGGAGGCGCACGCCGGCCACATCATCGACACCTTCGGGCGCATGGTCGCCGGCGGCAACCTGGTCGTCGGGCTGGTGGTCTTCCTGATCATCACCGTGGTCCAGTTCATCGTCATCGCCAAGGGTGCCGAACGCGTGGCCGAGGTCGCCGCGCGCTTCACGCTCGACGCGATGCCGGGCAAGCAGCTGTCGATCGACTCCGACCTGCGCTCCGGGCTGATCGACAAGGACGAGGCACGCCGCCGCCGGCGCGAGCTGGAGCTCGAGAGCAAGCTGCACGGCAGCCTCGACGGCGCGATGAAGTTCGTCAAGGGCGACGCCATCGCCAGCATCGTCATCGTCGTCATCAACGTGCTCGGCGGGCTGGCGATCGGCGTGCTGCAGAAGGACATGACGCTCGCCGCGGCGATGCACACCTACTCGATCCTGACGATAGGCGAAGGCCTGGTGGCGCAGATCCCGGCGCTGCTGGGCGCGATGTCGGCCGGCCTGCTGGTCACGCGCGCCACCGACGAAGAACGCGACCGCCACCTGGGCGACGCCATCGGCCGCCAGATCGCGGCCAAGCCGCGCGTGCTGCTGGTGGCCGGGGGCCTGTGCGTGCTGCTGGCCGCGGTGCCGGGTTTCCCGGCGCTGGTCTTCCTCGGCCTGGCCGCGGTGCTGCTGGCCGCTGGCGTGCTGCTGACGATCACGCTGCGCCAGGCGCTGGGCCGCCGGCTGGCGCCGCTGCTGCGCCCGCTGCGGCGCGGCGACGAAGCCGCGCCGCGTGTGCTGGCGACCGCGGTGCCCGAAGCCCGTCCCGCCGTGCCGCTGCTGCTGGAGCTGCCGCACGCGGCGCTGGACGCGGCCTCGGCGCGTGCATTGGTGCAGTCGCTGCTGGGTGTGCTCGAGCGCTTCCAGCTGCAGCTCGGCCTGCTGCTGCCGCGCATCGCCGTGCACCCGGTGCTGCCCGCAGCCGGCGCCGCACCCACCGCCCAGTCGTGGCGGCTGCTGGCCTTCGAGGTGCCGGTGGCCGCGGGCCCGCTGCCGCCGGCGCCGCTGCCGGCGGCACTGGCCGAAGCCTGCCACCAGGCGCTGCGCCGTCACGCCGCGCTCTTCCTCGGCACCCAGGAAGCCGGGGCGCTGCTGGCACGCGCCGCGGCCGACTACCCCGACGTCGTCAAGGAGGCGCTGCGGGCGCTGCCGCTGGCGCGCCTGGCCGAGGTGCTGCGCCGCCTGGTCGAGGAGGAGGTGCCGATCCGCAACCTGCGCGACATCCTCGAGGCGCTGGCCGACGCCGCGCAGCGCGAGAAGGACGTGTTTGCGCTCACCGAGATGGCGCGCATCGCGCTGCGGCGCCAGACCAGCCACCGCGCCGCGCCCGAGGGCGTGCTGCGCGCGCTGCTGCTGACGCCCGACTTCGAGGACCGGCTGCGCGCCGCGGTGCGCGTGAACAACGGCCAGGCGACGCTGGCGCTGGACCCGGCCGAGGCCCAGGCGGTGATGCAGCGCCTGGCGCAGGCGGTGCACGGCTGCCGGCCCGCAGCCGTGCTGACCGCCGTCGACCTGCGCCGCCACGTGCGCAAGCTGATCGAGGCCGATTGTTTCGACACCCCCGTGCTGAGCTACCACGAGCTGATGCCGACGCTGCGCCTGGAGGTGCTGGCGCGTGTCGGCGACGAGCCGGCGGTGCAGCTCGAAGCCGCATGAGCCCACGCCCCGAGATGACCCGTCCCCTGCCCCGCCGCCGCCTCGCGGCATTCGCCCTGGTCGTCGCCGGCCTCGCACCCGGCGCCGTGCCGGCCGCGCCCATCCCCTTCGCCGAGCGCAGCGTGCAGCTGACCGCGCGCGAGCAGCCGGTGGCGCCGTTCCTCGAAGACCTGTTCGGCCAGGTCGACGTGCCGGTGGCGGTGAGCGACAAGCTGCGCGGCGCCGTCAACGGCAACTTCGAAGGCCGCGCCGAGGCCATCTGGAACAAGCTCGCGCGCAGCTTCAACCTCGTCGCCTACTACGACGGCGCCGTCGTCCACGTCTACACGCCGGCCGAGCTCGGCACGCGCACGCTGCCGATGACGCCGCAGCTCGCCGCCCAGGTGCGGCGCAGCGCGCTCGAGCTGCACATGCTCGACGCCCGCCACACGCTGCGCAGCACCGCCGAAGGCACGCTGGTGGCCGCCGGCACGCCGCGTTTCCTCGCCCAGGTCGAGGAACTGGCGCAGGGCCAGCGGGCGCAGGCCGCGGCCGCAGCGCCGCAGGGATTCGAGGTTCACTTCCTGCGTTATGCCTGGGCCCACGACGTCGCCATCAGCTTCGGCGGCCGCGACGTCGTCGTGCCCGGCGTGGCCTCGATCGTTCGTGCGCTGATGACCGGCAACGCACGCAGCCGCATCGAGGTCAGCACCAACGAACGCGCCGCCCCGAGCACGGTGCCCAAGCTGCGCGGCCAGGGCCTGGCGGCGCAGGCAGCGGGCACGGCGCCGGCGGGCTCGTCGGCGGCGGCGCTGCTGGCGGCCTACGGTGGTGGCGCGCCGCTGCCGGCCGCTGCCGCGGCCGAGGGCGCGGCGCTGCGCCTGGTCGACGTCTCGCAGGCGCGGGTGGAGGCCGACACCCGGCTCAACGCCGTCATCGTGCGCGACGACCCGCTGCGCCTGCCGCAGTACCGGCAGCTGATCGGCGCGCTCGACGTCGAGCCGCAGGCGCTGGAGATCGAGGCCCGCATCGTCGACATCGACACCGACCGGCTGCGCGAGCTGGGCGTCAACTGGCGCCTGTCCAGCGGCCGCTCCTCGCTGCTCTTCGGCAACGGCAGCGACAGCGACCTGCTGCTGTCGGGCGCGCAGCGGCCGCAGGACATCACGCCGCAGGGCAAGGGCGGCTTCCTGTCGGCGGTGCTGGGCGGCGGCGACGAGCTGGCGCTGCGCATCAACGCGCTGCAGGACCAGGGCGCGGCCAAGGTGGTGTCCAGCCCGCAGGTGCTGACGCTGTCGGACGTCGAGGCCGTGTTCGACACCAGCCGCACCTTCTACGTGCGTGTCGCCGGGCGCGAGGACGTGGACCTGTTCTCGGTCTCGGCCGGCACGACGCTGCGCGTGACGCCGCACGTCTTCCGCGACGACGGTGGCGTGCGCATCAAGCTGCTGGTGGCGATCGAGGACGGCGCGCTGTCGCAGCAGCAGGTCGACCAGATCCCGGTGGTCGAGCGGGCGTCGATCAACACCCAGGCGCTGATCTTCGAAGGCGAGAGCCTGCTCGTCGGCGGCCTGACGCGCGAATCCAGCAGCAACGGCGTCACCAAGGTGCCCTTTCTCGGCGACATCCCGCTGCTGGGCAATCTGTTCAAGAGCAGCGTCGACAGCATGCGCCGCACCGAGCGCCTGTTCCTGATCTCGCCGCGCCTGGTGCCGGCACGGCGCAGCGCGGCCGCGGCGCCCGCGGCCGGCACGACGGAGACCCGGTGATGAGCCCGCAGGACTGGTTCGCGGCCCGTTCTCGTCCGCTGGCAATGGCCGGCGGGACGCCGGCCGCGCACGAGCTGCGCGTGCTCGACGGCCCGCAGCGCGGTGCGCGCTTCGCACTCGAGGCCGGGCGCGACTACCGCATCGGCCGGCACTGGGGCAGCGACGTGCTGCTGCGCGCCGGCGGCGCCGACAGCGCGGACGCGGCCGAACTCGTGCTCAGGCTGCAGGCCGACGGCCGGCTGCAGCTGCAGGTGACGGCCGGCAGCGTGTGCTGCGGCCGGCGCCGGCTGGCCGCCGGCCAGAGCCTGCTGCTGGCGCCGCTGCAGGCGCTGGAGATCGACGGCACCCGGCTGGCCGCCGGCCCGGCCGACAGCGCCGCCTGGCCCGAGCTGGAAAACGGTGGCGCCATGCCCGCCGCCGCGCCGGCGCCGGCGGTCGTGCCGGACCGTCTGCGGCGCTGGGGCCGCGGGTTGCGGATCGGCGGCGCCGCGCTGGCTGCGGCGTCGCTGTCGCTGCTGGCGCTGGCGATGCTCACCAGCCCGGCGGCGCCGACGGCGCAGCAGCGCGCGCAGCGTGCCCAGGCGCTGCTGGCCTCGGCCGGGCTGGGCAGCGTCAGCGTCACGGCCGAAGCCGACGGCCTCGTCGTGCGCGGTTACTTCGACACCCTCGCCCAGCGCAGCCGCGCCGAGCAGTTGCTCGCGGGCCAGGGGCTGGGCGCACGGCTGGACGTCTGGGTCAACGAAACCATCGTGCACACGATCGAGGACGTCTACCGCGTGCACGGCGTGCAGGCCGAGGTGCGGCCGGCGGGCGCCGGCGTGATGCAGGTGCACACCGCAGTCGCCGACCCGGCGCCGCTGGCCGGCATCGAACGCCGCGTGCGCGGCGACGTGCCCGGGCTGCAGGGCCTGCAGGCCGTCAACGAGCCGCCGCGGCGCAGCCCGAGCCCGGTGCCGGCGCTGGAGGACGCGGGCAAACGGGTCGCCTCCATCGTCGCTGGCAGCGAGCCCTATGTCGTCACCGCCGACGGCACACGCTACTTCGTCGGCGCGCTGCTGCCCACCGGCCACCGCATCGAGGCCATCGCCGGCAGCCGCGTCGAGCTCGAACGCGAAGGCGAACGCTCGGCCATCGTTTTCTGACCCCCCACGACCACCACGAGGAGCAACCATGACGCAATCGATCCAGGCCACCACGCTGGCCGCCAACACCGCCGCCGGCAGCCAGGAGACCGGCAGCAAGTGGTACGAACTGATGGCCGAAGCCTGGGGCAAGGCCCTGGACGCCAAGGCCACCGAGATGGAAGCCACCGCGGCGCTGATCAACGGCGGCGACGACCGGCCGGCGACGATCACGCAGCTGACGGCGCAGTCGCAGCAGATGGGCTTCCTGGCGCAGAGCGCGCACACCGCGATCTCGTCGGTGGGCACGGCGCTCGAAACCATGGCGCGCAAGCAGTGACGGCGCGAGGCCCGGCATGACGTCCTCGGTCCTCCCCGTCGCCGCCAGCGCGGTGCAGATCTCCCCGTCGCCGGTGCAGGCCGGCTGGGGCGTCTCGCTCACCGACCTGTCGGCCTTCAACGAAGCGCTGGCACGCGCCGGCCAGCCGCTGCAGGCGCAGCACACGCAGGCCAGCAGCGAGACGATGAAGGCCTTGTTCCGCCCGCTCGAGCAGATCAACACCGAGGCGTCGACGCTGTCGCAGCACGCACGCGCGGCGATGCAGGCAGGCAGCGACCTGACGCCCGGCGAGATGGTGATGCTCACCGTGCGCTGCCAGGAGTTCCTGTTCCACAGCCAGCTCACGGCCAATGTCGCCAACCGCACTTCGGACGGCCTGCAACAGCTGTTCCGCCAGCAGGCCTGAGGCCACGATGCCGCTCGCCACCGCCCGCACGCGCCTGAGGCGCCTGACCCTGGCCCTCGCCGCCGCCGCCGCGCTCGCCGGCTGCGGCCGCGAGGAGCTTTACGCCCAGCTCGACGAACGCGAGGTCAACGAGATGGTCGCGCTGCTGACCCACGCCGGCATCGACGCGAACAAGCAGCGTGTCGACGGTGGCCAGTACGCGCTGCAGGTGGCGGGCGGCGAGTTCGCGCGTGCCATCCAGGTGCTGCACGGCGCCGGCTACCCGCGCGCAAACCACGAAAGCCTGGGCAGCCTGTTCAAGAAGGAAGGTTTCGTCACCACCCAGCTCGAGGAACGCGCGCGCTTCATGCACGCCTTGGCACAGGAGCTGGAGGCCACGCTGCAGAACATCGACGGCGTCCTGCTCGCCCGCGTGCACCTGTCGGTGCCCGAGAAGCGGCGTTTCGCCGAGAAGCCCGAGCTGTCGGCCGCGGCGGTCTTCCTGAAACTGCGGCCCGGTGTCGACCTGACGCCGCAGATCGGCTCGATCAAGGCGCTGGTGGTCAACGCGATCGAAGGCCTGCCCTACGAGCAGGTGACGGTGCTGACCTTCCCGTCCGAACCCTGGCCCGGACCGGCCGCGGCGCCGGCCCCGGCGGCGGCGCTGGCCGGGCTGGGCACGCCGCTGCTGTGGGCCGCGGCGCTGGGCGGCGCCGCGCTGGCGCTGGGCGCGCTGCTGTGGCTGTGGCAACGCCGCCGTGGCGACACCGTGCCGGCACGTGCCGAGGTGCTGCCGCTGGGCGGCGGTGACGCGGCATGAACGCGGCCTCGAGCGGCGATGCGCTGGCGCGTGCCGCACTCGCCGTGCGGGCGGCGCAGGCGCTGCGGCACGCCGGCGGCGACGCACCCGACTGGGACCTGCTCACCGCCTGGCCGGCCTGGGCGCTGCCGCCGCAGGGCCCCGACCCGCAGCTGCTGCGCCTGGGCGCGTTTTGGCACGCCGACGTGCTGGCGCACTGCATAGACGGCGCGCGGCTGCAGGCAGCGCGTGTGCTGCTGGGCGACACGCTGCTGCAGGCGCTGCTGGACGCCGAACCCCCTGGCGCCGGCGCCGCCGGCCTGCCACCGCCGCAGGCGCTGGAGCCGGTGTTCATGGCCTGCGGCCGGGCGCTGGCACGCACGGCGCTGGCCGACGCCCGGCCGCAGGCCATGAA